>FO203512.1:2203191-2517933 GCA_000967895.1 Oleispira antarctica RB-8
ATACATTAATTGGCCAATCGAGCCATGAGCAAAACTTTGAACCTGATGTTGACTTCGGTATCGACGCAGAACCAAAAGAACCTGCTAAGACTCAGGACGCTGCTGTGAAAGCCGTTGCGGCCGCTCGTGCTCCTGTGCCACAGAAGTCGTTCTTTAAAAAGCTATCCGATAGTCTATCGGGCCTTTTCAGCTCTGAAGAAGAAACTGAAGAAAAGCCTAAGCCTAGCAGCAAGCCATCCAACAATCGCAATCAGCGCTCTAGTCAAAGCACTCGCCGCCCTCAGAATAATCGCCGTAACGAACGTGACTCTGAGAATAAGGGTGAACGCAAGAACGAACGTCCTGCACGCAACGAGAAGAGCGTTGAACGTCCTGTTCGCAACAAGCCAGTTGAATCTCGTGATCGTAACGAACCCAATGAAAAGGCTGAGCCTCGCAACAACCGTAATCGCAATGCAAAGCGCGATAACGACAGCAAGCGTGATGAACGTCCAAGCAAGAAGCCTGAAGCACAAGCGGCGACTTCTGAAGACAATAATCAAGAGAAAGCACCTCGTCGTCCGCGTAACAATGGCCAACGTCGTCGCAATCGCCAAGAACGCCCTGCACGCAATGCCAACGATACGAATACGTCTGAAGCGGCTGTTCAAAATGAACAATCCGCTAAGCCTGTTGATGTTAAGGTAGAAGCACCTGTTAAGGCGACTGACGCTAAGACAGTTGAAGCTAAAACTGAAACGGCTAAGCCTTGGGCTGCACATGAAGAGAAATCTGAAGCACCTGTTAAAGCTGACGCATCTAAGCAAGAAGCTAAGACTGAAACTCCGGTTAAGACTGATGTTAAAGTTGAAACACCCGCTAAAGTGGAAACGCCTAAGCAAGAAGTGAAGACTGAAGCGCCGGTTAAGGCTGAGATTAAAGTTGAAGCACCTGCTAAAGCGGAAACGCCTAAGCAAGAAGTGAAGACTGAAGCACCGGTTAAGACTGAGATTAAAGTTGAAGCACCTGCTAAAGTGGAAACGCCTAAGCAAGAAGCCAAAACTGAAGCCCCTGCTAAAGCCGAGACTAAGACTGAAGCCCCTAAACCGGATTCACGTCGTCGTCGCCAGCCTGTTCGTGCAATGAACGATCCTCGCACGGCTCGCAAGCAAGCTGAAAATGATCAATCTGATCAGTAATCAGAAATAAGCTCCCCCTTGACGAACAGTTATGCTTTTAAGCATGACTGTTTCAAAGGGGATTCAGCTCAGATTTTTACAACTATTCGCAATAAAAAATCCTCAGTAACGCCACAATTATGAATACCCCTCTGCTGTAAAATACCCCAAAAAAAGTCAAAAAAAAGACCGCTTAAAAAGCAGCCTTTCTATATTTTGTTATTAAGCACTACAAATAAGCACTAAGGCATTGTCAACGCTGTAGGCGAAACAATCACTCCGTTATTATCGGCATAAACATATTCACCCGGAGTAAATACAACCCCACCAAATTTTACTGGCACATCTACGTCACCCAGGCCACGTTTATCAGTTTTCAGAGGATTCGTTGCCAAAGCCTGCACACCCAAATCGGTTTGCATAATAACATCGACATCTCTGATGCAGCCGTAGATAATCAAGCCTTCCCAGCCATTACTAGCCGCTTTCTCTGCCAACATATCGCCTAACAAAGCATGGCGCAGTGAACCGCCACCATCAACAACCATTACCTTGCCAGTGCCGTCTGTATCAACTAACTCTTTTACTTTCGAGTTATCTTCGTGGCATTTAACGGTAACAATTTGACCACCAAAATTATCTTTGCCGCCAAAGTTATTAAACATAGGCTCAACAACCTGAACCAATTCAGGATATTCGTCACATAAATCTGGAGTAATGTATTGAGTCATTTCTTTTCCCCTACCTTGTCATATTATTAAAAATTATTTTTTAAACAGCACTTTTAAAACAGTACTTTTACAACAGCTATCCACTAAACAACTATGCCGCCGTCTGTTTAATTTGCACTAACCAGTTTGATAGCTCTGGCCACACTTCTTCTGCAGCCGCTTTACTTACGACCATATCGACATGACCAAAGTCTCGACTGTATCCTTCTTCTTTTGCCAGCAGTTTAAAAACCTTGTTGCTTGACCCGCACGATTCATAAAAACGCTGACAATATTTTGCCGGATCAGATTGATCATCTTTCCCGACCATCGCCAGTAATGGAATACTCACACCCTGCCATTTAGCCAACAAGGGGGTTTTATTGTTATTAAAGCGCCACTGTCCGAGCAAGCCTAACCAACGTAAGTATTCTTTCGCAATACCCGCAGGCTCATTCTCTGGGCCAATTTTTAATTTACGACCATCCATTTCAGGCTTTAACGTAAACCAAAATTTACCAAGAGAGGTCACCAATGGAATTTGCAAAAACCAACGACGACGTACAATTTGAGTGCCTAATAGTGCAATGGCCGCAACTTTAATTTCAGGCAAAGCACCTGCAGCAATCGCCGTCGAAATAAGAACGCCACCCAACGAATGACCCAACCATACAGGCTTTAAACCTGTTTTTTCAATAACAAATTCATTAACCGCAGGAACATCGGATACGGCATAATGCTCCAAACTATTATCTTTATAATCTCGATTACGAGGCGATAAACCATGCCCACGCATTTCCATCAACCAAATATCAAACCCCGCCTCAACCAGATAGCGAGCCAAGCCAATACCTTGCGCAGACAGCCAAAATCGACGATTGGTAAAACTACCATGCACCAATACAATCGGCTGCTTACCCTTACTTGACTCTCCATAAATACCAATATGACTCAAGGCGATTTGCACACTTGGATCGGCATCACGGCCGTGCTTTATTAAATAAACATCATCGGTTAAGTCACCAACAACATCGGCTTTCAATAAAGTTACCGGAAAAAACTCACTGCTACTTTTCATTAATTAGTTTTATCCGCCAAAAAGAACCAAGTATCTAGAACAGAATCAGGATTGAGCGAAACACTATCAATCCCCTGCTCCATCAACCACTTTGCAAAATCAGGGTAATCTGATGGGCCCTGACCACAAATACCAATATATTTATTCGCTTTTTTACAGGCTTGAATGGCATTCATTAATAGAATTTTAATGGCCTCATTTCGCTCATCAAATAAATGCGCAATAATTCCAGAATCTCTATCTAAGCCTAATGTTAACTGCGTTAAATCATTGGACCCGACTGAGAACCCATCAAAGTGCTCTAGAAATTGTTCAGCCAAAATGGCGTTAGCAGGTAGTTCACACATCATGATTAAACGTAAACCATTTTCGCCACGCACTAATCCATTTTCTGCTAACAACTCTACAACCTGACGCGCTTCATCCACCGTACGGACAAACGGCACCATTATTTCGACATTAGTAAAGCCCATTTCGTCACGGACTTTTTTCATCGCACGGCATTCAAGTTCAAAACAATCACGGAACTGATCAGAGATATAGCGCGAAGCGCCTCGGAAACCCAGCATCGGATTCTCTTCTTCCGGCTCGTACAAACGACCGCCAATTAAATTAGCGTACTCATTAGATTTAAAATCAGATAAACGAACAATTACTTTCTTGCCGTAGAAAGCGGCGGCTAAGGTAGAGATACCCTCAACCAACTTTTCAACATAAAAATCGACAGGACTTTTATAACCAGAGATTCGACGCTCAACGGTGAACTTCACTTCCTCTGGCAGCGTATCAAAATTAACAGTGCCTTAGGGTGAACACCAATCATGCGATTAATAATAAACTCTAAGCGCGCGAGGCCAACACCGGCATTTGGCAAAGACTGAAAGTCAAACGCACGATCGGGATTTCCCACATTCATCATGACATTGAAGGGTAAGTCTGGCATCGATTCGACACTGTTCGTTTTAATATCAAACGACAGCCCACCCTCATAGACAAAACCCGTATCCCCTTCAGCACACGATACAGTCACTTCCTGACCGTCTTTTAATACTCGAGTTGCATCTTCGCAACCAACAATTGCAGGAATACCTAATTCACGTGCAATGATAGCCGCATGACAAGTACGACCACCACGATTGGTGACAATCGCCGCAGAACGTTTCATCACGGGCTCCCAATCTGGGTCCGTCATATCCGCAACCAGAATATCTCCTGGCTGAACCTGATCCATATCATCGATGCTTTTTACAACGCGCACACAGCCTTTGCCAATACGATGACCAACACTGCGACCTTCAACCAAGACGTTTCCTGTTTCTTTTAACAGGTAGCGCTCCATTACATTTTTGTTAGCACGACTTTTTACTGTTTCTGGACGCGCCTGAACGATGTATATTTTTCCATCGTCAGCATCTTTAGCCCATTCGATGTCCATTGGACGCTTATAATGTTTTTCAATAATCATCGCCTGCTTAGCCAGCTCAGTGACTTCTGCATCGTTGATCGAAAATAATCGACGCAACTCACGGTCAACTCGTTTAGTGACAACAGACTTGCCCGCAACCGCTTCTTCTCCGTATACCATCTTCAAAGCTTTTGCTCCAAGATTTCTACGTAAAATGGCCGGACGACCTTGAGCTAAGGTTTCTTTATGAACGTAAAACTCATCAGGGTTTACAGCCCCTTGTACAATCGTCTCGCCTAAGCCGTAAGAAGAGGTAATAAAAACAACATCTTCAAATCCCGACTCAGTATCCATAGTGAACATAACGCCTGAGGAAGCATCTTCACTACGAACCATGCGCTGAATACCCGCCGATAGCGCTACTTTTTTGTGATCAAAGCCATTGTGGTCACGATAAGCAATTGCACGATCGTTGAATAATGATGCAAAAACATCTTTCATAGCATCAAAAACGGCATCGATGCCCACAATATTCAAATGCGTTTCTTGCTGACCAGCAAAAGAGGCATCGGGTAAATCTTCAGCGGTTGCAGATGAACGCACTGCCACAGCAAGCTGTTCATTCCCCTGCTGAAGCTCTTTAAAAAATGCTGCCACATCTGCTTTTAAATCTTCTGGAAAAGGCGCGGCCAAAATCCACTGGCGTATGTCACTGCCTGCTGCTGATAAAGCATTAACATCTTCAACATCGAGTCCAGATAGGCGCTGATCAATTTTCTCAGCCAAACCTTGATAGGATAAAAATTTAACGTACGCCTCTGCTGTCGTTGCAAAGCCATTCGGCACCGATACCTGCAAAGCAGACAAATTACTAATCATCTCGCCAAGAGATGCGTTCTTTCCTCCGACTTTATCTACATCGTTGATCGAAACTTGATCAAACCAAAGCGTATTCTGCGTCAAAGCTCTTCTCCTCGGATAAATACTGACATATATTAGCTGTTTACTAATATAATCGTGCAATCTACATTTTACCACCAAGTAGGACTTATGAAACGTTACGCTTTTTTTATTTCTGATGGCACTGGCATAACTGCTGAAACTTTAGGCAATAGTTTACTCTCACAATTTGAAAACATTCAATTTGAACGCGTCACCCTACCTTATATTGATAGTGAAGATAAAGCCTTAGCGGCGGTGGCCGAGATCAATAAAGCTCAGCTAGAGTCTGGTCAAACCGCAATCATCTTCGATACCGTGGTTGATAAAAACATTCGGAAAGTTATCGATGGCGCACATGCTTTTAAAGTTGATATTTTCTCAACATTTCTTTCGCCACTAGAAAGTGAACTGGGCGAAAAATCATCTTACACTGTCGGAAAATCTCATCAGAGCGCATTAAGCGATAGCTATGTTGCACGAATTGCGGCGATTAATTACGCTCTTGATAACGACGATGGTGCGCGCACGCGCTACTACGACGAAGCAGATGTTATTTTGGTTGGCGTATCGCGCAGCGGTAAAACACCCAGCTGCTTATATATGGCCATGCAATTTGGCATTAAAGCGGCGAATTACCCACTCACGGAAGATGATATGGAAGAGCTCACTCTTCCTGCTTGCCTGAGCGATAAAAAAGATAAGTTGTTTGGTTTGACGATTGACCCAGACCGTTTATCGGCTATTCGTAATGAACGCCGCGCTAATAGTCGCTACGCTTCACTTAAGCAGTGTTACCACGAAGTAGATGAAGTCGAACATTTATTTGAAAGCAATAACATCCCCTACCTCAGCACAACCGACGCTTCTGTAGAAGAAATCTGCACCCGCATAATCGCAGCGGCAAAGTTACAGCGTCGTTTCAATTAAGCCTAATAACAGCCTAAATAATCGTTAATTAAACCCGCGACAACTTTAGGTCTCACATATACCAAACTATGATCAGCATTGGCAAGTGACTCTATGTGCCAATGCTTTTTTTGGGTCATACTTTGACTTTGACCTTGATTCTTATTTTGACTTTCAAGCTGGCGCTGTATTTTTTGCTGCGCGAGTAATAAACCAGGAGGCGACAGACCTCCTACTATTCCCAACCCCTTAGGAATGCTCGCAATCAATTGTTGCAGTTTAAAATCATCTAAATGATCTGCATATTCAGACACAGCCGCCAATGCATGAGCAAAGCCTAATGGCCGTAACTGCAGACGCTGAATGGCCAATTTATCAATCTGCGCACTGCGTTTACGGTTAGGTGAAACCAAATCAAGAAAGTCGATAAAATGCTGGTCGTTATCCGGTTCCGATTTAATACTGGCTGACAATGGCACAAATGACTGACGAAAACTCAGCGCCGACTGCAGTGATTGATCACTAAAAAGCGCAGGTTCTATTAAGCATAAAGAATGAATAAGAGTATCCGGGGTGGATTGCAGGCTGAGCTCTCGAGCGGCTTGGGCATTTAATTCCAACGCGACCAACCCACCTAACGAGTAACCGACTAGATCAAAGGCATGCCATTGATGATGGCGAAGAACGCCAAATAGTGAATGGCAAATATCTTCTATCGAAAAACTTAATTGATCTGATATTTCAAAAAAACTTTCACCCATTCCCAGTAAATCAGGAACCAATACCTCATCCCAATGTTTGAGATAATTAACAATAAAAGTCCAGGTTAACTCCCCCGCAACACCCGCCCCGTGAAGCAGCACAATACGACGCGGGGATGCTTTATTCGCAGGGACTTCTCGACGAAAAAGAGTGTAGGCAACTTGAGTTTCAGCAAAATTAAATAGTTGTCGCTGCTTAATCAATGAATTGATCTCGCATCACTGACAGGCGGTAATTACTTAAAGCTTCTATTTTTTCTGGTATTTTGTTTTTCGAACTACTTGGCTTCAATTTACTTGGTTTCAAATTATTTTTTTCAACATCACGCTGTTTCAAAGACAGCGATTGAGGCCGTACAAAAACAACCAAGTATTTAACATCGGCATCAGAAATTTCTAACATTATTTTTTTGTAAGCGACGTCTTTCCATGTTTGCTCAATAAAAAGGCCCTTAAGTTTAGAGGCTAAATAAAGAGGCTGAAAAGCCTCATCAAGCGCAATAACTTCAAAAGAACTATCACGGGGTAACTTATAGCCTTTCAGTAAAATGATTTCTTTATCGGCCAATTCAGGCAACGAAAAGTAGCCAGCAGAGACACTGCCTGATTGAGTTTGAAAAGGATATAGCGTGTCATCAACTTGATAGCTCGCTGAGCCATTAAACGATACTGCTGCCGTAAAGGCTGCCGCATAGCGCTCACAACACTGCCCCTGTTTAATATGTTTGGGTAAACGGAATGGCGGAGCAAAAACAGCGTCATAAACGACCTCTTCCGCCACAAACTCAACCATGACATCAGGCTTAGCTTCACTACGTACAACACCTTCGGCATCGATCCAGGTAAAGAAAGGCTTTTTTTCTGCTATACGATCGTCCATTTTTTTTTGGTGATTTTCTTCAGAAGGAAAGTCATCTACATTAAAATCTGGCGCATTAGTGGGCGTATTGGTATCGAGTTTTTCTTGAGGGATTTTAGCACTTTTACGGTCGACATTTTTTTTAGACGTGATCAAGCTATTGTGCATTACACCTTGGGCGTCAACCCAAGTGTAATAGCGCGGCTCAGAATCAGCCTCCTCTGCCACAGCGGGATTCACTGATAGCAGAGTACATATAAGAACTAAAAGTAATGAAACGCTTTTAATTAGAACTTGGTTCGATAGGTTATACCCACAGCCCCAATCGTTAACTTGGTTCTGACATCCAAACTTGGATAAGGGTTGGTTACCGTACATGTCAAACAGTTCCTGTTAAGCGAATTACTTGAATTGGAATAAGGTCCAACATCATTTTCTTCTTGCGGATCAGCATAAATTGTCTCTTTTGACTGCATAAAGGCAATTGAGAAATCGACCACACTGTCTTTATCCCAAATATACCCCATACCTAAAGAATACAGCTCAGCAAAACCTAGCGGCGCCTGAATACTCATAGCATCATCTGGAATCGACGTTGCACGAGGTTCATAACCCGCACGTAACTGTACTCGTGAATTCATATCATACGCAAAACCGAACGCTGGGCTCCAGACACTCTTAAAACCAAGCGGTTGCTTTAACGTAGTATCCGTCACTAAGCCTGGCGCTAAAATTTTTGCTGAACTTAAAAAGCTCACAGGACGATCAAATTGAAGCTCTAAATAATCCCATTTATCAAAATCAGTCCAGCCTAGGTCAACGTTAAATTGAAAGTCTTCAAAAAACTTTAACTTAATACCGGTTTGAAAGCGCTGAGGGAATACCTGCTCAGTCGTAACTAAGCCCGACTCCTTCTTAACCCCAGATGGCAATTGGAAAATTGCACCACCAATAGCCCCAAAGATTGTTGACTGAAGTTTTCTGAAGAATCCCGCAAAATCATCGGTATATTCTAGCTCATATGTTCCTTTCAAGTGTGCAGTTGCACCACTTTGGTAGGTAGCACCCCAAGCAAACCACTCTTTAGGTTCCCATAAAAAGCCAATATTAAACGACGGAGATAAGCTTTCCTGCGTATCAACTTTAAGCGTACCCACATCTTCATAAGGTCCGATTTTACCACCACACAAGGCGATTAGTGGTACCAAAGGATCATTACCCGTCTGGGTGCCATCATCGTTAAAACAACCAAAAGCATCCTGTAATTGATCAGCGACCGCGATTAAAATACTCGGAGCACGTAAGTCTTGTTCTAGTGCCAAAGCATGATGACTGAATAAGAAACTTGCACCGACGGCAAATTCATCATTAACCTGATAACCAAAAGAAGGCGTCAGGTACGAGAAACGCTGCATCGCAACTTTCTTCGCTTGATAACGACCTGGGTCATCATCTGACTTCGCAAAACCTGCTGCCATTGGTGCATAAACCGCATTGGCAAAAGTGAAGCGAGAACCTTCAGGCTTAATTGACATACCGGCGGATGGCAATTGCAAAATAGGCAAGATATCCATTGGCATAATACCAAAACCTGGAATATAAGCCGCTGCAGTGGCTTCGCCGCTTTGCCCTGCTACTGGATCATCATTAATATCTAATAGCTGTCCTGAACCATCATAGTGATCAGGCACTTGGAAATCATATTCTGCTTTCAGATAAATATTCTGCAGCGAGAATTGAATTTGTCGCCCATCCAGCTTGGTTAAGCCCGCAGGGTTAAAGTGAATACTCATAATACCAACTGGGTCTGCCGTTACAGCATTACCCATAGACATAGCCTTGGTATCAATAAATAAATTTGTCGCTAACTGCGCTTGAGTACTACTCGCTGCCAACCCTAAGGTCAACACCGCTAGTCGTTTAAACATCGCAATATTCATGTTCGTCTCCTTATTGCCTTTATGCGATGTTTACAAGCTTGCCTTCACGCCTTCGATATCGATCGGCATAGAAAATCCAACCATGAAATCAGGCGCTGACTCTGTCATACCAAAGCCCACATTTATATTAGTAATTGTTTTAGGTGAAATGCGCACGCCTAAGGCAAAGTTCATAATACCCGTTACCTGACTGCCGACTGTACTATTAATCTTGTTACGCCCACGCTGTAATACAAACTTTGTTTCGTCATTATAAGATGCCTGAAAAGACACACTCAAAGAGACGTCGTACGAAAGTGAGTAAGCAAAACCCATAGAACCCGATAGCGAGCTGCCAGGATGAACTTCTTTCAAAATAGCGCCATCACGAACTTGATTAAGATCAGTCTCAGGAATGTTATAACCATAAGTACCTGAGCCAAATAGAACAACAGGGTCTAATACTTTAGAAATACTACCACCACCACTGATGCTGTAATAACCAGAACCCGTCGCCAGGTTTTTATTAGGGTCTACTTCATAAGGGCTATCAGCGGTTTTAAGCTTTAAGGAACCAAATAAGGTTTTACTGATGGTGCCTGGAACAATGCCCCATGGCTGCCAACGAACGGTTCCGCTTAAATCACCCATCGCGTAGTTGGTCATATCCTCTTCCGTATCAAACTTAGCCACCAAAGGGATGCGACCACCAATGGTCACGTTGTCTAACAGACCATAATCCAAGCTAAACGAATTGGTAAACGTATGAGAGGCGGAAGGTGAAACATCTGCGCTCAAGATATTTGAAGAACCATTAGGATCGCCATTATTATCAAGCTGAGGAGCAATAAGCAGACTTAATCGCTGATCACCGTAATAACTGTAATCAAAGCTATAGTTTAAGCTCATTCCCCCTTTTTTTAGCAAAGAATAGCTACTTTCCGCGGCCTCAAATACTTCTTCAAGCGCCTGCTCGGTATCCGTGTCCGTGGCTTGCTTGGTTAATGCTTCTCTCGCCTCCGAAACATCTGCGGCCTGAACCAAAGAAGCACCGGTTGCACTAAGAGCGATCAATAATAATGATGAATGCAGCTTAATCCCCATTGGAATCCCTATCTTTTGTAAGTTCTTATTTTAATTAGTTACGCTTATAACGTATATTTTTTTCAATACTACGAACACCGTTATCATACAAATCGTCAGTGCCACTCCAATAGATGGAGTTGAATTCATTATCGCCACTTTGGTCGTAAAACTTGCTGTTATCGGATGGGTAGTATTGATTACCATCTGCATTCAACATCGGCTCCCCGGGCTGAATTACTTGACCAAACTCTGTAACAGGTGCAGAAGTATCATTTCTAGCAATATCAAATTTGAAATACGCGTTGTTATTTAATGATGCAATTTTGTTATAAAAATTACCATCAACAGGCATTGCAAAATGAGGAAATTCTTTGAACGTATTTTCCGCAATAATATAGTCGGAAACATAACGTAAATCTTGTTCTTGCAGTTCCAAACCATTCGTAGGTTTGTGCCCATTCGGGAAGACAATAAACAATACGTTGTTATCCCAAATTTCTAAAAAGCGATGCATGGTAAAACTGATATTACCCAATGCTGGGTCAGCCACAAAAACACGCCCATCATACACAGCGCGTACCACAACAAAGTGTTTAAAACCTGCGTATTCAATCGGTGCGATTGCGGGGTGATCGAGCTCTTCTAAATCAGACGCCTCCGCTTTAAAACCACCCGATGGATGACCCAGTGCGGTTACAAGGCGCTTCATGTCTAGTAAGGAAAAACCACGACGCTCAACAATACGCTCGGTTTCACCAAAACGCAGCAGTCCTTCCATTACTTGACGCTCTTGGAAGTTACGACCTAGATAGAAATCGAGCACGGTAGTGAGTGCTGCAGAACCGCAGCTATAATCGAAGGCTTGACGCACTACGTTATTAAAACGCTGAGTCGCCAGAGGCTCCACATTGATGAATACATCCTGCTGAGCAGGTTCAGTATTCGCAACACGGTAAACGATATCACCCTCTTGACGATCAGGCACAATAGCCAGCTCGTTAATAATAGAGAATGCGATGATAGAACCTAATAAAATGATTAGCACAGTATTTCCCCAACTCCCTGAGAAGCGTCTTGGATTATTATTTTTTTATACCTAAGACTTGCAAACTCATGTTACAGAAGTTTACTCAAAAGACCACTTATAATTACAATCAATTCGGGCATTTAGGGAATATTTACGTAGAAAAAAGACAAAATAAGCCAATACAAACAAGGAAGAAAGCATCGCTAAATATGAGTTTGCTGATATTTAATTTTCACACAGGCACGAATTAAGCCTGCCTAACAACTACCAACATTTGAATTAGAAACAAACAACGCAAGAGTAGATTAAGCACATCTACAAACATAATTTACCGACATAAAAAAACCCGCCGAAGCGGGTTTCTTTATACTAGCAATTCTAAAATCAAATAATCACAAATGATTAGTGACCATAGATACGAGTAGTCATGCCAGCAAGATTAATATCTGAAACCTTAACCGTACCAATTGAAGGTGAAGTACCAAACGCAATACCACCAACTTCTAATGTACCTGCAATCTCACCCATCTGAATGTAAAGACCAGCGCCTTGTGCTTGAGTGCCGCCTTTAGCCCAGATAACCTGATCCATAGTTGCCTTACTACCTATACCAGTAGTACCATAAAATCTAACATCTGAGATATTGATAGCAGAACTAGTTGCGTAAAAATCAGATGTAGCATCACCAGCAGCACCACCAGCGGCTATAGATTTAGCATCTGCTTGAGCTCGAGTATAACCAAACATACCTACATCAAGGTCTGTAATTTCAAGAGAACTAGTTGAACGAATTGCAACTGAACCTTCAAATGCTGCAGCACCAAAACCATCAGCCTGAGCTTGAGTTGCAAGTGAGTTTGCACCTGCAAGGTTCATGATCTGAGTAGTACTTTCACCCAAATCAACCGTCATATTCAAGTTATTAACAACTTCAGTAGTACCGTTAGTACCTTTCAAAGCAACCGCACTGTAATTACCAGTACCGTCATCACCAAGTGCTAAATTAACACCAGTAACAGCAGTTGTTCCGATCAATAAGTTACCTTCAGCATCAACGTCGATTGTTTGAGTAAGTTTTGTAATGTCGTTTACAGTTACATTTTGAATTAATACAGAACCTTCATCTTTGTATTCGATTTCGCCAATAGAAATACCAGAACCGCCAACACTAATGTCAATTGTAACACCGGCCTGACCTGTTGTATTACCAAGAACTGAATCGTCCAAAGCTTCCATAGCTTGAGTTGCGAAAGAAGCTGTTGCGATAGCAGATACTAAAGCGATTTTTTGGAAAGTTTTCATGAGTGCACACTCCGTTATATTATGATTATGAGTAGTATTCCCTACTCTCATTCCCTAGGTAGAAATCGTATCTCAATAAAGAGCTACTCAATCTGGGAACTAATCATGCATAGTTCATTTTTATTGTTATCGTTTTACCCTGCTGTCTAAGCTTTAAGCCAAGATCAGAAGTTGCACAAACAATATTATGGGACTCTTTCTTTGTCTAGATATATTTCAACATTTTGACCAGTTTTTTTGTAAACTACAGACACATAGAGTTAAGTGTCTTACATCCTGCTAATTTGGCAGACTTTAACCTCCGGCAGGGTCACTTATTTAATGCATTTAACAAACATTCGTACCAATAAAATCATGCACCCAACCTCTTTATCTCAAATTGATTCTTGCCAGATTTTCACCGCTCTTATAAAGATGAGTCGCTCAGCTAATAGCCAATTGACGCTATCTGATATTAGCTTTCTTATATCTAAGCCATTTGATGTTGTAAGCTCCGAACTCTCAACTAAAAATAATAATGACAAACGATTTAGTTTTTTAAGCGCCAACCCTAGCGAGAGAATGAATTTTTATTGCTCCAGTGAAATTAAGACTTGGCAGCAATCTATTCAGAAAAATACAGTAACTGAAGCAAACACCCCCTTCGAAAATAACGCCGCTGAGTTTAAAGAAAAGAGTCAAGAATCAAGAATACCTTTCCATTCAGGCTGGATTGGTTATTTTTCTTACCCAAGGTCAACGCCTAACACCACTCATAATACAGCGACAAACATACCGACCAAATCAATAGCCGAGTTCAATTACTACCCTTGGAGTATTTGCTTTGATCACTCACTTGGGCAATTTCATTTACTTGGCAAGCCAGATCAGGCCGCCAAAGAAGCGTATGCCTGGCTATTAGCCGAACTATCGAATCAACGCACCAATAAGCTAACCGCTCAACCTCAACCTCAGGCATCATCATTTTTGACGACTCCTTTTATTGCAGCACCCTTTATAGCAAGGTGGCAAAAAAGTGATTATAAAAAGGCCTTCGACCGAGTACAGGATTATTTATTAGCGGGCGATTGCTATCAGGTTAACTTAACCCACCCTTTCGTCAGTTCTCACTATGAAGGCTCCGCTATCGATACGATTCAGCCATTAGCGAGCGCTCTTAAACCCAACTTTGGCTGTTACTTTCAAGGTAAGGATTGCGAACTGGTAAGTATGAGCCCAGAGCGTTTCATGAGTATCAACAGCTCTGGAGTACTAGAAGCCAAGCCCATTAAAGGAACCATCAAACGAGGCGAAGATAGCGCTCTCGATAAAGCACTGATTGCCGAACTCAGTAACAGCGCTAAAAACAAAGCTGAAAATCTAATGATTGTGGACTTACTGCGTAATGACTTGAGCATGTCGGCCATCCCCGGCAGCGTTAAAGTCGATAAGTTGTTTGAATTAGAGTCTCATCCGAATGTACACCATTTAGTGAGTACGATTAGCGCTCAACTGAAACCCGAGATCAGCCCTGCAGAAGCAATTAACAGTGCCTTCCCCGGCGGTTCAATCACTGGTGCTCCAAAAAAACGCGCAATGGAAATCATTGAAGAGCTCGAAGTGCAGCCTCGTTCTTTATACTGCGGTAGCTTTGGTTATTTTTCCGATACAGGCAATACCGATTTTAATATTTTAATACGCAGCTTAGAGTTCCGTGACAATACTATTACTTGCTGGGGCGGCGGTGGCATAACGGTAGATTCTGATTGTGACGAAGAGTACGAAGAGAGTTTAACCAAAATACAGCGCATTATGGATGTAATAGAAGGATTATAGCTGTGTAGGCTAGCCTTCAAACTCGCTAGTCGCACTAAAGTACGACCTACATTTTAAGATTGCCCTTAGTTGTAGGTCGGTCTTTAGGCCGACAGCATTTTTAAAAACTAGCGTTCTATTTTAAAGCGTTAACTCTCTATTCGAAGCTTTTAAGAATTCTTTCTTAAGGTCTTCATATTCATGAACGGCTGGAAATTGAGGAAACTCTGCAATCACATTCTTAGGAGCTTTAAATAAGATACCCGCGTCGGCTTCGGCCAACATCGTAGTATCATTGTAAGAATCGCCCGCTGCAATCGTGCGGTAATAGATTGTTTGTAAGGCACGAATAGACTGGCGTTTAGGATCAGCCTGGCGCAAGTGATAGTTAATAACGCGACCTTCTTCATCTGTTTCTAGACGATGACAAAATAAGGTTGGAAAACCCAGCTGACGCATTAACGGCTGTGAAAACTCATAAAAAGTATCCGATAAGATAATCACCTGAAAACGCTCACGCAACCAATTAACAAACTCAACAGCACCTTCTAAAGGTTTAAGCGTGGCGATCACTTCTTGAATGTCTTGTAGCTTAAAGCCATGCTCATCAAGAATGCGTAAGCGCTGCTTCATTAATACATCATAATCTGGAATATCACGAGTCGTCGCTTTCAACTCTTCTATGCCTGTTTTATTGGCAAATTCAATCCAAATTTCAGGAATCAGTACACCTTCAAGATCTAAGCAAGCTACTTCCACAATACGCTCCAATTTTTGACGTTATTTTAATGATAATAAAATGCGTACTCTAACAGTAAATACGCTAAAAACAATAGAACATAAGAGCATTGAATTCGGACCAGTACGCTCACAGACCATTCTTTTAATTATATAAATATCAGCTTTAATTATTTTAAAGCATATATCGAATCATGCTAGGCTGCATTCACTGTGAAATAAGCCAAATAGAAATACGTCTAGCCAAAAGAAGACTAAAATAGCCTTCATCTAGACAATCATCTTGATAGAGAATTATACAATGCTTGATTTAACTCAAATCAATCAGGATTTCGCTGATAAGCGCCCTAAAGACCTGATCAAATACGCCATTGAAAACCATGGCAAAATCGCTGTTAGTTTCAGTGGCGCAGAAGATGTTATTTTGGTTGATATGGCCACAAAGATAGACCCTAACGTGCAGGTTTTTTGCTTAGATACTGGCCGCTTGCATGCCGAAACCTATCAGTTCATCGAAAAAGTCCGTAAGCACTACAATATTCAAATCGAATTAATGTCACCCGAGCAAGCCGCACTAGAAGCTTTTAGTAAAGAAAAAGGCTTATTTAGCTTCTACGAAGATGGGCATAAGGAGTGCTGTGGTGTGCGAAAAATAGCCCCCCTTAAACGCAAGCTCACGACATTGGACGCTTGGATCACAGGTCAAAGAAAAGATCAAAGCCCTGGCACTCGCACTGAAATTGCATTATGCGAAGAAGATAACTTCCCCGGAGTGGGAGAAGTATTATACAAGTACAACCCACTAGCGAATTGGACTTCGGCTCAGGTTTGGGAGTACATCAAGATTTTTGATGTACCTTTTAATGAGCTCCATAATCAAGGCTACATTAGTATTGGCTGTGAACCCTGCACTCGCCCTGTCTTGCCAAATCAACATGAGCGCGAAGGCCGCTGGTGGTGGGAAGGTGGTGACCACAAAGAATGTGGGCTGCATGCGGGGAATATTATTGGTAAGGGCTAAACTTAGGTTGCCACAAAAGAAAGGTTAACCATCGAGACGTAACGTTTCGCTGGTTAACCTTTTTTAATATTTTCTAGACTAGTGAACAGGCAATTCAATGTCTTTAAATAGCTCTTCCATTTCTTGTTTGTTGTGGCATTTAATGGCTTTATTAACCATATTACTTGTTAGGTGCGGCGCAAAGCGCTCGATGAAATCGTACATATAACCACGTAAGAACGTTCCTTTGCGAAAGCCTATTTGCGTGATACTCGACGCAAACAAATGACTCGCATCAATTGCGACAAGATCGTCATCCAACTCATCATCAATCGCCATCGTCGCAACAATTCCTATTCCTACCCCTAAGCGCACATAAGTTTTAATAACATCCGCATCAGCGGCGGTAAAGACAACTCTTGGCGTTAAGTTACGACTTTTAAATGCCTCATCCAGCTTAGATCGCCCGGTAAAGCCGAATACATAGGTAACTAAGGGATAAGCTGCGACTTCTTCTAATGTTGGTGCTGAATGACCTGCCAGCGGATGTCCTTTAGGAACCAAGATGCTTCGATTCCAGCGATAGCAAGGCATCATAATTAGATCCCCGAATGACTCCATTGCTTCGGTTGCTATTGCGAAATCAACCCCACCATTGGCGGCCATCTCAGCGATCTGCATCGGCGTTCCTTGATGCATATGCAAAGAAACATCGGGAAATTTGCCCATAAAGCTCTCAATGACACTGGGCAGTGCATAGCGCGCCTGAGTATGGGTTGTTGATATTGAGAGGCTGCCTTTCGTTTCATCACTAAATTCTTGTGCAACTTGTTTAATACTTTCGACTTTTCGCAGAATTTCTCCCGCTACTTTTAAAATCGACTCCCCGGCAGGTGTAATACGAGTGAGATGTTTTCCGCTACGAGCAAAAATCTCAACCCCCAACTCATCTTCCAATAAACGTATCTGCTTACTGATGCCAGGCTGCGAGGTATAGAGCACTTGGGCCGTCGCAGAAACGTTTAAATCGTGATGAGCGACCTCCCAAATGTAACGCAATTGCTGCAGCTTCATATTTCCTCCACACCTCAACCTTCAAAAAAGTTATAAAAATATAAATAAATATTCCTTTCCAGAATAGCTGGAAACGTATAATTTACCAGCCTTTCTCTTTCCTTAGACTCTTAAATAGTAGTTTAGACTATATTCATGGATATTTTGTTATATATATTAGCGGGTGCCTCCGTTGGCTTTATCGTAGGCATTACCGGCATTGGTGGTGGTGCTTTAATGACCCCTCTTCTTTTATTGTTCGGTTTTCCGCCCAATATCGCTGTGGGTACTGATTTGATGTACGCCTCCCTAACCAAAGCCAGTGGTGTTTACAGTCATCACAAGCAAAAGCATGTCGAGTGGAAACTGGTTAAATTACTAGCCTTGGGGAGTCTTCCCGCGGCATTAATTACAGGATATTCACTGCAAAGCGTATTTGAAGATTCAGCCAGCTATGAAGCCATTATAAAAAACAGCTTAGGCTTTATGCTGCTCCTGACTGCTTTTGTGGTTATCTTCAGAAATCAATTACAGCGCCTTACAATGAGAAGTAAAAGTGTTAATAATGAGAAGTTTCGCGATGTATTAACGTTCGCAATGGGGATCGTATTAGGCGTATTAGTGACCCTAACCTCTGTTGGTGCAGGCGCGATTGGAACCGCAGTTTTGATGCTTTTATATCCTGCACTTCGTTCTTCTCACGTTGTAGGAACAGATATAGCTCATGCCGTTCCTTTAACGGCCTGTGCAGGCCTTGTCCATATGGCATTAGGCAATGTTGATTTTGGGTTATTATTCGCGCTATTGGTCGGTTCTATTCCAGCAATTCAGCTAGGCAGTAAAGTTTCTCATCACCTACCTGATTCAGTATTAAAGCCATTATTGGCCAGTATTCTATTTTTCTTAGGTGCGAAATACGCTTTCTTTAGCTAGTACTATTTTAAAACGGCAAGGCCTCTCAAAAAGAAATCATTTAAGCGCTACAACATGCGCCGTAGAGAGTCTTTATTAGCTATTCCCAACTGGCTATTAACACGCGCCAATGGCACCATTAGCACAGGCACTGAGCTTCTTTGCAAAACCTTAGAAGCTACGGAGCCTAAACCCCCAATCACTTCACCATGTTCTCCATGCGTTCCCATTACAATCATATCAATATGATGATCATCAACATATTCTAGAATAGCTTCTGCTGGCTGTCCTCTAACCACATTAATTTCTCCTAAAAATGACTCATCATCATCTCCAGCAAACTCTGAGGCCATGGTATCCGAAATGCGCTCTTTAATGGTTTTCATCACGTCATAAACTCCCTCTTTGCGCAAATGATCAAGATCTTCAGGGGGTAAAAAAATATCAAGTATTGATTCAGCAAATATTCCCATAGGCTCAATAACATGAATAATATCGACCTTGGCGCCAAACTGTTTCGATAATTCTAAGGCGTGACATAATACATATGGACCCAATACACCCAGGTCTGTGGCAAATACTATTTTTTTTATCATCTCGCTAGCCTACTACTCATTCAGGCAAATTTAACGTATTGGGCGGTTGCAACCTCCCGACTTCTATTTTGATCATAGCAGTGGATTTAACACTTGTTCTTTTAGCTTACAAAAACCTACATTCCTGTCCTATTCATTGCTTACTAAAAAAGGACTCTATATTTTCTGGCAGCTCACTCAATTAAGCCTATTCTTAATACTATAAATTTTAAGGAGGTCTGCATGAGTATCGAGACAAATAAGGAAAGCTGTAATAACGAGGAGTGGCTGAATGTTGATGAGGTCTCTAAAGAACTGACATTAAAACCCGTTACTGTAAAGCGCTACGCTCGCGAAGGATTGTTAAACGGTCAGCAAGAAAAAACAGAGTGGCGCTTTCTTGCGTCCGACATTGAAAAGTTTAAGGCAATCCAAGCGAAACTTTAGAAGATTAACAGTACCCAAAGTAATGTCACCCAAGCCATTCCAACGGTCCATTAAGCAGAACTTACCCAACCGTTCGCTCTGCTTTAATTTAGCACTTGGCTTAACAGGTCAGTCAAACTAATAACACTACCCTTCTATCAAAATATTAAGAAACGCACCTCAGTATGACCAAAACACGAAATAATTAAGAAAAACATGGCTTTATGCCGATTATTCGATGATATAACCGTGTCCATCATGGCAATGATTTGTCATAATCGAGTGATAACATTAATTAACATCGAATCATCACTGATACGCATATAGGAAGTGAAATGACTGATAATCGTGTTGAAGATCTCAACATCAGCTCTATTGAGACCCTAATTACTCCCGACCAATTAAAAGCTCTACTGCCATTGAGCACTGACGTTGTGGCAAGTATTCAAAAGGGTCGCCAAGAAGTGCGTGATATTCTAGACCGTAAAGATCACCGCATCTTTTTAGTGGTAGGTCCTTGTTCTATTCACGACGTTGATGCGGCGAAAGATTATGCCGAGCGCTTAAAGGGCTTAGCCGAAGAAGTAAAAGATACACTGTGCATTGTAATGCGTGTTTACTTCGAAAAGCCTCGCACAACGGTTGGCTGGAAAGGCTTGATCAATGACCCTTACCTAAACGACTCATTTAAAATTGAAGATGGTTTGAAAATTTCTCGCCAACTATTGATTGATCTAGCCGCGTCGGGCTTGCCGCTATCTACGGAAGCGCTGGACCCTATTTCACCACAATACATACAAGACCTTATTTCTTGGTCTGCCATTGGTGCACGCACTACTGAGTCTCAAACTCACCGCGAAATGGCTTCTGGCCTTTCTTCGGCGGTTGGTTTTAAGAACGGCACTGATGGCAACTTAACCGTGGCGACCAATGCACTTAAATCCGTTGCTAATCCGCACCGTTTTTTAGGTATCAATCAGTCTGGTCAAGTATCCATTGTTGAGACCGCTGGTAACCAATACGGTCACATTGTATTGCGCGGCGGCGGCGGTAAGCCAAACTATGATTCAGTGAATATTGCTCAGTGTGAACAAACACTAGAGAAAGCAGGTTTAGCACAAAACATCATGGTTGATTGCTCGCACGAGAACTCCAGTAAAGATGCCGCGATTCAGCCACTGGTTATGGAAAACGTTACTAACCAAATTTTGGAAGGTAATAAATCCATTATCGGCCTGATGATTGAATCGAACATTGAGTTTGGTCGCCAAGATATCTGTGAAAATCTTGCAGATATGACATACGGCCAGTCTGTTACCGATGCTTGCATTAGCTGGACTACGACGGAAGAATCCATTCGTAGCATGCACCAGAAGCTGAAAGATATTCTGCCTAAGCGCTAGAAACAAAAAAACCGAATCGACTTTCATCGATTCGGTTTTTTTTATGCTTTATTTGAAATAAACGCTATTTAAAATAAGCATTTTCAGTAACAGTATGATCGGTATCGTCTTTAACACCCGTTAACTCTGGAATTTTCTCGAGTAACGTTGTTTCAACACCGTCTTTCAATGTCATTTCAACGGCGCTACAGCCTTGGCAACCACCCCCGAACTTCAATACGGCAACCATTTCGGCCGTAATCTCAACCAAACTTACTTCACCACCGTGAGAAGCCAAGCCTGGATTGATTTCGGTATATAACAAGTAGTTAATTCGCTCGTTAACCGGGCTGTCTGCATTTACTTTAGGCATTTTAGCGTTGGGCGCCTTGATCGTCAGCTGTCCGCCCATACGATCTTTAGCAAAATCAATAATCGCGTCTTCTAAATACGCCGTGCTGGTGGTATCCACATAAACACGTAATTTGTCCATTGCTTGCAACAAATCGTTTTCGTTAATTTCTTCTGGGCGACAATAAGCTAAGCACGTCTCAGCGTATTTTGTACCGGGCTGAGTGATAAAGATACGGACCGCCATACCTTCAACATTTTGCTTCTCTAAAAGTTCAGCTAAGTATTCTTCTGCAGAGGGAGTTATCTCTATGTACTGCGTCATTTTGGGTTACCTTAATAAAGCTATATTTGCGCATTGTATCTTGTTTATTTTACAACGCACGGTATTTAAAACGCAATAGTTGACAAAATTACTCAGGATTGGTGAATGACGGGGTCCTCGTCACGAGAAATAAGACAAGCATATAAGCTTCTGGTAGAATACGTGCCAAATTTTGTTTGAAATATCAGTGGTAGAGAATCAAATGGATCGTCAAAAGCGTTTAGAAATACTTCATAGCACCCTAAAATCCCGCGCACTTATATTAGACGGTGGTATGGGAACGTTAATTCAGGCGCACCAGCTAGAAGAAGCAGATTACCGCGGCGATCGCTTTGCCGATTTAGAGCAAGAAATTAAAGGTAATAATGACCTTCTCGTACTGACTCAGCCAGACATTATTAAGGGTATTCACAAAGCTTACCTGAATGCTGGCGCTGATATTATTGAAACCAATACCTTTAATTCTACCCGCGTATCTCAGGCAGATTACGATTTGGAACACTTAGTTCCAGAATTGAATGAAATGGCAGCCAAGATAGCCCGTGAAGTATGTGACGAAGTCACTGCTGCGACCGGGATTACGCGCTTTGTGGCGGGTGTTTTAGGCCCTACCAGTAAAACCGCGTCTATCTCCCCTGATGTAAATGATCCAAGCTTTCGAAACATTACTTTTGATGCACTGGTGAATGAATACACTGAAGCGACGCACAATTTGATCAAGGGGGGGTCAGACCTCATATTGATTGAAACCATTTTTGATACACTGAACGCAAAAGCGGCAATCTATGCCGTGCAAGGTGTCTTTGAAACGCTAGGTTATGAACTGCCAATTATGATTTCTGGCACCATTACCGACGCCAGTGGTCGTACCCTTTCTGGGCAAACTGCAGAAGCCTTTTTGAACTCTGTTATTCACGCTAGACCCTTATCCGTTGGTTTTAACTGTGCATTGGGTGCTGACGAACTGCGTCCTCACATTGAAGAGTTATCCGCTAAAGCCAACTGCTATGTTTCTGCCCATCCTAATGCGGGTTTGCCGAACGAGTTTGGTGAATACGACGAAACCCCAGAGCAAACAGCGGCGATCGTTGGCGAGTTCGCTCAAAGTGGTTTCTTGAACATTATTGGGGGTTGCTGTGGTACAACGCCAGAGCACATTGCCGCAATTGCCGAGCAAGTACACAAGCACCCACCCCGTCAGATCCCTGAAATTGAAGTCGCGTGCCGCCTTTCGGGTTTAGAGCCGTTCACGATTAATAGTGACTCTTTGTTTGTTAACGTGGGGGAGCGAGCCAACGTTACAGGCTCAGCCAGATTTAAGCGTTTGATTAAAGACGATAAGTTTGAAGAAGCCCTTGATGTCGCTCGTGAGCAAGTAGAAAACGGCGCGCAAGTCATCGATATCAACATGGATGAAGGCATGTTGGAATCGCAAGAAGCCATGGTGCGTTATTTGAACCTGATTGCTTGTGAGCCTGATATTTCTCGCGTCCCGATCATGGTTGATTCCTCTAAGTGGGAAATCATCGAAGCGGGCCTTAAGTGCATTCAAGGTAAGCCGATTGTTAACTCGATCAGCTTAAAAGAAGGCAAAGAAGAGTTTGTCGCCCGAGCAAAAAGCTGCATGCGCTATGGCGCGGCGGTTGTTGTAATGGCATTTGATGAAAAAGGCCAAGCCGATACCGAACAGCGCAAGAACGAAATTTGCGCCGAATCGTATCGTATATTGGTTGATGAAGTTGGCTTCTTACCGCAAGATATTATTTTCGATCCCAACGTTTTTGCCGTCGCAACAGGCATCGAAGAGCACAACAACTACGCGGTTGATTTTATTGAATCGTGTAAGTTCATTACTAAAAACCTGCCACACGCTCTAATTTCTGGTGGTGTGAGTAACGTATCGTTCTCCTTCCGTGGTAACGACCCGGTGCGCGAAGCGATTCACTCTGTCTTCTTATATCACGCAATTAAGAATGGCATGACCATGGGTATTGTGAACGCTGGTCAGCTGGCCGTTTATGATGACTTACCGGCTGAACTGAAAGAACGCGTTGAAGATGTGATCCTAAATAAACGCGAAGACGGTACTGATCGCTTATTAGAAATTGCAGAAAAATTCCGCGGTGACGGCAGCGTTCAAGAAGCAGAAACTCAAGAATGGCGTCTCTTGCCAGTGGCTGCACGCTTAAGCCATGCCTTGGTAAAAGGCATTAATACCTTTGTGGTTGAAGATACCGAAGAAGCACGCCATTTGTTCGATCGCCCTATCGAGGTGATTGAAGGCCCATTAATGGATGGCATGAATGTGGTAGGCGACTTATTCAGTGACGGTAAGATGTTTTTGCCTCAGGTCGTAAAGAGTGCACGAGTGATGAAGCAAGCCGTAGCCTATTTATTGCCCTTTATTGAAGAAGAGAAAGACGGAAAGTCTGAAACCCAAGGCAAGATTTTAATGGCCACGGTAAAAGGCGACGTACACGATATCGGTAAAAACATCGTGGGGGTTGTACTGCAGTGTAATAACTTTGAAGTGCTTGATCTTGGCGTGATGGTTTCTGCGGATAAAATTTTAAAAACCGCCAGAGAAGAAAACTGTGATGTTATTGGTCTGTCGGGCTTGATCACACCGTCGCTGGATGAAATGGTTCACGTTGCTAAAGAAATGCAGCGTCTAGATTTCCACCTCCCTCTGTTAATTGGTGGCGCAACGACCTCTAAGGCACATACGGCGGTTAAAATTGACCAACAGTATTCTAACGATGTTGTTGCGTATGTAGCCGATGCGTCGCGCGCGGTCGGTGTTGCACAGAAACTGGTTAACCCTGAGTTGAAAGAAACGTTCCGCTTAGAAACGTTGGCTGAATACGAGAAAGTGCGTGCCCGTAACGCCAATCGTAAGAGTAAGCCTCTATTGACCTACGCCGCGGCTTGCGAACGCGCCCCGCAGATCACCTTTGCTGATTATACGCCGCCTAAGCCGAATAAATTGGGAATCACCGTTTATGATGAATTCCCTCTAGAATCTCTGATTAAGTACATCGATTGGACGCCGTTCTTTATCTCTTGGGAGCTTGCTGGCAAGTACCCGCGCATCTTAGAAGACGAAGTGGTTGGTGAAGCCGCTACGGCATTATTTAAAGACGCACAGGTCATGCTGAAACGCATTGTCGATGAGAAGCTCTTTAAAGCGAGAGGCGTTATTGGTCTTTGGCCTGCCAACCGCAAAGGCACGGACGATATTGAAATTTACACCGACGAAAGCCGTACGGAAGTATTAGAAACCTTGCATCAGCTGCGTCAGCAAACTAATAAGCCCGCAGGCCAGCCTAACTATTCGCTAGCGGATTTCATCGCACCCAAAGTAGGTGATCATCCCGATGGTAAAGACGATTACATGGGCGCGTTTGCGGTAACCTCTGGTATAGAAGCCGAGCTATTAGCGGAAGAATACAAGAAAGATAACGATGACTATAACAACATTCTAATGAAGGCTTTGGCTGATCGCTTAGCTGAAGGGTTTGCAGAATGCATGCATGCGATCGTGCGCAATGAAACCTGGGGTTACATTGACGACAAGAACTTAAGTAACGCTGAGTTGATCAAAGAAAAGTATCAAGGTATTCGTCCTGCTCCCGGTTATCCTGCTTGCCCAGACCATACTGAAAAAGCAGCGTTATTCCGCTTGTTAAATCCTGAAGAGCATACGGGCCTGACTCTGACAGAGAACTTTGCGATGTATCCGTCAGCGGCGGTCAGTGGCTGGTATTTCTCTCACCCAGAATCAAAGTATTTTGGTTTGGGTAAGATTGACAAGGATCAGGTTGAAGATATTTCAGCGCGTAAAGGCGAAGAAGTGCATGTTATGGAACGTTGGTTATCACCTAACTTGAACTATTAAGCCAGTTTAAGCGTCTATCTTAAGCGTTTAATTTAGGCGCTAGCTTAGACGCTTACCCCATAACGTTAATAATGCAGGTTAAGTCGTGCTTTCAGCACAGTGCGACTTACTCGCTGACTTATTCCCTTACGCTTCACCCTCAAAAACGGCCAACGATTATTAATTTTTTCACCCTCTCTCTAGGGCGCGCGCTGCACATTCCAAGCGATCGTTTGTCTCGAATTTTAACCATTAGCATCCCTATTATTATGGGCATGCTTTCGCAAAGTATCTTAAATCTTGTGGATGCGGCAATGGTTGGCAGCTTAGGCTCCGAGGCACTCGCAGGGGTGGGCATTGGCAGCTACGCTTCGTTTTTGACCGTATCTCTTGTTATGGGGCTATCAGCAGCGGTGCAAACCCTAGTGGCACGGCGCATGGGGGCGAAACAAAGCGAAGAAGCTGGCAAACCTTTGATGGCGGGATTGATTATGGGTAGCATTGCTGCCCTGCCCCTCACTTTTTTATTTTTGCTGTTCAGTAGTGAGCTAATGAGCTTATTCAGTTCTGAACAAGCGGTATTGGACGTCGCGCAGCCTTACTTTGAATGGCGCACCTTTGCGGTGATCGCAGTGGCTTTTAACTTCTGTTTTCGTGGTTACTGGGCTGGCATTGGTGAGACTAAGGCTTATCTTAAAGTTTTATTATGGATGCACATCGCTAACGTGGTTTTCAGCTACATGCTAATTTTTGGCATTCCTGCCTTAGCCATTCCAGCCTTTGGCGCTGCGGGCTCGGGTATGGGAACTTGCTTTGCGTTGTTCTTAGGGACCATTATTTATCTGGTATCGACGTTAAAGAAAGCCGACCATCATGGCTTTAGCCTGCACATTCCAAGCAAGTCTATGATGAAAAGTCTTGCGCATTTAGCTATTCCAAATTCTTTGCAGCAGGGCTTTTTTTCTTTAGGCGTTAGCGTACTGTTTATGATCATTGGCTTAATTGGCAGTGACGAGCAGGCAATTGGTCATATTTTAATTAACCTCGCACTACTGTTAATTCTACCCAGTGTCGGCTTAGGCATTGCCGCAACCAGTTTGGTCAGTCATTCGCTAGGGGCCAATAATTCAGAAAACGCTTATCAATGGGGCTGGGAAGTTGTTCGCCTCGCCATGTTTTTGCTGCTGCTATTAGGTCTGCCAATCTCACTGTTTGCCGATTCTATTTTGAGAATTTTCACCAACGATGAGCATCTCATCGCCTTGGGTACAATACCGTTGCAAATTACCGGCATCAGTATTACGTTTGAAGTCACCGCGATGGTATTAACCCAAGCCTTATTAGGTGCAGGGGCAAGTCGCAAAGTTCTGGCGATCAATTTAGTCATGCAATGGTGCTTACTCTTACCACTGGCTTATCTGGTTGGGCCTATCTTGGGCTATGGACTGTTAGGTATTTGGTGCATTCAAAGCATGCAACGCATCAGCTCTTCGGTACTGTACGCAGCACTATGGCGTAGAAGAAGCTGGATTAATGAAAGGTTTTAATAGCATTTTAAAATTGAATGCTTAGAATCCAAAGATATCATTAGCGACTTAGACAAGTATTTAAGCACTCTATATAGGTTCATACTCTATGCAATCAGCTTATTCTTTTTTACCCCAAGTTATTGCTCATCGCGGCAGCAGCGGCCAAGCCCCTGAAAACACCCTTGCGAGTCTGCATTTAGCAGGCCAGCAAGGCATTAAATGGGTCGAAATTGACGTAATGCTGAGTGGCGACGGTATTCCAGTTATTTTTCACGATGATTATTTATCGCGCACCACTGATGGCGATGGCTTAATCTATAAAACCCCGCTTGCCGAGCTTAAGCAACTGGATGCAGGATCATGGAAGGGGCAAGAGTATCAACAAGAAACTATTCCTACGCTACTCGAGGCGATTGAAGTCATCAGTCAATATGGCATGGGGCTTAATCTAGAGTTAAAACCTTGTGAAGGCTTGGAAGAAGAAACCATTGCCGCCAGCGTTGAGGTCTTAAAGCAGCATTGGCCACAAGATTTGCCGTTACTGTTTAGTAGCTTTAATTATTTCGCCCTGGTCAGCGCCAAAGCATTGTGGCCAGAAATCGCTCGGGGTTATAATGTGTCCGCCATTCCTAGCGCTTGGCAAGAACGCCTTGAGCATCTTGATTGTGCGGGTCTGCATATTCATCAATCTTTCTTTGATGTTCAGCAAGTGTCTGATATCAAGGCAGCTGGCTACAAAGTGCTCGCATTTACTATTAATGATGAAAGCCTCGCACTCAAACTTTATAACCAAGGGTTAGACGCTGTCTTTAGTGACTATCCGCAAAAAATTCAATCGGCTATCGATTCACATATAAATTAAAGCGGCTTCAAGTCAGGCTGAGCAAGTGCACCAAACCCTTGCCCTACTGACAACTTAGCGCTAACGGTTGCCTTTTTCCCTTGAAAATTAAACCTTCTATTCTCTTTAGTTATTTCCATATAGATAAATAGGGGTTTTTTGCATAACGATTTTTTGTTACATTTGCCGCTAATAACTCCCAGTGGCTTAATAATTCGGAAAGCTATGTACGTATACGACGATTTCGACCAACGCATCATCAATGAGCGCGTTACGCAGTTCAAAGACCAAATGAACCGCTACTTAGACGGTAAGATCCCTGAAGAGGAATTTCTACCGCTCCGCCTACAAAATGGCATTTACATTCAGCGCTATGCACCGATGCTGCGTATTGCTGTGCCTTACGGCATGCTTAATAGTAAACAGTTACGCCAATTAGCCGAAGTTGCGCGCGATTACGATCGCGGATATGCCCACGTGAGTACACGCCAAAACTTCCAGTTCAACTGGCCAAAACTGGAAGAGTGCCCAGAAATTTTAGCCAAACTGGCCGAAGTTCAGATGCACGCAGTACAAACCAGCGGCAACTGCATTCGTAATACGACCACAGATGAGTATGCGGGTGTAATTGCTGAAGAGTTAGTAGATCCACGACCTTATTGCGAAATTATTCGTCAGTGGTCTACTTTCCACCCGGAATTCGCTTTCTTGCCTCGTAAGTTCAAGATTGCCGTCAACGCCGTAGAAGGCGCTGACCGTGCTGCGACTCGTATGCACGATGTCGCAGTTCACATTATTCGTAATGCTAAAGGTGAGCTGGGTTACCGCGTTTACGCGGGTGGTGGCTTAGGTCGTACCCCTATTCTATCGTCGGTTATTCGTGAGTTTTTACCTGAAGAAGATTTGCTAACCTACCTTGATGCCATTGTGCGCGTATACAACCAGTTTGGTCGTCGCGATAACAAGTACAAGGCGCGTATTAAAATTTTAGTTAAGGCTCTTGGCGCAGAACGTTTCAGTGAGTTGGTTGAAGCCGAGTGGGCTCATATCAAAGACGGTGATGGCAAATTACCGCAAGCAGAACTTGAACGCATGAAGTCGCACTTCACCGAGCCTGATTACTTGGCCCTTGAAGCCGATCCTACAAGCTATACCGATGCCTTAGCATCTGATAAAGCCTTTGCTCGCTGGGTTGAACGTAATGTTCGCGCACACAAAAAACCGGGCTATGCCGTAGCAACGTTTGCACTTAAGCAAAAAGGCACGGCTCCAGGCGATATTACCGATAGCCAGCTATTTGCCGTTGCTGACCTTGCCGATAAGTACAGTTTTGGTGAAGCACGTTCGACGCATCAGCAAAACCTTGTTTTGGCGGACATTGAACAAGCTAAATTGTACGACCTTTGGCAAGAAGCCAAAGCTTTAGGCTTAGCGACACCCACCCTGGGTTTATTAACCGATATGATTTGCTGCCCAGGGGGCGATTTCTGTGCCTTGGCCAATGCAAAGTCGTTACCGATTGCTGAAGCGCTGCAAAATGCATTTGATGATTTGGATTACCTGCACGACTTGGGTGAAATCGATTTGAACATTTCTGGCTGCATGAACGCTTGTGGCCACCACCATATTGGTAACATCGGCATCTTAGGTGTTGATAAGAAAGGTGAAGAGTTCTATCAAGTGTCCTTAGGTGGCGCATCGGGTGAAAATGCCTCGGTCGGTAAGATTTTAGGCCCATCGTTTGCTCGCGATCGCATGACTGAAATTGTTCGTACCATTTTAGATGTGTATGTAGCTGAGCGTATTGAAGGTGAAAGCTTTATTGAGACATTCCGCCGCGTTGGCATGGCTCCTTTTAAGGTGGCTGCCTACCCAGCTAAAGAATCAGCAATAACGGCTAAGGCATAAACTAAGGATCTCTCATGACTCAGATTATTTTAGATAAACAAATCGCCAATGATGATTGGACCCTGGTTGCAGATGATGCGGCTTTATCCGATGCAAACGAAGTGATCAACTTCAGCCGCTGGGCCGCCGCTGAAAGCACGGATAAAGAAGCACTGATCGCTAAGCGCGATGCGGGTTCTTTAGGCATTCAGTTAAACGCTGGCGATACGGCTGATTTATTAGCCGCCGACAGCCAAGGCTTTGCTTTAATCAATGTTGAATTTCCTAAGTTCGCCGATGGCCGGGGTTATTCTGCCGCCCGTTTATTACGCGAACGTTATGGTTTCACAGGTCAATTACGCGCCGTCGGTGATGTGTTGTTTGACCAGTTATTCTACATGATGCGTTGCGGCTTCAATGCCATGGCGATGCGTGCGGATCAAAATCTTGAATTGGCCGTTAAAGGCTTCGAAACATTTTCCGCACCGTATCAAGGTGATGTAAACGATACTCGCCCGCTGTTTCGTCGTCGCGGTTAATGTTTAAACGGTGAGCGTTTAAATCAGCGCGCCATTTAGAACATTGTTCTAAATTTATGATTTACACTGCTCTTTGAGCATAAAAAAGGCCATTCATTTGGCCTTTTTTGTCTGTGTCATTTAAGATTATATAATGCACTCTCTCTCAGATCGTATGCACGGCAACCCTCAGGAGCCTTCATGGTGAGGTATGATCATTTCTGGTGTATCGGGTAAATAAGTAGCAGCGTATCCTGTTGATTGATCTTGGCGGATCAACAACCAAAAGGAGTACACTGCATGAATGATAATAATATTTCTCAGCTACATAAACCAGAGCCAACTGACTTATTACAACAAGTTTTAAAGCAAGGCGCGCAGCAGTTGTTAGCCCAAGCGATTGAAACCGAAGTTCAACAGCTTTTAGCCGATCATAAAGGGTTATTAACAGAAGATGGAAAGACTGGCCTGGTGCGCAATGGCTACCTTCCTGAGCGAACTATACAAACAGGCTTAGGAGATATTGATATCAAAGTTCCTAAGGTGCGTGACCGTACTGATAATGGCATAAAATTCAACAGCTCACTTGTACCGCCTTATCTAAAACGCAGCCAAAGTATTGAAGAGTTTTTACCGTGGCTTTATTTGCGCGGCATTTCAACGGGTGATTTTAGTGAGTCGCTAAAGCACCTATTGGGAGAGGAAGCGAAAGGCCTTTCGGCTGCTACAATCAGCCGGTTGAAAACAAGCTGGGAGGCTGATTTCACCCAGTGGCAGAAAAGAGATCTAAGTAAAAAGCGTTATGTTTATGTTTGGGCTGACGGCGTTTATTGCAATGTAAGAATGGATGATAAAGTCTGCTTGCTGGTGATCATTGGCTCGGACGAGCTGGGAAATAAAGAGCTCATCGCCGTGAGTGATGGCTATCGAGAGTCAGAGGCAAGCTGGTCTGAAGTATTACTCGGCCTAAAGCAAAGAGGCTTAAGCATCGAGCCTAAAGTTGCTGTCGGAGACGGGGCCTTAGGCTTTTGGAAAGCGCTTTCTAAGTGCTGGCCAACGACACAAGGGCAGCGTTGCTGGGTTCATAAGACAGCGAATGTGCTCGCTAAGTTTCCTAAAGCGATGCAACCAAAAGTAAAAAGCGCACTGCATGAAATTTGGCAATCTGAAACAAAAGAAGAAGCCAATAAAAGCATGACAAATTGCGTTAAATTATTTGAAGCTAAGTACCCGAAAGCGATGAGGTGTCTTGAAAAAGATCGAGAAGCCTTGTTGGTATTTTATGATTTTCCTGCTGAGCATTGGGGCCATTTACGTACATCTAATCCGATAGAATCTGTTTTTGCGACGGTGCGGTTAAGAACAACAAAAAGTAAAAATTGTGGCAGTCGAGTAACGACGTTAGCGATGGTATTGAAGTTAATGGAAACGGCTCAGAAACGGTGGCACAGATTACGAGGTTATAATTTATTAGCGGATGTGATTACGGGTGTGAAATTTCGTGATGGCATCAAACAAGAACAACAGGATCAGGATGCTGCTTGATATTCTGTACACCAGATTTGACTATAGCTCCTTCATGGTAGCCCACGACCTAGTATTTTCTTTTTTCTTAATCTTTACCGGTGCCCTTGTATTGGCTACCGTCGCGCTTTACACAAAACAACCCATCATTATTGCCTACATCGCCTTAGGCGCGATTGTGGGGCCTTTTGGCCTATCTTTAATAGAAGAACCTGAGCTATTAGAAGGCATGTCGCACATCGGCATTATCTTCCTATTATTTTTGCTTGGCTTAGATATGCAGCCCTCGAGCCTTGTCGCGATATTAAGAAAAGCGACTCTGGTTGCACTGATTAGCTGCGCGCTGTTTTTTGGTATTGGCTTTGGTATCGCTATGGGCTTTCAGCACTCAGCCTTGGATAGTCTAGTCATTGGCTTAGCCATGATGTTTTCCAGTACGATTATTGGCTTAAAGTTATTACCAACGACCGTTTTACACCATAAACGGGTTGGTGAACTGATGGTTGGATTGCTACTGATCCAAGATTTAGTCGCTATTCTAACGCTAATTTTTCTTGGCAGTTTGGGCTCAGGCATCAATGCCGATGAGGTATCTCCGCCTTTATGGCAGCCCTTTGTTGCTTTACCACTATTAGTTCTTGGCAGCTACTTGATAGTTAAAGGATTGCTTCTGCCGTTAATTCGTAAGTTTGACCGCTTTCAAGAATATTTATTTATTCTAGCCATTGGCTGGTGCTTAGCGATGGCCGAGGGTGCACAAGCGATTGGCTTAACACGAGAAATTGGTGCTTTTATTGCGGGTGTAACATTGGCGACGAGCCCTATTGCACAATACATAGCGATCAGCTTGAAACCATTGAGAGATTTTTTCTTGGTATTGTTCTTTTTCGCGCTGGGGGCAGGATTTAATTTAGAGTTATTATCACAAGTCATCTGGCCCGCGTTGGTATTGGCGGCAGCGGTATTAATTTTGAAACCTGTTATCTTCCGTTATTTACTTGGCAACATGAGTGAGCGTCCGGCATTGGCTTGGGATGTTGGCTTTCGCTTGGGGCAAATCAGTGAGTTTTCATTGCTGATTGCGTTTGTTGCTTTTGAACGCTCTATTTTGTCTGAGCAAGGCTCGCTCTTGATTCAGGCAACCGCAATTATCACGTTTGCGCTATCGAGCTACATCGTAGTATTTAACTACCCGAACCCGATTGCGGTAAATGATAAACTGCGCAGAGACTAGCTATAAAAAGCTAGTTATAAAAAGACGTTAGGCCTTAGCCAAATCCAATAAATAACGGCCCTGACCTTTGCCTGCCAGAACATCCGCTAACACTGCAGGCAGCTCACTACGACCGATGGTTTTCGTGAAGTCTGCAAGCGTTGGAAGCTGCCATTCATCAGCGACTTTTTTAATTAATAGTTGCTTGTGAGTTTGAGCAATCTCAACCGAATCCACTCCCAGTAAATCAATACCACGAATGATGAATGGAAATACGCTGGCACTAAAATCTGAACCCGCAACCATGCCGCACGTTGTTAAAGCACCGCCATAGTTTAATTGTGGCAATACCGCAGCAATCATATCGCCACCGCAGGTATCAACACCGGCTTGATACAGTGGCCGCGTCATCGGCTTTTTAGCCATAGGCAACAAATCAGCACGATTCAAAACCTCAGTCGCCCCAAGATTTAATAGCCAGTCTTTGGCCGCTTCTTTGCCCGTGACCGCAACTACTTCAAAACCCAGCTTTGCCAATAAAGAAACGGCTACAGAACCTACACCGCCGGTAGCGCCCGTCACGATGATTTTGCCTGCATCCGGTTTGATGCCTGCTTTCAATAACTTTTCTACCGACAGCGCTGCAGTAAATCCGGCCGTTCCCCAGCGCATAGAGTCTTCAAATGTTAGATTCTCAGGTTTAATTAAAACCCATGTGGCCGGTACTCGGATGTACTCACCATAACCACCGCAGGTATTCATACCTAGGTCATAGCCAAATATCACAACTTCTGTGCCTTCACTGAACTGGCCTGAAGCATCAGTTACGACGATGCCGGCAGCGTCGATGCCTGGTGTATGAGGAAAACTACGCGTGACACCACGATTACCCGAGGCACTTAACGCATCTTTGTAATTAACCGATGAGTATTGCACCTTGATAAGAACTTCACCCTCACCTTTTGATTTTCCAATCGCAGGTAAACACGAATCATCGACTAATTGCCAAGAAGACTCGACAATAGGCGCTGCATCAGATGCTTCATTCTTCGTTTCGATTGCGCGATAAGCGTGCCACTGAATCATAGTATTAACCCTTGGTATGAGTTTGTGCATTCATAATAGTCAAGAAGCGAGTAGCTGCTTTTTCAACACCCATTTGTACCGCGAAGCCTAATTTTTCTTGTAGGCTCTTTTTAAATTCATAACTGACTTCAAAGACGTCAGCATCATTACATGCAGCCACGAGATAATCATCACTGGTGCCCAACTGGTCAACCAGTTTGTTCTCTAAAGCATCTTGTCCGTACCAAGTATCACCGGTAGCCACTTCTTCAATATTTAAGCCCGGACGAAAACGCGTCACATGGTTTTTAAATAATACGTGAGTCTCTTCCAGATCTTCTCTGAACTTATCTTTTGCTTTCGCGCTGTTATGACCAAACATGGTAACGGTGCGCTTATATTCACCGGCGGTGAACATTTCAAAATCAACATCGTGCTTTTTCAATAGACGGCTAAAGTTAGGAAGCTGTGCGACTACACCAATAGAGCCGACAATGGCAAAAGGTGCTGATACAATTTTGTCGGCGATGCAGGCCATCATATAGCCACCACTGGCGGCTACTTTATCAATACACACCGTTAGCGGAATGCCTTTATCTTTGATGCGCTGTAATTGACTCGATGCCAAACCATAGCTGTGCACCATTCCACCGCCACTTTCTAGACGCACAACGACTTCATCTTCTTTACGCGCCATGGTTAAAATGGCGGTAATTTCTTCGCGCATAAAATCGGCTGCACTGGCTTTAATATCGCCATCAAAATCTAAAACAAAAACGCGTTTTTTGATCACTTCAACCGTATCAACGTCATCTTCACCAGCGCCTTTGCCTGCTTTTTTATCGGCTTTCGCTTTGGCCTTTTCTGCCTTTACTTTTTCTTTATCTTCTTTGTCGCGTGCCTTCTCGAGTTCTTTCAGCTCGTCTTTGTCATACAAGTTTTCTTCTAATATTTCTTTGTAGTCATCAAGATCATCATTAACCTTATTAACCGTAATAAAACCGTCATGATTCGGTTTTTGCTTACCGCTTACTGCGGCGACTCCTGCGATGACGAGGACAATAGAAACAACAATGGTTAGGGCTTTTAATAAGAAAATGCCGTATTCAGCTAGAAATTCCAAGTTTGATACCTTTAAAGTTCAAAAAAATCATGGGTTTAAAATTTATTTAACGCAAGAATACCGCATAATTTCGCTGCTGTAAGCCAACAAAATTCAAACATTCATATGAATTTATTTGACACACACCCTATCCCCTCATAAAGTGACGTCTCTACATCCAATGCGGGCTTTAAATCGCATTGAGAGAAACAGTTACATAACAATTAAATAGGTAGCATCTCATGGCTAACATCATTGAAACTATGCAAAGTAAATTCAACCCAAGCGCAGCTGAAGGTTTGGACTTAATTTTTCAATTCAACATCGAAGATGGTGAAACTTATCACTTGATCGTTAAAGATGGTGCTTGTGACCTAGCAACGGGCGAAAATGATGACGCTAACGTTACTTTGATCATGAATACTGAAACTCTTGAAGGCATCGTTTCTGGCGAAACTGACGGCATGCAGGCGTTTATGGCTGGTCAACTACGTGTTGAAGGCGACATGATGTTGGCAACTAAGTTGGGCGAACTTTTCCCAGCTTAATTGGCTATACATATTGAGAAGGCCTAGCCTTCTCAATATTCTTCTTTAAGTTTTTCGGCTTTACTTCCTTTTTCTCTTCTATACCGCTATATCAATCTGTACATCACAATCTTTCTAATTCAGTCGTTGTTCTCAAACGATACATTTTTGATAAACGCCTACCAGTTTTCGCCCATTAAACGCTTAGCGATATGATTAACCGGACGAACATTCATTCCTTTCGCCGTCAAATGCACGGAATAAACAGCACCGTGTTCCATTGGCATATAAACAGCACTGCCATAATTCGCATCAATCCAGCTTGGCATTGTTTGTAATATTTTCCAGATATCAATCACACTTGATTGCTCTAGCCCATAAATGCTTTGCTCGGCATTTCGCGCTTGCTCCAATGATATATAGCGGCCGCTAATGCGATCTAAGCGATACAGGGGTTTTTTGCCCATGGCAGCTATGGGCCCAACCCAAGTTAATAGCCGTGCATCTAACTGCCATTGATCACCATAAATTTCAAAGCGTTGCTCCTCTCCACCCGTCGCAATTAAAGAGACATCAAAGTGCTGAGGCTGCTTTTCATACATACTGATACTAGCGATGGGGACTTCAGACAATAGCTGTTTATAAGAAAGAACATCTAAAAGAGAGAAAAGAGCGATGATAGTACAAACCACCAGACTCATTGCGAAACTGGCTTTAAGCCAAGTCCAGAACCAGCCACGACGAAATAGTAAATAACCAGCGCCAACAACACATATAAGCCCGGTTACCACTAAAATAAAAACAATGCTTCCTTGCAACATAAAAAGAATCCTTAACTTACTGTATGCGTTTTTTACTTACTTCAGTAAGTGCTGAATACTCTCTTTGGCCAACGCTACGGCTTCTGTTGCCCCAGCAGTTTGTCCAGTTAAAGAATCTATATAATATTCGACAGCAGAAATGGCATCCGCTAGCGCTTCGATTTTATCTTCTGTCGGTGCAAAATCACTGGCCACAATTTTATCTTCAACAAAGCGCTGAAGACTGATCATTAAGCCTGAGACCTCTTCTTGGTCTAAGAAAAACAAGGCCCCACTCACATCGAGTAACGTTTTGCCGACATTTTTAATATTCATTTTATCGCCCCCTGAGTCAACATAGGAGCCAATGGCACGCTTAGTCACCGATAACGCAGTTTGTGATTCGGAGATGGCGGCAATACGAGCTTCTAATAAACTAAGCGGGTCTACTTTAGAGCTACTGACAATACTGGTATTGATTGCTAGGCCGCGCACATCTTGCTCAACCCTAAGCACTTGGTCAGCGACTTTTTGCATTTTAATATCAAAAGGCTCTCCCTCAGCGCGTAAGCTCTCGGCAATCGCCATTGTGCGGTTGGCAGTATCAGGAAGGTTCACCATAATCAAAGTATCAGCGATGCGACGCAGGCTGACAGATAAATCAGAAAAACTATCATCAAACCCATCAGTGCGCTCTGCTAGATCTAATAAATCTTTAATGCCGTGTAGTTCATCTTGTAAAGCTTCGGTAAGTGAGTCCATTGCCGATTGGTCAGGCCCGCTTAATTTACGGCGTGCTTCTGCCAGTTGAATTTCACTAAGCTCAGAAGGCAGATTAAAATCTGCTTGTGCCTTATTGATCAACGCAGTATCAGGCTCAGCCAACGAAATAAGATAGAGAAATTCTTTGAGTAACCAATCAGGCTGTTTTTCTGTTAATAGCTGACCATCACTTTCTTCTAACTTTCGAATTTGGCTATCCAAAGCTCGCATCAACATGACGCGTGATAGGTCAATTTCAAAAGCTTCTTGATTTAATCCTTCGAGTGCGGCCTTAACGGCATACCAGAAACCCCAGGTTTGCTGTCCACGAGCTGACTTTTCAATTCTAGACACTGCTCGTCCCATCACGTTCAAAGCACCTTTACGTCCTTGGTTACGCATAACCCCCAGTAAACCAATTTGAAAGAGTTGGCGAACACGGCGATAAGGTATTGAGACGGGGCGTGCGGCGGCGGGAGGAATATCGAGCTTAGGACGTAAGTTGACCATAAAGAAATAGGCGCCAGGCAAGGCTTTCTCTTGGCGACTTTTACGAACATCATTAATAACTTCGAGTAATAATCCTGGTGCTACCAGCTGGCCATTTGCAACCATTTCGACATAACGCTTTAAAACCATAATGGATTTACTGAAGGCTTCTAGGGCATTTCGATTTTCACCCTCTAGCTGAGCCAAAGTACGCCCTGTATCGGCAAGCTCTTCACACAGTCGCTCCCCTGCACGAAAATCAAGCATTTTGAATGTGCCACGAACCTGTTGAATCTCGCCTAAAAATCCTTTTAGATCATCCGCATTGCCACTTTCTGCATAATGTTCTAATTGAACAGCAGCTTGATCAAGTGCGCCATCCACTTCTTTGCGCACTAGATTTAATGTCGACGCCAAGTTGGACATGGTACTTCCTGTGTGTGTAGTTACAGCCATTTTGTCTTCTATAATTTCTTGTTATGCATCGTTATTCTACCCACGTTCCACGCTGGATAGAAATATTACTTCATGGATACCCTAAGTCTCTTTAGGTTGCAACCCCAATAGTGCCCGATAAACGGCAGTATATCTGTGACTTAGCTCTGGATTTTGGCCATTACTTCTAGCGTCTCCAAATAGCACCGTCACTTTTTTTATCCAATAAATCCATAATTTCATCATGAGCAGACAACTCTGCAGCTGTTGCACGCACTACCGATAATGTTTGCGCATTCACGCTTGCTAGCTGCTCAAGTTTGGCTCTGGCTAATTCTTTTACACTTTCACTGGTTTCTGCACTGAACATGAGGTCCGTTTGGCCCCCCGTCATCATCAGATAGACATCAGATAAAATCTCAGCATCGAGCAATGCACCGTGCAATTCTCGATGGCTATTATCAATACCATAGCTTTTGCACAAAGCATCCAAACTATTACGCTGGCCTGGGCGCATATCTCGCGCCATAACGAGCGTATCAAGCACCGTACAGAATGTATTCGTCATTGGCATGTTCAGACGTCGAAATTCTGCATCCATGAAGCCCACATCAAACGGTGCGTTATGGATAACCAACTCAGCACCATCTATAAATTCATAGAATGCTTGAGCTACTTGTCCAAACAGGGGTTTATCGGCTAAAAACTCATCAGTAATACCGTGAACACCTACCGCTTCTTCGTCACTGCTGCGCTGCGGATTAACGTATTGATGATAATGACGCCCAGTTAACTTACGGTCGATTAATTCAACACAACCAATTTCAATGATTCTATGGCCCTTCTCAGCGCCAATACCCGTTGTTTCTGTATCCAGTACTACTTGTCTCATGCAACTCTCGCTACTAATTTTGTATGTATTTAGCGTTTAATCTAACTGTTTAAGAATCTGTTTTACTCATATTTTTGGCCCACCCCAGCTGAGGTTCAATAATAGGCCAGCGTCTGGAGCGCAAATCAGTCATACCTAAAACCGTTTTTTGGGCAGTCACCATGTAAAAATTGCCCATCCCTATGGGTCCAGCCAAAACACTGTCTACTCGCTGAGAAACACGTTCAGGAAAAAGGGTGATCGGCCATAAGTGCCCCAAGGTCTCAGTGCCTTGTATAGTGAATTCTAACAACAATAGCCAATCTTGCAGTCGTTTCATACTCACCGCGTTGGCCACCCAAGGCATATCCGTTGAAAATGGCATCATTTTCTGAACGCCACCCCACCAACTCCACGGATTAAAACCGATAATAACCAAATAGCCGCTTGGTGCTATGGTACGGGCAGCCTCACGAATCATTTCATGAGGCCTGCGAGTAAAGTCCAAGCTGTGCTGCATCACCACTACATCGATACTTTGATCCGGTAATGGCCAATCACTGCTCGTCATCCAAGCATCGGTAGCAATCCCCTCTTGCCAAGGCAGTGCCATCCGAAAAGCGTGTTTAGCAGGGCTTGTAGACAACAACTCTAAATCGGGATCTAAACCTTGAAACATAAGATGAGTCCCAGGAAATCGCCCCAGCTTATTCTGCAGCCATGCCGACTGCAAAGCCAGCATACGCTGGGCTGAGCTGGTTTTTAACCAGCGTTTATAATCCTGATTGTCTAATTTATGAGGAACAGAGTTCATATTTATCCTTGACCCGTTGTGCCCTGCCTCATTAGACTGAGCAACCTTATCAACGACAGTATTGTAATTGGATGAAGCTTTACCAGCTATTATTATCTTTACCCTTGAGCCTAACTTTGATCAGCGCTTGCTCTCATCAAACCCTAGTTCAAGACACGAAGCAGGTTGACCCTATCGTCGTCAGCCCCGTTGTGCCTGTATTAGACCAGTGGCAAGTGGAGGCATCACCTTCCTCTGATGCTGAAGCTAATGCCGACCTATGGCAACGCATTATTAATGCCTACGGATTCAATCAAGATATTGATAATCCGCGCGTGCAATCACAGCTCAACTATTATAAAAGACACCAGTCGTATATGGACCGTATGGCAACTCGAGCTGAGCGCTATATGTATTATATTGCGGAGCAAGTTGACGTGCGCGGCATTCCTGGAGAATTAGCGTTATTGCCGATCGTAGAAAGTGCCTTCGATCCTTTTGCCTATTCCCATGGCAGAGCATCTGGAGTGTGGCAATTTATTCCGTCGACAGGCCGTGATTTTGGCTTAACACAAGACTGGTGGTATGACGGTCGACGCGACATTAGCGCCTCAACTATTGCGGCACTCACCTATTTAGAAGCCTTGCAACGTGAATTTAAAGGAGACTGGCTGCTTGCCCTTGCCTCTTATAACACGGGTGCGGGCAACGTACGCAAAGCGATTAGAAAAAATAAACGCTTAGGCAAACCGACTGATTTTTGGTCTCTTAGTTTGCCACGAGAAACTCGAGAATACGTTCCTAAGTTAATCGCCCTGGCACAATTAATTAAGCATCCACAAAAACATGGCATCACGCTGAAACCTTTAATCAATGAGCCTTATTTTGCCAGTGTAAATACTGGAGGACAAATAGATCTGTCTCAATTGTCTGAAATTTCGCAAACCCCCTTAGATGAAATTTATAAACTAAACCCTGGCTTTAACCGCTGGGCGACAAAACCAAGCGGTCCTCATGAAGTATTAATTCCGATCGATAAAAAAGAAATTTACTTAGAAAACATTGCTAGCCTGCCCAGCAATGAACGTATGAAATGGCAGCGCTATAAAGTAAAAAGCGGCGATTCATTAATAACAATTGCAAAGAAATTCCACACGACGCCCAACGCGCTAAAAGATGCTAATAACTTGAGTAGGAGTATGATTCGTACCGGCGATCAATTATTGATCCCATCGGCACATAAATCTCTAGCCAGCTATTCTTATAGCGCTGGCAGTCGATTAGCGAAAATCCAAAACTCTTCTAAGCGCAGTAAAAACAGGGACAAAATCGAGTATAAAGTACAAGGTGGCGATAGTTTTTGGGAAATTGCCCGCGACCATGACGTGAGCATTCGTGAGCTTGCCAAATGGAATGGAATGGCACCTGGTGACATGTTGAAGCAAGGTCAAAAGCTAGTAATTTGGGGTCAAAAAAAGCAGCGTAAAAATCGTGAAGTTATTCGAAAACTAACGTATACGGTTCGCAATGGTGATTCCCTAGCCCGCATCTCTGATAAATTTCGTGTTCGGGTTCAAGACTTAATCCGTTGGAATCGAAAAAAATCAAAAAGCAAATACCTACAACCAGGACAAAGATTGACTCTCTATGTCGATGTAACAAATTAAGTTAGACGACAACCCTGACACAGAAATTATAAATATAATTCAACAAATTTGTTGATGATAAATTGAGTAGGTGAATTAACTAAAAGTCACAAAGATAGGTGGCTTGCAGTTAATACACCGATTCATCCCGACACTGCGCATTTAACTTATCACGTTAGCAATCAAACTGTTTAGGACGCTTTTATTTTTAATAATAAAGTCTATTATAAATATTCAGCGCCCAGAATAGTTAGCCAAGGTAGTTAGGCCAAAAAAGTTAGGCTAAAAACAAACATGAAAAACAGCATAATTAACTGCCTAAAATTCACATGCGCACTCTTACTTTCTACCAAGATAGCTGTTGCAGCATCCCTACCCAACGACATTGAATGGCTAACAAATACTGCAAGTCCTGAGTGGAGTTCTAAGGAGGCTCAAAAAGGTGGGTTATTAAGATTTAGTATTTCAAACTTCCCCCCAACATTAAGAACTGCTGGCCCAGATTCTAACAATTATTTTCGAAGTTTCTTATTAGATAACCAAATGCCTCTAGTAGAAATACACCCTAATACCGCTGAAATCATTCCTATGCTCGCCAGTCACTGGGCCTATGATCATGATGGAAAAACGGTTTATTACAAAATAAAAAAGAATGCTCGTTGGTCAGATGGTATTCCTGTAACAGCTGATGATTTTTTATTTGCACTGAAGTTCAACAGATCTAAAGACATAGCCGCACCTTGGTACAACACCTATTATAATGAAGAAATTGAACAGGTCATTAAATTCGACTCCCATACCATAGCTATCGTAGGTGCACGAGTAAAACCCAAAAGCGACTTACACTATTATTATAACTTACAGCCCAGAGCGAAGCACTTTCATCAATTAGACCCTCACTGGGTTAATGATTTCAACTGGAAAATTGAACCAAACACTGGCCCCTACCAAATCTCTAATATTCGCAAAGGAAAGCTCATAGCATTCAAACGCAAGCTCGATTGGTGGGCACAAGATGATCGTTATTTACGCAACCGTTTTAATGTTAACAAGGTTCTAATTAAAGTCGTCCGCGACGCTAATATCGCTTATAAGTATTTTGAGAGCGGAGAGTTGGATGTCTTGAACCTCACGCTGCCTGAACTATGGTATGAAAAAGCCAATGGCCCCATGTTTCAAAAAGGCTTCATTCATAAGCTCTCTTTTTATAATCAAACAGAACAAGGCGCATCTGGATTTTTTCTAAATTTAGATAATAAAATATTACAAGATATAAAGGTACGCAAAGCCATTGCTCACTGCCTAAACTTTGACAACGTCATTCAGCAGATATTACATAATGACTATCAACGCCTCCCCCGCTTTCATACAGGTTACGGAGAATACTCTAACAATCAGATTACTCCGTTGAAATTTAATTTAAAAAAGGCCATAAAATATTTAGATTCTACTCACTGGAATAATAAAGACTCATCAGGCATTAGAGTACAAGCACAAGAGCGCTTGTCACTTACGGTAAGCTACGGCAATAAATTACATGAGCCACAAATCAACTTATTAGCCAATGACGCTAAAAAAGCCGGCATTGAATTAAAACCTCAATTTCTTGAATCAACCGCTTTTTACCATCATGTTCTAGATAAAAAACATGACATCGCATGGCTAGGGTGGAGCGCAGGATTTCGCCCAGCTTACTGGCAGCACTTTCATTCAGATAACGCCCACAAACCTAATACAAATAATATAACGAACCTTACGGACTCACACATCGACAAACTGATTGATGCATATCGACATGCGACCCAACAAGAAGAGTCCATTCGCTTAGCGCATACCTTAGACCGTGAAATTGCAGCTCAAGCCATATTCATCCCATCAACCGTTGCCCCTTTCACTCGAGTCGGTTTTTGGCGCTGGTTAAAGTTACCAAAAACGATTGCAACAAAATCGAGTTCAAATATTTTCAATCCTTTTCATCCGACTCAAGGTGGACTTTTTTGGATTGATGGCAAAAGTAAAATCAATACCCTATCAACTAAACGAAGTGGTGAAGGATTTGAAGCTAGCACCGTTATAAATCGTGACTTTGAATAAATGACCGCTGCTTTTAGGAATCAACTTGGGCCATTTTTTGAATGATTGTCGATAGGGTTTAAACATCGCATACCACTAAAGTTGTAATCATACACCAGAGAATTCTACTCAACACTTAATTGCCACAATCCTCTCTTGGCCTATCAGCAATAACAGGTTAGCCTAGCCAGATATAAGTAGCGCTATGCAATCTAGCTTCAAATAACAAATGTATTCATTAATAAAATGACAAGGAATTAACATGGGTTTATTAGCCGGTAAAAAAGTTTTAATCGTGGGAGTTGCTAGCAAACTTTCTATTGCCTCAGGCATCGCAGAAGCATTTCATCAACAAGGTGCTGAACTGGCCTTCACCTACCAAGGTGAAAAATTGAAAGGTCGAGTTGAAAAGATGGCTGCTCAATGGGGCTCAAGTATCGTTTTACCTTGCGATGTAAGCAGTGATGACGAAATTGCTCAAGTATTTGAAAGTCTGGGGGCAGAGTGGGATGGCCTAGACATTCTCGTCCATTCTGTTGGTTTTGCACCAGCCCATGAGTTGGACGGAGACTATTTAGCCGCCACGACCCGTGAAGGCTTCGCGATCGCTCATGATATCAGCGCTTATAGCTTTGTGGCACTCGCAAAAGCAGCACGCCCTATGCTACAAGGCCGCAACGGTAGCTTATTAACCTTAACTTATCATGGCTCACAACAAACCTTGCCTAACTACAATGTTATGGGACTTGCTAAAGCCAGCCTAGAAGCGTCTGTGCGTTATTTAGCAGGAAGCCTAGGCCCAGAAGGGATTCGCGTTAATGCAATATCTGCAGGCCCCATTAGAACCCTAGCTGCATCGGGCATTAAAAGTTTTCGCAAAATGTTAAAGCGTAACGCAGAGCGCGCTCCGTTAAAGCGTAACGTGACCATTCATGAGGTCGGCAATAGCGCAATGTTTTTATGCTCAGATCTTGCCTCAGGTATTACTGCACAAACGATTTACGTTGATGCCGGTTTTAATAGCTGCGCAATGAGCTTAGAAGAGATGGAAGACCAAGTAGATAATTAAAACTTAATACGCAATAAAAAAGGGGCCTAAGGCCCCTTTTTTATTTCTGCTTTTCTAATCGAGATTAATGCCGATTAAGATCCGCTACGTTCAACATCAGAATGAGTCTTCGACCATTGACGATAGATATAAACACTCTCATTCGCCTTCGCTTGACTAATCACTTCCTGTTCTTCTGCAGATGCCACCACTTCTACCTGAGTAACGGACTTCAAACGAGCGACCGCTTGACCCGTAGATACTTTAGCTGAAGCAACTTTTCCGGATTGTTTTGCCAGTGCAAAAACCGCTTTATTTAATTCAGCAGGTGCTTCACCCGAGTCGGTAAACGTTGCAGATTTCGCTTGAGTCCATGCGACACCTGAGTCACCAGTCGCTAATTTGGCAACTAAAGCATTCGCTTTCTTAGCTGCTAATGCATTAGCCTTCTCTGTTAATAAATGCGCTTCAATAGTCATCTTAACATCAGCCAAAGACTTAACAGCCGGCTCAACGTGCTTATTCAAGCCAATAACAACGACCTGATCAGCAGAGATCTCAATGACATCACTTAATTCACGATCCGCGAGTACTTTTTCGTCAAAAGCAGCGTTACGAACTAACACATTAAGGGCGATACCCTTACCTTGGGTACGACTGAATAAGTTTGAATTCTGTGCTTTTAGCCCAAGATCACTGTGCGCGATTAGATTTTCAATATTATCGCTTTCAAAAGCCGCTGCTGCTAATGCTTCTGATTGCTCAGCAAACATTCCGTTAAGCTGTGATGCTTTAATATCAGCAACAATATCAGAACGCTTATCTTCTTTAGACTCCGCTTCAGGTTTACGAATTGCTTCCAGCTTAATCACATGATAACCAAACTCAGTTCTTACCGGTTCAGACACCTGACCCTCTACCATGGTAAAGAGCTCATCATCAAATTCAACAACGAAGCCGCCTCGAGTATTGAAACCAAGATCACCACCGATATTTTTAGAACCTATATCATCAGAGTGTTCTTTAGCCAATTCAGAAAAATCAGCACCATTGGTTGCTCTTTCCGATAGCTGCTGAGCTAATGCAGACGCGGCATCATCATTACGTTCGTCATTAACTTCGACAAGAATATGACTCGCCTTACGCTCTTCTGTTTCACCTAGCTGATCAAGATAATCTTGATAGCCTTGTTCAACTTCTTCTTCATCAACCTGAATATCAGATTTAATGTCTGATTTATTTAAGACAACATAATCGACCGAGACTTTTTCTTCCGTTTGATAACGCTGCTTATTAGCGTCATAAAAGGTTTGAATATCTTCAGCAGACAACTCAATGTCTTTTTTCAGATCAGCGGCATTAAAGATCACGTATTCGTAATCACGCTGTTCTGTTTTTAACGCTTGCTGGCGCTTAACTTCATACGGCAATGCAGTATCGGTTAAACCCATACCCAATTGAACCTGAGCGACTAGCGTTTGCTCTTCTAGAACTGCCCGATAAGACAATGGCGTCATTGCATTCTGGCGCAGAACTAACTTGAAACGGTCACTTGAAAACTGACCATCTTGCTGAAACTCTGGTGCCGCTAGTATGGCACTGTCGATCGATTGAGTTGATACGTATCCACCCAATTCACGAGCCTGAGTCACGGCTACTTTTTGTTCGATCAACTGCTCTAGTGCAGATTGACGCAAGAAACCATCGTTAAATAGGCTCTCATCATAGTTTTCACCAAACTGCTGACGGAAACGATTTTTTTGCGCATTAACTAAACGCAAAATCTCCACTTCTTGAATATCAGAACCATTGACCGTAGCAGGAGCAGATTCACTGTTTCCTAAAGCGACAATCGATTCGATACCAAATAATGCGAAGGTAATAATAATAAAGCCGACGATGATTTTTGCGATAGTTCCTTGTGAATTATCGCGAATATTCTGCAACATGAGATCTCCAAACCTTTCTTTTCAGCAGCGAGCAAAAAAAAACGCATCCAGTGGATGCGTTTTTAACGGTATCAACTGGTTTAGTTAACAGCGTCTTTAAGAGCCTTACCAGGCTTAAAGCTAGGCACTTTAGCCGCTTTAATTTGAATTGGCTCACCCGTTTGAGGGTTACGGCCAGTACGCGCAGCACGCTCTTTAACTAAGAAAGTACCAAAACCAACCAAAGCAACTTGGCCACCATCTTTCAAAGTACTACCAATGCTTTCGATCATTGCATCTAATGCACGACCTGCAGCTGCTTTTGGAATGTCCGCTTGAGCAGCGATTGAATCTACTAATTCTGATTTGTTCACACTAAATCCCCTTTTTATTTATGTACACTTAATAATTTTTGTATCTTGCGAGCAGAGCTCGCAAATCAATCTTTATTGAGCCAAGATTTATACCAACCTAGCTCACAGCCGTCAAGCAACCTTAGTGTGTGCTAGGGCGACTTTTGCCATCTTTTTTGATTTGAGCCTTATCTTTGCTCACTATTTCACCAACTAAGGGCTCAGGCTTACTTTCTAAGGCCACATCTAAAACTTCATCAATCCATTCAACAGGAATGATTTCTAGATTCTCTTGAATGTTTTGTGGAATCTCGCGCAAGTCTTTTTCATTCTCTTTAGGAATAATAACCGTACGAATTCCACCGCGATGCGCCGCCAATAATTTTTCTTTCAAACCACCAATGGGCAACACTTTACCACGCAAGGTGATTTCACCTGTCATTGCCACATCGGCACGTACAGGAATTCCCGTCATAGACGATACTATTGCAGTTGCCATACCCACACCGGCACTCGGCCCGTCTTTAGGTGTAGCACCTTCTGGAACGTGTATGTGTATATCATGCTTCTCCATAAAGTCAGCAGGAACCCCTAGGGCTTGAGCGCGACTTCGAACAACCGTTAAGGCCGCCTGAATGGATTCTTGCATAACATCACCCAGTGAGCCGGTTTTTGTAATGCGGCCCTTACCAGGGGTTATTGCTGATTCTAAGGTTAACAACTCCCCCCCTACCGACGTCCAAGCTAAACCAGTCACCTGCCCTACTTGGTTATCAACACCCGCCAAACCGAAGCTGTATTTGTGTACACCTAAATACTCTTCCAACAACTCTTCAGTGATTTCAATTTTGCTCGTCTTCGTTGCCAGCATATTTGCCTTCACTACACGACGGCAAAGCTTAGCCAATTCACGCTCTAACGAACGCACACCCGCTTCACGCGTATAATAACGAATAACATCTTTAATGCGATCATCAGCAACCGTAATTTCATTCGCTTTTAAGCCGTTCACTTTAATTTGCTTTGGCAATAAGTAACGAATAGCAATATTCAGTTTTTCGTCTTCGGTATAACCCGGAATACGGATCACTTCCATTCGATCTAATAACGGTCCAGGGATATTCATACTATTTGAGGTACAAATAAACATGGTATCGGAAAGATCGTAATCCACTTCTAGATAATGATCATTAAAGCTATCATTTTGCTCTGGATCTAATACTTCTAATAACGCAGAAGCTGGATCGCCACGCTGATCCATACCCATCTTGTCAATTTCATCCAATAAGAATAATGGGTTTTTAACCCCCACTTTTGATATTTTCTGAATCAACTTACCCGGCATTGAACCAATGTAAGTACGACGGTGACCACGAATTTCGGCTTCATCACGCACGCCACCCAATGCCATGCGTACAAACTTACGATTAGTCGCATGAGCAATAGATTGCCCTAAAGAAGTCTTACCCACACCCGGAGGCCCTACCAGGCATAAGATCGCGCCTCGTACTTTCTTAACTCTGTTCTGCACCGCTAAGTATTCAAGTACGCGCTCTTTAACTTCTTCTAAGCCATAATGTTCAGCATCGAGGATTTCTTTGGCTTTTTTCAAATCATGGCTGATGCGGCTACGTTTTTTCCACGGAATACCAATCATCCAATCGATATAACCACGCACTACCGACGCTTCGGCAGACATAGGTGACATCATTTTTAATTTTTTGAGCTCAGCTTCTGTTTTATCTTGAGCTTCTTTCGTCATGCCGGAGTCAGTAATTTTCTGCTGTAACTCTTCCATTTCATTCGGGGTATCTTCCATATCCCCTAACTCTTTTTGAATGGCCTTCATTTGCTCATTCAAATAGTATTCACGCTGACTCTTTTCCATCTGCTTTTTAACGCGGCCACGAATACGCTTCTCGACCTTAAACAAATCGATTTCAGATTCCATAACCCCCATTAAATGCTCAATACGATCACGAATATTGATCATTTCAAGTACAGATTGCTTCTCATCTAACTTAAGCGATATATGCGCAGCAATGGTATCGGCTAGACGACTTGCATCTTCAATACCCGATATCGTTGATAATACTTCACTAGGCACTTTTTTTGATAACTGAACGTATTGCTCAAAATGCCCCGTTAACGAACGCACAAGCACTTCATTCTCACGCTCAGACAGATCTGGATCAACTAGGCTTTCAGCATGACAACGAAACAAAGTATCTTCATCGATCAACTCCACAAGCTTGGCGCGATAATCACCTTCAACAAGTACTTTAACGGTGCCATCAGGTAATTTAAGCAGCTGTAAAATATTGGCAACGGTCCCTACCTGATTTAAATCACTGACATCAGGATTGTCATGACTGGCGTCTTTTTGTGCAACCAGCATAACCCGCTTGTCTTGCTCCATCGCCTCTTCTAACGCAGCAATGGATTTAGCTCGCCCCACAAACAAAGGGATAACCATACTTGGAAATACTACAACGTCGCGCAAAGGCAACAACGGCAGATAATCTTGACTCATAATAAACCTTAATACTCTATTGGAACTGCCACATTCAATTCACATTGTTTATAGAGTTGCGGGCATTGATTAAAAAAACAAGGACTAATATAAGAAAGCATAAGAAAAGACGAAAAAAAGACGAAAAAAAGACGAAAAAAAAGGGCCAACTGGCCCTTTCTTTAATAAATACACACTTTCAGCTTAAATTTTAAGCATCATCCGGTGCGACTTTATCTACCTTGTCGGCTTCGTTAGATTCGTAGATGAATAATGGCTCAGAATCACCATTAATTACACCCTCGTCAATAACAACCTTGCTTACATTCTCTTCTGAAGGAATCTTGTACATACTGTTAAGCAATATACCTTCCAGAATAGAGCGCAAACCACGAGCACCGATTTTACGCTTCATCGCTTTACCAGCAACAGCCTTTAAAGCTGACTCACGGAATTCTAACTCAACGTCTTCCATATCAAACAGTTTTTGATACTGCTTAACCAACGAGTTTTTAGGCTCTGTTAGAATCTGGATTAACGCTTCTTCGTCAAGCTCATCCAACGTTGCGATTACAGGCAAACGCCCGATAAACTCAGGAATCAAGCCATATTTAACTAAATCGTCCGGCTCGACTGAGCGTAGAATCTCACCAACTGACTTTTCTTCTTTCTTACCTTTTACGGTAGCCGAGAAGCCAATGCTGCTCTTTTCTGAACGGTCACGAATTAGCTGGTCAAGACCAGCAAATGCTCCCCCACAAATAAACAGCATGTTAGAAGTATCAACTTGCAAAAACTCTTGCTGTGGATGCTTACGTCCGCCCTGAGGTGGGACAGAAGCAACCGTACCTTCAATCAGTTTCAATAACGCCTGTTGAACACCCTCACCCGATACATCACGTGTAATCGATGGGTTATCAGACTTACGAGAAATTTTGTCAATTTCATCGATGTAAACAATACCGCGCTGAGCTTTTTCTACATCGTAGTCACATTTCTGCAATAACTTTTGAATAATATTCTCAACATCTTCACCAACATAACCCGCTTCCGTTAAGGTCGTCGCGTCTGCAATAGTGAAAGGAACGTTTAATAAACGCGCCAAAGTCTCAGCCAATAATGTTTTACCACTACCGGTTGGACCGATTAATAGAATATTACTTTTCGAAAGCTCAACTTCACCTTTGCGCTCACCAAACTGCAGGCGCTTGTAGTGATTATAAACTGCAACCGATAAAACAATTTTTGCCTTATCTTGGCCAATCACATACTCATCAAGAGTTGCTTTAATTTCTTTTGGCGTCGGCAAACTTTCCGAATCGCCTTTATTCTCGGCTTCTTGAACTTCTTCACGAATAATGTCGTTGCATAAATCAACGCACTCATCGCAAATGAATACAGAAGGGCCAGCAATCAGCTTACGTACTTCATGCTGACTTTTGCCGCAAAAGGAGCAGTACAGCAATTTGCCGCTATCTTCGCCTTTGCCTTTCGTGTCGTCGGTCATTCGACTGCCTCATTAATAACGTTTGATGTCGCACACTATTCAGCGTTACGGCTCTCTAATACTTTATCGATTAAACCATATTTCATTGCTTCATCAGCACTCATAAAGTTATCACGCTCAGTATCCTGAGCGACTTGCTCGAATGTTTGACCAGAATGCTTAGCCATAATTCGGTTCAGTCGATCTTTTGTTTCTTGGATATTATTCGCTTGAATCTGAATATCCGTCGCTTGACCTTGAGCACCACCGCTTGGCTGGTGAATCATGACGCGCGAGTTAGGCAGGCAATAACGCTTGCCCTCTGCCCCAGCATTCAATAAAAATGCACCCATACTGCAAGCTTGACCAATACACATGGTGCTTACGTTAGGCTTAATAAACTGCATTGTATCGTAGATCGACATACCTGCAGTGACCGAGCCACCCGGTGAGTTGATATACAAATGAATATCTTTATCAGGGTTTTCAGATTCCAAAAATAGCATCTGTGCAACAACCAGATTTGCCATATGATCTTCAACTTGACCCACAATGAAAATAACACGCTCTTTTAATAAACGTGAATAAATATCATATGAACGCTCTCCGCGAGCGGTCTGTTCGACTACCATAGGGACTAATGCGCCCATGATGTCATTACCTTTATCCGAATCAAACATCGATTCAAGCACTCCCTGACTCATTATTATCAGCAAAAAACAGCTATTCTTTTAAATAGCTGTTTCTAGTTTAGTCGGTGTTCTGAAAGTTGTCAGTCACTCGAAGGATGGATTATTGAGACGCGTTAGCGGCCTTAATAACTTCTTCGTAGCCTGCTTCAGTTTCAGTCACTTTTGCACTTTCTAGGATTTTTTCAACAACCTGCTCTTCTAAAGCTAACGCTTCTACCTGAGATTTTTGCTCTGGAGTATTCTTATAGTACTCACGAACCTGCTCAGGTTCTTGATACGTAGAAGCTACTTCTTCGATCAAAGCATCAATCTTTTCTTCAGAAGCGGTCAATTCAAACGCATCGATTGCTGCATTCATTAACAAGCCAACACGTACGCGACGGTCCGCTTGCTCTTTGAACAATTCAGCTGGCAACATGCTGGCATCAATACCCTGACCACCACCGAACTGCTGCAATGCTTGCTGACGTAAACGATCGATTTCTTGATCAGCCAATGCACCAGGAACGTCAATTTGATTAGCTGCAACCAAACCTTCAATTACCTGATTCTTAACGTCGTTACGAATAGCGCGCTCTAATTCACGATCCATATTGGCGCGAATGTCTACTTTGAAGCTTGCTAGGTCTTTAGATTCAACACCAAAGCCTTTAAAAAACTCTTCATTAAGTTCAGCTAGCTCAGGTTTTTTAACTTCTTTAACGACAACCTTAAACTCTACTGCTTTACCTTGTAGATCTTCTTTATGGTAATCGGCAGGGAAAGAAAGCTCGATCGTTTTTTCATCGCCAGCTTTAAGACCTTCGATTCCGGCTTCGAAACCAGGAATCATAGAGTTAGAACCCAACGTTAGGTTATAACCTTCAGCTTTACCACCTTCGAATGCTTCACCATCGATGAAACCATCGAAGTCGACAACAGCTTGATCGCCATCAACAGCCGCTTCAGTAGACGTTTCCCACTTAGCTTGCTGCTTTTGCAATGTCTCAACCATTGTTTCAACATCAGCGTCCGTCACTACAGACTTCTTCTTATTGACTTCAATACTTGCTAGATCAGCTAAAGCAATTTCTGGATAGACTTCAAATGTTGCTACAAATTCAAGATCTTTACCTGATTCGTTAACAGTCGCTTCAAAGTTAGTTGGCATACCCGCCATTTTAACGCCTTCTTTTGAAATCGCTTCAAAGAAAGAACGCTGCATTACTTGCTGTACAGCTTCTTGACGAGCTGGCTTACCAAACATTTTCTGTGCAACGTTTGGTGGAATTTTGCCTTGACGGAAACCATCAATCTTACGGCCTTTAACCATTCTTTTTAGAGCTACAACAACCTGACCATCAACGTCAGCGGCAGGAACGCCAATTGTCATCTTACGCTCTAGGCCTTGAGTAGTTTCGATAGAAATTTGCATGTTTGTCTCTCAGTTAATATTAACGTTTTGTCTGGCGATGTCGGTGCCTAGCTAAATAATAGTTAAATAGGCATACAAGTTTACTGTCAATGCACCTGACATCATAAAAGTCGCGCATTATATCCCATGCTCTGTTACAGAACCATAGCTATCAATAAACACTATAATTTCGCACGAAGGGAAAGAAGTAAATAATGGGATTAAAGAATTATTTTTCAAGAGATAAGTTGAAATTAATTAAAAATAATTAAACAGCAGATAATTTATTGAGAATATTTCTTTTTGTAGAAGTTTTTGCTTAGATATGGAAATTAGAATTACTTGAATGGATCTTAAAAAATAAGTGGGGTGGCTGAAGGGGATCGAACCCTCGACCACAGGAATCACAATCCTGCGCTCTACCAACTGAGCTACAGCCACCACATATTTTCTAACAAACCACTAACACCAACATAATTGGTACGCCCAGCAGGGCTCGAACCTGCAACCCTCGCCTTAGAAGGGCGATGCTCTATCCAATTGAGCTATGGGCGCACGGCCATCTAACTTTCGTTAGACTTAGTGGTCGGGATAGAGAGATTCGAACTCCCGACATCCTGCTCCCAAAGCAGGCGCGCTACCAGACTGCGCTATATCCCGATACAACATCAAGCTGCGAATCAATTCGCTGTCTCGGTGAAGTGGTGCGTATATTACCCACGAGCTCCCTATCCGTCAACACCTATTTTGAATTTATTTAATAAAAACAAAGACCTGTGGTTTTACCGCCTTATATTCAGCCTTAAAAGACTAAAAACATGACGCGACGATACATTAACCACTTTAACGACCTTAACCACTTTGCATTAATTGTCAGGCATGAGAAAATCACACCTTCTATATAACACCTTTTCCCCTCTAATCTACTGCAAGGTTAAAGATTTACATGAGCGCTCAAATCATTGACGGCAAAGCCACTGCCGAATCTATCCGTAAAACCGTTGCTGAACGCGTACAGAAACGCTTAGATAAAGGACTAAGAGCACCTGGCTTAGCGGTTATCCTTATCGGTAAGGATCCAGCATCGGAAGTCTACGTTAAGCACAAGCGAAAAGACTGCGAGGAAGTCGGTATTAATAGCCAAGCTTACGACCTGCCTGCCTCAACCTCACAAGGCGAACTGCTAGCCTTGATTGATACTTTAAATAACGACGAGACTATCGACGGTATTCTGGTACAACTTCCTTTACCTGCGCAATTAAAGTCTGATGAAATTCTAGAGCGCATTGCTCCTGACAAAGATGTTGATGGCTTCCACCCTTTCAATATTGGTCGCTTAGCACAGCGTATGCCTTTACTTCGCCCATGCACACCCGCTGGCATCGTAACGCTATTAGAAAATACTAAAGAACCCATTCGTGGTAAGCACGCGGTTATTGTTGGCTCTTCAAATATTGTTGGCCGCCCAATGGGCTTAGAGCTACTACTCAAAGGCTGCACAGTAACAACGTGCCATCGCTTTACTGAAGATCTAGAAAGCCATGTTCGCTTAGGTGACATCGTAGTAGTTGCTGTGGGTCGTCCTGACATTGTTAAAGGTGAATGGATCAAAAAAGGCGCCATCGTAATTGACGTAGGCATCAACCGCTTAGAAAACGGCAAGCTAGTAGGCGATGTTGAATTTGAAGCAGCCTCTCAGAATGCTAGCCACATCACACCTGTTCCGGGTGGTGTTGGACCCATGACACGCGCTAAATTACTAGAGAATACTTTGCAAGCGTGCGAAGAGCTGCATACTAAGATTTAACTTCGTTTGATTCTTTGATTTAGAAAGCAAAAAGGCCGCTAGCTGATATTCAGTTAGCGGCCTTTTTTTGTAAGTCGTACTTCAGTGCGCAAGATAATTACAGCACGAGCTGTCGGGCCAAAGCCGCGACCTACAACCTACAATAAAAGAATACCCTAAACTGTAGGTCGTACTTCAGTGCGACACTTGCCCTGCAAATATCTTTTTACCCCTGAGTCCAGCTCGTACCTTCAGGCCCATCACGCAAAGTAATCCCCTGCGCCAACAACTCATCACGCACGCCATCAGCCGTAGCAAAATCTTTCGCTTTCTTAGCATCAATACGCTTTTGAATCATTGCTTCGACGTAATCAACATCAACGTCGCCACCCGATTGTAAAAACTCTTCTGGAGGAAGCTGTAAACAACCCAAGATTGCACCCAATTCACGAAGCTGAGCACCGAGCGCAAATTTCTTTTCGCCTTCTGCTTTATTCACTTCACGAACCAAATCAAACAATACGCCAATCGCTTCTGGAGTATTAAAATCATCATCCATCGCCGTATGGAAACGCTCGCTATAATCGTTATTAGTGGCAGCAGGTACATAAGCATCTACTTGCGCTAACGCATTATAAAAACGATCCAGCTTAACCTGAGCTTCTTTTAAGCTATCTTCGCTGTAATTAATTGAACTGCGATACTGACTTGATAATAAAAAGAAGCGCACTGTTTCTGGGTGATACTTTTCTAAAATCTCACGAATAGTAAAGAAGTTGCCCAATGACTTAGACATCTTTTCGCCATCGATGCGAACTGCGCCCGCATGCATCCAGTTATTGGCATAACGACTGCCTGTCGCGGCTTCACTTTGAGCAATTTCGTTTTCGTGATGCGGGAACTTAAGATCAGGACCACCACCATGAATATCGAAATTATTACCCAAGCAGCAAGTCGACATCACTGAACACTCAATGTGCCAGCCAGGACGACCGATCCCCCAAGGAGAATCCCAATGTGGCTCATCCGCTTTTGCATGCTTCCATAAAACAAAATCTAATGGATCTTGCTTTACCTCATCAACTTCAATGCGCGCGCCCGCTTCTAGGTCATCTAAAACCTTGCCCGACAACTTGCCATAGCCTTCGAATTTACGTACTGAATAATAAACGTCGCCATTTTCAGCCGCGTAGGCATAACCCTTTTTAATTAGGGTTTGCACCATTTCGACAATGCCATCAATGTGCGCAGTTGCGCGTGGCTCCGAGCTAGGCATTTCAATACCCAATGCCTTCGAGTCAACATGCATTTCATGAATGAAACGCTCGGTTAACACATTGAAGTCTTCACCATTTTCTTTCGCACGATTAATAATTTTATCGTCGATGTCGGTAATGTTACGTACGTAATTAACGTCATAGCCTTTGTGACGCAAGTAACGCGCAATCACATCAAACGCGGTCAAGACGCGGGCGTGCCCCAAATGACAAAGGTCGTAAACCGTCATGCCGCATACGTACATACCAACCTTACCTTCAATAATGGGTCTAAATTCTTCTTTCTGACGCGTTAACGTATTATAAATTTTCAATTTTTTTCCTTTACCCTCTATGATCGAGAACGTCTTTTATTGAGAGAGTCTATTGTTGCGTAAGCGACTTATCTTCACGCAAGCCGATGGTTAAATTAAATACTGGCTTGTCGGTAGTATGATCATGACGATCTGCTACGTAATACCCTTCACGCTCAAACTGAAATACCGTCTCTGGAGCTGCTTGCGCCAGACTCGGCTCAACAATGGCGCTGATTACGGATAATGAATCAGGATTCACGTGCGTCATAAAGTCTTCGCCACCACGATCAGGAGATTCATGATTTAATAAACGCCCATAAATACGCAGCTCAGCTTCAATACCATGCGAAGCAGAAACCCAATGCACAACACCTTTAGGCTTAACTTCATCAACTGGATCTTCACCCAATACCGTTGTCACCTGAATGGCATTAACCTGGACGATATCACCGGCGTCATTTTTAATGAAATCAGTTGCTTCAATAACATAACCATTACGCAAACGAATACGCTTACCTGGGCAGAACTTTTTCTTAAACTTCTTGCTGTATTCTTCTTTAAAATCTTCCTGATCAATGAATATTTCTTTCGTAAACGGCACCTGTCTTAACAAAGAAGCAGGGGCTTCTTTCTCTTCCCCACCCTCTGAATCGGTATCAGAACCGATATCAGGCATAGACTCAACCGTAATTTCTTCATAATGGTCATCGGCCATATTAGTAATAACGACCTTTAACGGATTAATCACAGCCATAGCGCGCGGCGCATGAGTGTTTAAATCGCTGCGCAGAGCATGCTCTAACATGGCAACATCAACGACACCATCACTACGAGACACACCAATCATCTCGCAAAAATTACGAATTGACGCAGGTGTAAAACCACGACGACGCATACCTGAAATAGTCGGCATACGAGGATCATCCCAACCCGCGACAACATTTTCATCGACCAATTTCTTCAACTTACGCTTAGACGTCACAGTATAGTTGAGACTTAACCGACCAAACTCATACTGCTTTGGCTTAGCTGGCACAGGAAGATGATTGATATACCAATCATATAACGGACGATGATCCTCGAACTCTAATGTACAAACAGAATGAGTAACACCTTCTAATGCATCTGACTGACCATGAGTAAAATCATAAATCGGATAAATACACCATTTATTTCCTGTCTGGTGATGCTCAACATGGCGTATACGATACATAATAGGATCACGCAAATTCATATTGCCTGATGCCATATCGATCTTAGCGCGCAACGCATGCTCACCATCCTTAAACTCACCCGCCTTCATGCGACCAAACAAGTCTAGATTTTCTTCAACCGTACGATCACGATACGGACTGTTTTTCCCAGGACGATTGAAGTCACCTTTATATTCATCAGCCTCTTCAGGCTTAAGACTGCAGACATAAGCATTGCCGGATTTGATCAATGCAATCGCATAGTCATGCAGCGTATCAAAATAATCAGACGAAAAACGAACATCTCCAGACCATTTAAAGCCCAACCAAGTGACATCTTCTTTTATAGCATCAATGTATTCTTGGCTTTCTTTTTCTGGATTTGTATCATCAAAACGCAAGTTGCACTCGCCGTTAAATTTGTCTGCTAAACCGAAGTTTAAACAGATGGATTTAGCGTGACCCACGTGTAAATAGCCATTTGGCTCGGGTGGAAAACGAGTGATGACCTTGTCGATCTTGCCGCTGGCTAGATCCTCTTCAACGATTTTGGCGACAAAGTTATTGACGTTATTAATGTCTGACATGCGTTTTGCGTCTCTTCTGTATATCTACAATTAGATTAGATAATGCTAGTTATCAGCTGATAATCATGGAAAAAACCGTTATTATACGCGTCATACGGCCTAGAGCCATACGTAGATTCAATTTAGTCATTATAACGTTAGGAAAAACCATGATTCTTTTAAAGACCAACTTTGGCGACATCAAAATCAACCTTTTCAATGAAGAAGCGCCAAAAACAGCGGCTAACTTCCAGAAGTATGTAGAAGAAGGTTTTTACGACGGCATTATCTTTCACCGCGTAATCGACGGTTTCATGGTTCAAGGCGGCGGCATGCTTCCTGGAATGGAAGAAAAACGCACAAACGATACGATCGATAACGAAGCTGACAACGGCCTTTCGAACAAGACGGGTACTCTGGCAATGGCTCGCACCAATGACCCACACTCTGCCAGCGCTCAGTTCTTCATCAATGTATCTGATAATACGTTCTTGAACCATACCGCTAAAAACTCTGAAGGTTGGGGCTACTGCGTATTCGCTGAAGTTGTTGAAGGCATGGACATTGTAAATAAGATCAAAGGTACTCCTACGACCACTCGTCGTGGCCATCAAGATGTTCCAGTTGACGATGTAATCATCGAATCTGCGACTGTTATCGAAGCCTAAGAAGATTCCAGATATGGCCATTTATTTTATTTCTGACCTACATCTGGAACCTGCACAAAAAGCCATCACTGATGGCTTTTTGTCGTTTCTAGACTCGTTAAAGGGTGCAGAAGAGCTTTATATTCTAGGCGATTTTTTTGAAGTCTGGATCGGTGATGATTACTCCAATGAATACATTGAACTGATCAATCAAGCATTACAGCAGTGCTCTGCTAGAGGCACAAAAATTTATTTCATGCACGGCAACCGTGACTTTTTAGTTGGGCAAGCTTGGTGTGATAACGCCCATTGTGAATTACTGGATGAATCCAAACTAATCACTTTAGGCGACGAAAGCATTCTTTTGATACACGGCGATAGTCTTTGCACCGATGATGTTGAATACATGAAAGCGCGAGTTATGCTGCGTAATCCGCAGTGGCAGGAACAACTGCTCGCCAAATCAATTCCTGAGCGAATTGAATTTGCTAAGCAAGTTCGTAACGAAAGCAAAGAAAGTCAAAAAGGCAAAAGCTACGAAATTATGGATGTGAACCAAGAAGCCGTAGATAAAGCATTATCGGAAGCTAATTGCGCAACCCTGATTCATGGCCATACTCACCGTCCGAATATTCATCACTGGGAATTTGAAGGTGAAGCCCGCACTCGCTATGTTCTAGGTGACTGGGGTGATAAAGGCTGGTTTATTAAATGGCAAGCTGGCGAAGACCTGAAACTTGAGTCATTTGATCTTTAACTAATGCCCCGCTTCCCACCCCTCTCAACTAATCCCATTATTCTAGGCGCCCTATTCATTCTATTAGGCGAAGCACTGCTGGGGGTGATGGGAGGCATCATTAAACACTTATCTGAGGATCTTTCTACCCAACAAGTTGTGTTCTTCCGCAATATTGCTGGCCTCATTATGCTGCTGCCGATTTTGCTAAAAACAGGATTGTCAGAGCTAAAAACTCAACGCCTTCACTGGCATTTAATGCGAGCCGTTGTCGGGCTCATTGCCATGTACTGTTATTTCTTTGTACTCGCACGCATGCCATTAGCCGAAGCTTTTTTAGTTAAACTCACCAGCCCCTTTTTTATGCCGATCATCGCTTATGCTTGGTTAAAAGAAAGCATCGGACCCAATACTCGCTGGGCAATTATTATTGGCTTTATCGGTGCGGCGTTTATTTTAAGACCTGGCACCGATAGTTTTTCTTATTTCGCGATCATCGGCTTTATCGGCGCAGCGTTAGCCGCATTAGCAAAAGTCACTATTCGTAAAATGGGCAATACCGAAAGTAGCGTGGCGATTGTTTTTTACTTTGGTTTAATCTCAGCAATTATCTCCGCACCTCCTGCAATTTATGCCTGGCAAGAAGTACCTGATCACGCTTGGGGCTGGATTGTCACATTAGGCGCTGTCGCCACACTCGGACAACTTGCCTTAACCCAAGCCTATCGAATAGCACCCACTGGAAAGATAGGCATTTACGTATACTCATCGGTTATTTATGGCGCCGCCATGGGCTGGATATTTTGGGATGAAGTGCCACTTTGGAGCACTTGGCTTGGCAGTACTTTTATTATTGCCGCTGGGTTGATTAATATTCGAAAAAAGAAATCCACTTAACTCTATCAGCCAGCCGATTGATTAGCCGCTACTCAATTGATAAATTACAAATATTATCAGCACAATAAAGACAGTTATTTTAAGAACTCCCTTCGGCTTTAACTTATGCAACTCTGCATTTAAACGCTCTCTTGTTTCCGGTATCCAGGGATGGCTGGAATCGCATTGCACAGCCTTATCAAAGTATTCCTGGGCTTTTTCTATATTTCCATCAAACACATTAATCACTACCAGTTTTTGATAGGCAAACGATTGAATGCTTGGCGACTCATTTAATTGAATTAATGCATAAAGAGTCTTAATTGCTTGCTCCTCCCCTTCGACCATAACGGTAGTATCATAAAGAGTATTAGCAAACCACCATGCATCTTCATAAACTAGATTTTGGGGATTCTCCAAAACAAAAGGAACCAGCAGCATCGCTGAATCAATGAACTCGTAGTCTTTTTCGAAGTTGATATTAATAAAATCTCGCGCAGCCTCAAAATGCCAGTTTGGCTTATGCGCCAATAAATCACTTTCAGCTTCAGACAGATGCGTCAGCGCTAACTTAAAAAGCTCTTGTGGCGTCGGGATAAGGAGCTGATCGTCAGCATCCAACTGATAATCATCAAGGTTAGAATAAACAGGCACATTATAAGAAAAATTATTACTCGGTTTAGGCAATGCAATAAAAATACGTCGCAAAGTATCTTTATCAATATTAACCGCCTTACCACTCAAAAAAGGCCCCACATCAATTAAGAACCGCTCAACCCCTTCATGTATTAAGCATGAACTAAGTTGCTTGCCTATCAGTAAAATAGAAGGGTCCATTTCAGTACTATCGCTATATTCCATTAGCTCTTCCGTAGTAGTCACCAGGCGCTTAATGTGCGCCTATATTTAAGTATCGCTTGAGGCGCCCATTTGAACAGATTTTCTTGCTTAAAGTAAGAAACTAATAACCCGCCAACCTGACTGCAATTAACCATGTATTTTTATTGGTTCCGCTAAAAAATCATTCATGCGCTTATTTCAATGTGTATGGCTCCGTGTAAATGGCTTTCTTAGAGGAGGTTTCCTTGACCCAATAATAAAATGTACTTTGATTGATATTTCTTTGCCTTAAGAATACTGCTTCGCCTGCCCACTCGATTTCCATTCATTAATGACTAACTGCCAACACCGCCAATAATTGCAGTGGCTATCCAACCCATACCGTTCATCTGAAAAGCGGCCATAATCTAACTTTTTCCTCCACAACACCGTTGTTTGAACGACCATTCAACTGATAGACTCACGCGCCGATCTTAACCCTCAGCGAAGTAACATAATGAAGACATTAATCCTGCTATTTACTTTACTGCTTCCAGTCAGTTTATTGGCAAACGAGTGCAAACAGATTAACTTTGGCTCGGTCGCCTGGACCGACGTGCAGACCACTACAGCCACCGCCAGTGAGCTACTGAAGCGCCTCGGATATGAGGTTGATAGCCACCAATTGACAGTACCTGAGGTGTACCAGCAGCTTTCATCCGGCAAGCTCGACGTATTCCTGGGTAATTGGATGCCTACTATGGAACCGATTATTCAGCCTTATCTGAATAACCAAAGCATTAAAGTGTTAGGCAAAAATCTGACCGGCGCTAAATACACGCTAGCGGTACCAGCGTATGTGTACGACGCTGGGGTGCGTTCATTTGCCGATATTGTCCGTTTTAAAGATCAGTTTAAACACAAGCTTTATGGCATAGAAAAAGGCAACGATGGCAACGCCCTTTTGCTGGATGCCATTGCTAAAAATGATTTTTCCCTGGGTAACTTCTCACTGATTGAATTACCCGAGCGCTTAATGCTGCATCAGGTAAAACGCCACATCCGCGACGGTGACTGGATTGCATTTCTCGCCTGGGCACCCCACCCAATGAATGAGAATTTTGATATTCGTTACCTCGAAGGTGGCGATGCTTATTTTGGTCAAAATCTCGGTGGCTCCACTGTTTATACCAACGCTCGGGCTGATTTTCGTGCAGACTGCCCAAATGTTGCTAACCTACTCGACAACCTGAAGTTTTCACTGGAGATGGAAGGCGAAGTGATGAATATGATCTTGAGTGAATTTGTACCCGCGGATCGCGCCGTACGCGATTGGATGTTTCGTAATCCGAATGTGGTAGCACAATGGCTAGAAGGTATCACAAACCGTCAGGGACAGCCGGTGGATGCCGCTAAACTCGCAGCAGACATGCAACTGACATTCAGTAGATAACATAATCTCTGTTAATAAAACGCCTGCAAAAACGATCAGTAGGCCGAGTATTATCTCGGCCTACCGATAACAAAAACAAAAATTCCCGATAAACAGCAGCTAACCGAGCGAATAAACATAGATATTTTAACTGAACGGTTGTGGCTCTGGGTGTAACTGAATGCCAAACTTATTATTCACATCTGCTTGCACAGCTTGCTGAATATTAATTAAGTCTTGCTGTCTCGCGCCGGGCTTCAAGGTTAACACCAATGCTTGCTGATCGTGCATTTTGGCCAAGCCTAACGATTTACCTTTCCAGCCACACTGATCGATCAACCAACCTGCTGCAACTTTCACCCGTTTTTCACTTCCTTCAACATTACCTTGAGCAATGCCCTGCACTGCATATACTGGCATATTAGGAAACTTGTTTAATAATTCATCCGCTTGAGATTTTGGAATAATAGGATTAGTAAAGAATGAACCTGCATTTGGAATTTTAGCAGGATCTGGCAGCTTACTATTACGCACGCCAATCACCCAATCAGCCACTTGCTGTGCTGTCAGTGATTCAGCGCTCTTATCCATACAAGTCGCAACAAACTTCTCGGCCATTTGTTTTAACGGCGCATAGGAAGTTTGTGGTTTGAATACTTTTGATAACCTAAAAATGACTCGGGTAATTAAGAAATCATTTTTAAATTGGTTTTTGAAGATAGAATCACGATACGAAAAATCACATTGATCAGCAGTAAAAGCCATCCACTGGCCAGTCGATAGCTGCAAACCCCGAACTTCTTCAATACACTGGCCAACCTCAACACCATAAGCGCCGATATTCTGAATAGGTGATGCGCCAACAGTTCCGGGAATGAGCGCTAAGTTTTCTAAACCGTAAGCGCCCAGCTCGATGGATTTCAAAACCCACTGATGCCAATTCAAACCCGCATCAACCGCATAAGTTATCGAATCATCATTTTCCGATAACTTTTCCACACCCTCCATAGCACTTTGAACAACTAAACCGGTTACTTTAGGCTGCACGATCATATTACTGCCGCCGCCTAAAACCTTAATATTTAATTGTTGCTTATCAGCATAAGCCAATAAAGTTAATAATTCAGAAATGGATTTAAAGCGACTGAAGTACTCGGCCTTACCCGATAAGGAAAGGGTATTCAGTTTTGAAAGTTCAAAGTCAGAGATTGGCTTTACGGCTGATAGAATATTGGTTTGAGACTGCATTATTATTTCGACTTAATATTCAGCTTATTGTTCGATTTGATATCTAAAATTAATTGCTCACAAGCGTCCTCTACCATATCCAGAACGGCCGAAAAACCATCTTCGCCACCGTAATAAGGATCAGGAACTTCTGTTAAACCTTGAGCTTTTAACCTGGGCGTTGAATAAGCTTCAAGAAATAATTCTGGCATCGTCTTAACATCACCAGAAGGAACGATCCCCTTTAGATTTTCTAAATTTGAATAATCCATCGCCAAAACATAATCAAATTCTAAAAAGTCTTCTGCGACAGCTTGGCGCGCTCGTAGGTGAGATAGATCATAATCACGCTTTCTCGCAGCAAGCTGCGAACGTAGATCTGGCTCCTTTCCAACATGCCAAGCGGCCGTACCAGCGCTATCCACTTCGACAACATCCGATAAACCCGCCATCGCCAACTTGTGCTCAAGTACTCCATGAGCAGTTGGCGAACGACAGATATTACCTAAGCAAACAAATAAAACCTTGATCATTAGCGCTTAGCTTTTTCTAACTTTTCTTCTTCGCCCATTTGGCGAGCTTCTTGCTCTAGCATCACCGGCACACCATCGCGTATAGGAAAAGCTAAACCATCAAACGTGCATAATAATTCTTGCGCTTCTTTATCCAATTTTAATTGGCCCTTACAGTTTGGGCAAACCAACATCGCCGCTAATTGCTTATCCATTATTAATCCTCTTTATCACTAACATTTATTACTCTGAACAAGAGTCGCTAGATCATTTATTAATGTTGTTTCAATGTATGTATTTAAGCGGGCATTCACTTCGAGGTACCACATATTTACATCAGCAAATGCCGCGCACTTAACCCAATCTTTTTCTGTCATAACGAGCTGTGTTGAAAATTCATCAGCCCAATTCAAATCTACCGGAGTAAATGCATGATGATCTGCAAATACATGATCACAATGCTTAACGGACAACTCATCCAACGTAGAAAAAAAACGTTGCGGATTACCGATGCCAGCCAACGCGTGTGTATTTTTACCCGCAAAGAAATCTAAATTTCTACGCTCACTCGTCTTAGCATTCACCCAAGCCGACGGGACTATCTCCATACCATTAGCTAACACATCAGAACCGTTGAGAATAACGGCATCAACTGAGTTTAAACGCCAGGAACCTTCGCGCAAAGGTCCCGCAGGCAATAACCAACCATTACCCAAGTTACGCACAGCGTCCAGCACTACGATTTCATAATCACGCGCCATTTTATAATGCTGCAAACCATCATCCGAGAGAATTAAATCTATTCCCTGCTGTGATAATAACTTAATCGCCGCATTCCGATCTGGGCCAATCACTACCGGACAATCTAGACGATCACGTAATAATTTAGGTTCATCGCCTACGATATTAGCAGCTTCATGTTTAGCTAAAGCATAAGGATAATACGGTGCATTGCTACCATAGCCTCGACTAATAATTCCGACACGAATACCCACGTGGTTAAGCTGTTCAACCAAGTGGCAAACTAACGGCGTTTTTCCCGTACCGCCGACATTAACATTTCCAATCACCACAACGGGAATTGAATTATTTTTGCTCGCTCGCACGACACGAGTTAGCCATAAACGACGAGCATGACTCAAAAGAAAGAAAAGTCCACTCAGTGGCAACAACCAACCATTCCACCATTTATGGCTATACCAACTTTTCTCAATGCGAGCAGAGAGACGATCAAGCATTTTCATTTTCATGGAATTGCATATCATGCAAGTTGGCATACGCGCCCTTGGCAGCTAACAATTCGCCATGTGTGCCGCGTTCAATAATTTCACCTTTTTCCATCACCCAAATCTGATCAGCATTTTCAATCGTGCTTAATCGATGAGCGATAACAAAAGTGGTTCGCCCCTTCATGACTTCTTCCATTGCACTTTGAATATGACGCTCAGACTCTGTATCCAATGCCGAGGTTGCTTCATCCAAAATAAGTACCGGAGAGTTTTTCAAGATAGCGCGAGCAATCGCAATACGTTGGCGCTGGCCTCCAGACAATAAAACACCGTTATCACCAATTATCGTATCGTAGCCATGACTCATTTGAACAATAAACTCATCCGCATGCGCCGCTTTTGCCGCCGTAATCACTTCTTCTCGGGTTTTTCCTTTCAACTCGCCATAGGCAATATTTTCCAGCACGGTGCTATTAAATAACATAACCTGCTGACTTACGACGGAGACATTTTTGCGCAAGCTGGCAAGCGTAAGGTCTTCTATTTTATGACCGTCAAGTAAAATACTGCCTTGCTGGGCTTGATAAAATCGAGGCAACAAGGTCATCAAGGTTGTTTTTCCACCACCCGAACGCCCCACCAACGCATACGACTTACCCGCTTTGGCGGTTGCATTAAGTGATTTCAAGACCCAATCATCTGAACTCGGATATTTAAAACTTAAATTATTAATTTCAACATCGCCACGAGCATTTACCAAATCAAAATGACCTTCGTCTTTCTCACCTTCGCTGTCTAATACGGTAAAAATTGACTCGGCACCTACCATGCCTTTTTGCACAACCGAGTTAATATCGGTCAGCGCGCGTAAAGGCTTAGCAATTAAAGATGCCGCCGTAATGAAGGTCATGAATTCACCTGCACTCATGCTCTGGTTCAATACACGCTCAAACATCATATAAATCATAACCCCCAAACCCAGCGCAATTATCTGCTGGTTTAAAGGAACGTTAATGGCATTCGTCAGTGCAAATTTTAGAGCTTGCTTGCGATTATCTTCACTGGCTTTATTGAAACGAGCACTTTCGAAATCCTGACCACCAAAGGTTCGCACTTCTCGATAAGCGGTAATCGATTCATTGGTGACCTGAGTTACGTTACCCACAGACTGCTGGATGCGTTTACTGTATTTACGAAAAAATTTACTCGCGAAAGACACAAGAGCACCAATAATAGGCGCCAGTGCTAAAAAGATGAGGGTCAGAGTCCAATCGAGATAGATTAAATAACCCATCAAAAAGATAACCGTTAAACCGTCTTGCACCAAGGTAGTGAGCGCTTTTGTCGCGGCGCCGGTTACTTGATCAACATCGAAGATAACGCGAGAAATTAACCGCCCCGTCGATTCACCATCATAATAATTACTGGGTAGCGTTAGCATATGGTTAAACAATACGGTGCGTAAACTGTGCACGACACCACGCCCTACTCGCGCAATAAAATACTTGCCTAAAAAGGTTCCAAGTCCACGATAAGCAAATATCACGATCAAGGTAACAATAACAAAATGAGCGTCTTCAGGTTTAGGGTTGGCGAGTACTTCGGTGATCTGCCCCATCATCCAAGAAAGTGCGGGGGCCGCCGAAGCGAACAACACAAAACCAAGAATGGCAACTAAAAATGAACCTATAAAAGGCTTAACATAGGTCAGCAGACGCCCATAGAGGCGTCGTATCGATACTTGTTCTGACATTGATTATTCCGCGCTAACGTGACGAGTAGTAATACTGAGGTTTACAAAACCCGTTTGTCCTGCGGCATCCATTGCACGCACAACTGCTTGGTGGGGAGTATTAGCGTCGGCCGTTATCGTAACTGGCAAGCCCTTTTCTCCATTCGCAGCCTTAACTAAACCACGCTTTAAGGTATCTAGCTGATTATTAATCAAGGTTTTATCATTGATCGAATAACTACCCGAAGCCGTGATAATAATTTCTAATCGATTAGTCGCTACCGGCTGCTGCTCTGCGCTCGCTTCTGGCAAATCTATGCTTAAATGATTTTCCTTAGTAAAGGTCGTCGAGACCATAAAAAAAATCAGCAGCAAGAATACGACGTCAATCAAAGGTGTAAGATTAACTTCCACCATTTCTTTATTTTGACGTTTGAAATTCACAGTTAAACTCCAACCGGTTGCTGACTCTCTGGAGCATCCACAACTTCACGCTCACCGTGTAAGACATCAACCAATTTTAAAGACTCTTGCTCCATAAAAACAACTACTTCATCAACGCGGCGTTGTAGCATTCGATGACAAATCAAAGCCGGTATCGCAATCGACAGACCCGCCGCGGTTGTTACTAAGGCTTCTGAAATACCGCCAGCTAACATTCCCGCTTGACCTGTACCCGCTAACATAATTTCAGAGAATACTTTAATCATACCAATGACCGTACCTAACAATCCCATCAACGGTGCGACAGCAGCAATAGTCCCCAAAGCATTTAAATAGCGCTCCATTTCATGAATTTCATGACTGGCCACTTCCTGAATGCTTTCCTTCATAATGTCACGACCATGCTTTGAATTCATCAAGCCTGCCGCTAATACTCGACCCAAGGGTGAATTATCGCGTAACTCTTTAATACGCGCGCCATCAAGCTGGTTGCTTTTCATCCACCCCCAAACTTGACCTAATAGATTGGCCGGAGCAATTTGACTGGTGCGTAACGTCCAAAAACGTTCGCTGGAAATAGCTGCCGCTAATACTGAACAAATGATGATCGGAATCATCATCCAACCGCCACTCTGGATGATCTCAAACACAGGTAAATCTCCTAACAACATGAACTTATTATGATTTATGGGCGCTACTTTAGCACAAGCTTGATCTACAGCTCTATACTCAGATGCAATGAATGCGTGGATCAAATCACATTTGTTGCCAGTTTTGCCGCCATACCGGTGAATTTTTTTGACGCCAACGAGTGACTGACATTATTTCAGTCAAGTTTATTTCTATCGCGCCAGAATCCGCAGTATTGTAAAGCGGTATTGAATGGTGCTTAAAACGCGTTAGTACACTGCTGTGCGGATGATGGAAACGATTTTTAAAACCACTTGAAACAACTGCTATTTGAGGATTAACAGCCATCAACCACTCTTTGCTCGAACTGCTTTTACTGCCGTGATGCCCCACAATTAATACATCCGATTTCAACTCATCACCATAAGTTGCCAGTAATAGTCTTTCTGCTTTCTTATCAATATCCCCTGGCAATAGAATTCTTTTAGCGCCCATCTCAATTTGAATAACGCAAGATTGATTGTTATCACTGGCATTAGCCATTTGATAATGGAAAACTCGCCAGCGATTTAACTCCCCTCCTAACGATTTCCAACCTTTTACATCATGACAATTATTATGCTGTTGCTGGCGTGGTTGTCCTGCATACGTCAATACTGGAACTATTTTACGCCGCAACCCCGCCTCACCACCGGCATGATCATTATCAGAATGACTGACAAACAACACATCCAGCTTTTGCCCGCTAAACGCTAAAATATTCTTTGCAACGACCGCATCCCCCAAACTAAAGCCTGATCGAAATTGCGCACCGGTATCATACAGCCATGAGCTCTGCACCGAGGCGTCATGCTTTGCGTCAGAAACAGAACCATAAACCGCTAATCCCTGCCCCACATCAAAGATAATTAATTTTTCATTATTAACCGCAGTCGGTAAGAAAAAGACACTAACAAGAATCAGCAAGCTTAATCGTTTAAAAGGAGCACCGGTTAACCAAAGAGTCAGAAAGACCAATGGAAACAAAAGAAACAACCAAGCACCTGCAGGTTTATATACCAGCCACGAAGGCAACAGCGATATTTGATGGAGAAAGTCCATAGTACTGTTTAACACGACATTTAACACATCGACGACCATGCCGTCGGGCCAGATAAAGGCAAGCATCGCCATTGGCATGACCACAAACCCTAATAATGGAATGGCAACTATATTAGTGAAAAAAGACAATGCTGATTGAGGCTGCTGAAACATCCATAACAGAGGCATTAACGCGATGAATACAACCCATTGAGGATGATACAGCAGTTTGATTTTCTCAAGTACGCTTTCAGATATTTTACCCGATGCCTGTGTAGCAAGTATTGGCGTAAGAGATGGCACTATAAGAGACGCCTTTGCAGAAGAAACTTGCCCAGAAGCATCTTTAATAGAAGATGAACGATGACCAATTTGTCCACCATAAGTCATCAATAGAGCCCCTACCGCAGCAAAAGAGAACCAAAAACCAATAAATAAAATACTCAAAGGATTAATTATTAACACCAGCAGAATAACCCAGAGCCAAGTATCAAACAGCGACCAATGACTGCGTAAATAAATAACACAAATACCAAGGCCCAGCATCAGGCCTGCTCGCTGAATGGCCAATCCCATTCCTGCCATATAGGCATAAACAGCGCATGCCAATAGCAGTATAATGGGGGTTAACTTAAACAACATAGATGCACGAGGAAAAAACAACAAGACCTCCAACCGTATCAATAGGTACCACAGACTTGTCACCATAAAAACTAAGAAGCCAACATGAAGCCCACTCACAATCAGCAAATGAATGGTTCCGGTTAGCTGAAAGTCCAGCCATTGTTCTTTGGGTAAATACCCAGACTCACCAAACAGTAGTGCAGGTACCAACTGCCCAGCGGGGCCCTCCATAGACGCGGCGCGCTGAATCCATTCTTCTCGCAGCACTATCAATTGGCTACGCCAGCCTTGCGCCATACCGACCAGTTCATGGTTGAGCAAGTACCCCGACGCATCAATTCCACGACTTAATTGCCAGGCCTCATAATCAAAACCCCAAGGATTTATAAAACTGTAAGGGGCTCGTAGCTTTGCAGTAAACGTTAACTGTGAGCCGCAAGGGATTTTAGCCTCAAGTTTCTGATTGTCTTGATCGGTACTATTTCTATTTGAGCTACGATAAAAACTCAGCGCCAAGCGCTTTAATGACGGCAAAGATTTTTCAGTAGAACTGAGCGAATCGACTCGTAGTAACAATTTTTCCACATTGTTACTTGCGTCACTGCAGCCAATCACTTCCCCATACCCTGTGACCACAACACCCGATAAATTAGCATCAAGACGACTGTGCAAGCGCTCAAATAACCAAAACTGGCTATAATAAGCTGAGAGAAGAACACATAATACAGCGAGAGCGCGTACACGCCATGGACTTGAACTTGATCCAAACACCACCGCGACAACCAACAACACCAATAATCCACATTGCTCAGATTGAAACTGTATTGACACAAATAACGCTAAAATAGCACTAACTAAACAGAGTCTCATTGCCACCCCTGACGATTATGGGCATAATCCAGCCCATAATCAGCATGGCAGATATCGCTGAAACCACAAAAGAAATGAGCAAATGCCAAAGAAAAAGTTACAGAAACTCTTCCCAACGCCCGATCAAGTGAAAAACAATAAGTCACTTGCGTTTTTAGGGCCACTTATGAGCAAACCGAAGCTGTGGCATCTTAATCGCCGCTCGGTTGCACAAGCATTCTTTATCGGTATTTTTTGTGCGTTTATTCCTATGCCATTCCAAATGGCACTGGCCGCAGTATTGGCTTTTTACTTCAACTCTAACCTGCCTATTTCTGTCGGGCTTGTTTGGTTAAGTAATCCTATTACGATGCCACCCTTGTTTTATGCAACATACAGTTTGGGGGCGTATCTATTGGATATTCCGGCACGTGAGTTTAATAGCAATATGAGCTTAGATTCACTATTGTCTCAGCTTAATGAAATATGGCTACCCTTATACCTCGGATCGTTACTAGCGGGGTTTATTTTTGCCAGTGCAGGATATATAACCATGCGAATACTCTGGCGTATGAATATCGTATCCCATTGGAATAAACGTAAAGCTGAACGCTTGGCACGAGAAATAGAATCTTTAAAGAATCAGCAGAACTGAGAGTCAGCAAACGAGACATAAAAAAAGGGAGCATCAGCTCCCTTTTTTTATGTCTCTTTACCGTGCAGGTATTTTAGCTATGCTAAATGAATGCAGAACAGAACCCCTGACTCATTTAGGTTTACGCATTTCAACTAACGTCCGGTCAGACAGTTTATAACGGCGATTGGCTCGACCCGCCAATGCTTCATCATGAGTAACAATAACAAAAGCCATGCCCACGGTTTCGGATAACGCTAACAACACATCCTCTACCTGTTCAGCCGTTTGCTGATCTAGATTACCCGTGGGTTCATCTAACAACACAACCTTCGGCTGCCCGACCAAAGCACGAGCAATGGCAACCCTCTGCCTCTCTCCCCCTGAAAGCTCAGAAGGCTTATGCTCAGATCGTTGAGAAAGCCCAACCTGATCCAAACATGTCAATGCCTTAGCCCTTGCTACTTTGGCCTTATCACCACGAATCAGCAACGGCATCATCACATTTTCAAGCGCACTAAATTCAGGTAGCAAATGGTGAAATTGATAAACAAAGCCTAAGTCACGATTACGCAGCTGAGTACGTGCCACCTCTGCCAATGAGTGAATTTTATGACCCGCTAATACAACCTCACCACTATCAATAGAATCTAAGCCGCCTAACGCATTTAACAACGTACTTTTGCCGGAACCCGACGCACCAATAATGGAAATTGTTTCACCAATATTTACTTTTAAATCCACATTTTCCCAAACAACAACTTCGTCTGGACCTGTGCGATAGGTTTTACTCAAACCTTTAGCGTCTAAAATAATATCATTCATAACGTAACGCCTCGGCTGGCTGAATTTTTGATGCCCTAACCGCAGGGTAAATAGTCGCGAGAAAACTCAATACCAGCGCACTGGAAGTAATCATGGCAACATCCGACCACAAAAGCTGCGACGGCAAATAACTGATGAAATAAACATCACTATTTAAAAACTGCACACCTGAAATTTTCTCAATCCACGCGATAATATCAGAAACTGTCAAGGCCCCAATAATACCAAGCACCGTTCCTAATGCCACACCGACCACACCAATCGCAAGACCTTGCACCATAAAGATCTGTAAAATCGTTCTCGGAGTTGCTCCCATTGTGCGAAGAATAGCGATATCAGCTTGCTTGTCAGTAACGACCATAACAAGAGTAGCAATGATATTAAACGCGGCTACTGCCACAATAATTAATAACAACAAACCAATCATGGTTTTTTCCATTTTAATAGCTTGGAAGAGATTACCGTGAGTGCGTGTCCAGTCACTGCCTGAATACACCCCATCAACTTCGCTAACCAGCTGCCACACTAGCTTAGGAGCGATGAAAAGGTCTTCTGTCTTAATTCTTAACGCTTGAGCCTCACCCGCAAGACGAGCAAGTTTTCGAGCATCTGCAAGATGAATCACCGCCAAATTAGCATCTAACTCCGCACCGACAGAAAATATGCCTGATACGGTTAAACGCTTAATTCGAGGTAATATACCCGCCGGAGATAAAGTCGCCTCAGGCAACATTAACGTCACTTTATCACCCATCACTAAATTCAAACGACGGGCCAAAATTTCGCCTAATACCACATTAAAACCCGAAGCCGTCAATGACGACAATTCACCTTCCACCATATGATCAGGAAGAATAGAAACTCTACGTTCAGCTTCTGGATCAATGCCTGTAACCATCGCCCCTTGTACTCGCCCTTGATAGGCCATCATGCCTTGCAAGCGTGTTAGTGGTGCCGCGGCAACAACACCTGGGAATTTTTCTACCTCCTCCGCCAGCTTGTGCCAATCCTGCACACCACCTCGCTCATAAATAATGCCATGAGGAATCATTCCAAGAATGCGCTCTCGCAACTCTTGATCAAAGCCGTTCATGACAGACAATACGAGAATAAGCACTGCGACACCCAAAGTCATGCCGACCATGGAGGATGCTGAGATAAAGGAAATAAAATGGTTTCGACGTTTCGCCGCTAAATAGCGGAAGCCGATTAATAAAGGAAGTGATTTTTTCATGTGCGGATTAAAACACAGCTTCTATAGAAGCGCTATCGCAGTAATCGACGTATTTCCTTGATTTTTGTTATAAAAAAAATGATCCTAAGCTCTCAATCCAATTTGCTTGCTGTATAGATGTCAACTTGACGTAAACGGCCTTGCTTCTTAAACCGCCTCGGCTAAGATAAAGTCAACACCAATGCCTTAAATGCATGGAATTAATATGAAGAACAGCATGAAAAAAAATCCAATCATAAGCGTTAAATACCTTATTATTCCGCTTTTATTGCTGGTTAACGATGCTGCACTGGCCGAAATCAGCTCTCTCACGTCAGAAGAGTTAACCGATACTTATATTAAAGACACCACGGTTATCGTTCGCCCGCAAGAAACTAAAGAAGCACGCCAAACAATACCAGTGAAGCTAAAAGTAACGCCTTTAGAGCAAGCGACACAGGTGCTACCAGAAAATCAGTCTGGCACCATGTCATCCATTAGCCATGAACTTTCTACCTATGACGATCTTAATAATCAGCGAGCGCTAGAAAACAACCTAACCCCTCAATTACCCATCGCTACCACCAAATTTTTAAAAGCCCCTTTATCAGAGGCGACTTTAAATCAAGTTCGTCAAGCTTATGGGATTGGAGCAGGTGAGACCGTTGATCTTTCTACCCTCCGCTTTTTGACAAATCTAACGCCGACTAATCCTGGAGATATTCCTGCAGGCTCAAGTTATCAGACGACCGAACGCTCTTTTACCATTAAAATTCCCAACATGGGAAATTTTAATACTCAGCAAATTGCGAGCCCAAATGGAGAGATCGGAGTGAATGTCACCCCCTCGCACATTGAATACACACTTAACCTGCCTAAGTAACGTTTTAATCGTAAATTTACCCCAATTTGGGCCAAGTCATTGGTTTGAATAGGGGTAAATACAAATAATTAATAAAAAATCCTTATTTTTCAATAACTTATAGCTTTACCACCACTTTCTGTTAATTTCGTAAAGATATGCTACACCTGTAGATATCTGTCTATAAATGCCGCATAATCTTGAGACTATAAGAATAAATGAAGTCGAGATTGCCCATGCAGTTTTCTACATTCGAACCAAACAGTCTAAAGCAAGCCCCTAGCATTCAAATGATTGGACGCTACAAATTGGAGTTCCATTTATTTTCTCAGTCCGAGAATTTGGATAAGACCCCAGTTGTATTTTTAGGTGGCGCATTCCAAAGTTTCACTTCTTTTAAAACAGAAGTAGAGCTGGTTTACCAAACACATCCTGTTATTTTATTAGATCTACCCTCTCAAGGCAGCAATGATCAATTAGTGCCTGAATTAGGTTTAAAAGATTTCTCCTCTCTCCTTAAAGGCTTTTTTGAAGTCCAAGGAATTGAGCAGGTTATTATGGTAGGGATAAGTTATGGTTCCGCTATGGCGACATTATTTGCCGCAGAATACCCAAATTTCGTTCAGAGATTGCTCGTATCTGGCATCACCTGTTTCCGTCGCGATACTCTAGTATTATTATTAGAAGATTCGCTAAATTTATTAGCTCAAGGTGAATTAAAAGCCTTTGCTGCGACGGCAGTCTCTAACCTTGTTAACCACAATCGCATGCAAGAAACCGAAGTCGGTAAAACTTACCGTCGCCTTCTGTATCGTCAAGTGGCGCGCTTAAATGCTAATGAACAACTGCGTTACGCGCAAAATACTCGTCGTTTATTACGCTTTGATGGTTTTGATAAATTTCCGACCTGTCCAACACTAGTAGCAACGGGCGAGTTTGATAACTTCACTCTACCGGAAGAAAATGCTAATTTTGCAGCGTCTTGTGCAGATGCACAGTTTGCAGTTATTGAAGATGCTGACCATTTATCGCAATTTGAACGTAGAGATGTCACTTCTGAACTTTTTTATCGATTCATTCAGGATAAATGCATTAAAGGCATTAAAGGGACTCGTTTATTTCAAGGCTCGTACTCCTCACAAGAGCGCCGGTTACAGCCACGCTTAACGCTGGAGAATGACCAAGCGGTATTGGTTGATGAGGTAACAGGTATACAACACGACATTCGCATTGTTGATATCAACTTCTCAGGCTGCCAGATTAATTTAAAGCACTGTGATTTAACCCTCAATGAAAACTCAAAGGGTTTACAACTTTATATTAATGGCATGAACCATCATTTCCATGTGCGCATTATGGAGCGTCATCAAAAGAACCTACGCTGCATTTTAATTCAGCGTGACGTAAAAGCCGCCGATGAACTCATTGAGTTACTAGAAAGCATTGATGAATTCAGCCCTCACTGCATGCCTGTTATTGCTCAGAACTTGCGCCTTGGATAACGTTCATACTGCATAGATCGATCAAAAAACAGGCATAAAAAAAGACCGTTTAAGGTCTTTTTTTATGCCTGTTTTTTGATTAATGCAACTGTCGCTTAAACGGCGGTAAAGCATCCAACAACAATCGTCCATAACGACTTGAAACAATCCGCTTATCCAAAATACTGATCACGCCAACATCATCTTCTTTACGGATTAAACGCCCTGCAGCCTGAACCAAGCGCACTGACGCAGCAGGTAACGTAAGTTCCATAAAAGGATTACGCCCTTGGCTTTCCATCCACTCGCTGGTGGCCGCCTGCAAAGGATCATCGGGTACCGCAAACGGTATTTTTACAATCACAACGTGAGTTAAATAGTTGCCCGGTAAATCGATCCCTTCTGCAAAACTGGCAAGGCCAAAAATAACCCCACCTTTGCCCTCATCGATTTTTTCTTGATGGCGCTTAACGATTTCTGATTTAGGTAAAAAGCCCTGCACCAATAACTCGTCACGCCATTCGGGATATAATACGTCATTGCAGGCTTTCATCTGAGCACGCGAGCTGAACAAAACCAAACTGCCTTCTTTAAGATTTATATTATCTCGAAGCCAATTATTGATTTCTTCTTGATAACCTTCCGCCTTAGGATCGTGCTGAAGCTTAGGCACTCTGATGGTGCCGATGTTGGGATAATCAAAAGGCGAGACCACCTTTTGAAAATTAGCCCATTTAGGCAGCCCGGTTTCAATGGCTATTTGGTTAAACGTATTCAACGAGGTAAGTGTCGCAGAGGTAACAACTGCACCGTAACAACGCCACCATAAACTTTTACGCAACTGCTCTGCGACGCGAATAGGCGATACACACAATTGAATATCCCAATCTTCGCCATAAGCCGTTTTCGACATCCAACGAGCGTAAGGCGTCACATCCGCCGCTTCTTCGGCTAATAGCCAGATTAGACCGTCCCATAATATCTCTGATCGTGAAAAAAGGATTCCAATCGGTGCTTGAAAGCTTTCCGCTACCGAGCGCTCAAACTCCCCCTCTTCTTTTGGGTCTAAAGACTTTTGCAATGCTTCGTTCAACTTATCCAAACATTGCAGCAAGGGCTGTAGCGGTGTCTTTAAGTTCTGCAGCAAGCCTTTGAGTTCTTCAGGTATACGACCAAATTCAAACCGTAAACGCTCAGCTTCACCCAGCATTTCTTGCACCATTGGCCAAAGAAAGGTCAACGCTTGCTGGCATTCGGCTATTTGCTCGGGGGCTGTATGAATACTGTGCATCATTGAGCTAGGAATACCGCCTTGAGTAATTAATTGCTCCAAGGCTTTTTCCAACTGTTTCAACCATTGACGCTGAGCCCGCACACCAATTTCAACCTTAAAATGGTTCAGCGCCTTGTCCGCTAGATGATGGCCTTCATCAAAAACATAAATTAACTTTTCGGGGGCTGGTAAGACCGCACCACCGCCCAAGACCAAATCTGACAAGACGAGATCATGGTTAGCAATAATTATATCCGCAGTATCCAGCTCGCCTCGAGCCTTATAAAACGCACAATTTTGAAATTGCTCACAACGGCGATTTGAACATTCACGATGAGTAGCGGTTAAATGACGCCACTGACTCGGTTCAATTTCATAACCCAAACGGTCTTTATCGCCATTCCAGTCACCACGGCCATAAGAGGACAATAGATCTTCATACAAAGCTTGATCGGCAGCTTCTGGAGCCTGATCAAATAAGTCCACCGTCGACAATAAGCCCGACATTTGCTGTAACGCTTTATCCAGTTTTACCAGACATAAATACCGTCCACGACCCTTCGCCAACGCAAACTTAAAAGGAATACCAGAATTTTCACGAAAAGCAGGAATATCTTTATCAAGAATTTGCTCTTGCAGGGCAATCGTTGCCGTCGAAATCAACAGCTTTTTTTCTGCTGCCATAGCCATCGGTAAGGTCGCCGTTAAGTAAGCTAAGGTCTTGCCTGTCCCCGTACCTGCCTCGACCACGACAATACCAGCATCATTGCAGCGTTCTTCGCTATCATCTTCAACAATAGCGCCCAATGATTTAGCTATTTCAGCAATCATCACCCGCTGCCCCATACGAGGAGTCAGCTTCATTTTCTCAACCAGTTTGCGATACAGTGCTTGAATTTCGTCTTTAGATTTTTGTGACAACATGACTTTTAACGGCTCCAACCACGGCTACGATCAACGACTAACGGCGAACCATCAACATCGATAATCATGCCTTGAGAGGTTATTTCCTTAACTTGAACGTTCGGTGTAATAAAATCAGTTTCAACTAAGCGCTCACCATTCACTACGATACTTCGACGTGTTGGCATCGAGCTGTAGATATGACTGCTTATGTTAATATTCGGCACGAGAGACTGCACCTCTTTAGTTGCCTGCTCTACGGGCACTGAAGGTTTGATTAATTGAGCCGACTCTTGCTGGACAACCTTTTTATTTGCAACCGGTTTTGCTACGACCTGCTCTTCTATAACGACACTGGGCACCTCAAGCTGGGGTAAAACAGACTCGAGGATCACTGCACTCTTAATGCCGATCTTTTCCAACGGCAACTTGTCTGCTTTTTGAGCATTCACTTCTTGAGTGTCTGTTTGCTGAAAAGCTATCTGCTGAACGTAACCAGAAATGAGCACCAATACGATCAGCAATCCTCCTGCCCAGCCATAAACCGACAATGGAATCATCCTGCCATCCCGCGCGTCGTTATGCGACTCAGAAGTTTGCTCACCCGAAGGTAAGGTGCTATCTGAGTCTTTTATCGTCATGGAGTGTAATTCATGAGCCGCAAGCTCTCGCTCCTGCTCAGACTTTTTTAATGCCTGCAATATATAAGACATCTAACCTTCCCCATCAGACATAAGAATACCTTGACTCTTAGCCTGTAACGCAAGCAAAGTCTTTAAACCAATAATTCGATCCGCTTTCAAGCCTGCACTCTGCTGAAAAGACGAAACCTTTTGAGCTAGAATAGGATCATAGTAAGATTGAAAATCATGCTCAGGTGCGCCTTCTGGTGCAATTATTTGCCACTCAAGTGATGCTGACTCATCCGTTAAGACATTCCTTATCCAAGTGATTAATGAGTGAGACTCCCCTGGTTTAACAGACTTCCCAAAATTCTCAACGGGCTGCCATAGAATAAAACTGCGCAAAGGCTTAAAGGTCAGCTGGTCTGCGGTGACTACCCGCCAGTTTCCATCCTCAAATATGGCGATATACTGCTGTAGTTTCTTCAACTCTGCTAAAGGCCAATCAAGCGGTAAACAAGCAAACTCACTATTTTCTTTAATATCATTACAGCTACTTAGGTCCGATGCCTCAACATCAAGACCATTAACCTCAGCTAATTTTTGATAGGGATTCATCCCCCACAGCTCATCAAGATTTAGACCATTAACCCAAGCCGTTTTTTGCTGACCAAATACCAGCAACATAACAACGACGGCCGTCAAACCAAACAACCCCAAGCCCTTTAAACCTTTAGCCGTTAGACCTATCACTGTTTTCCTTTTAGGCTGACCAACCACTTCTTTAATCGCCTGTAAGGCTATTACCTTAGAAACCTTGGATTGATTAGTCGCATAAGCTCCTAAAAGCGCTCGATCAGCAATGCTATTGATTAAACGAGGAATGCCCCTAGCACCTGTCCAAATGGCTGAAATAGCCCTCTTACTGAACAACTCCTTTTCACTGCCCGCCTGCTTTAATCTGTGTTGAAGATACGGTTTCAACTGTTTTTGATTCATAGAGGGCAAATGAAAACGTGCGGTAATTCGCTGATCAAGTTGACGCGTTGAATGCTGAGAAAGTATGTCTTGCAGCTCTGGCTGTCCAACCAAGATAAGCGTTAATAATTTATCACGATTAGTTTCTAAGTTTGTCAGCAAGCGAATTTGCTCTAACAAAGGTGCAGGCATGCTCTGAGCTTCATCGATAATACAAATGACTTTTCGACCACGCGCATAGCGTTCAATTAGAGATTGATATAGACGATCGATCAGCTGCTTATTCGTTAACGGGCCCTCACCAGGTTGATGATCACAAGGAATTTCTAGTTCGCTGCAAATCGCTTGCAATAGCTCCGGAGCCGACAACATAGGGTTAAAAATATAGGCAATATCGACATGAGCAGGAACCTGATCGATGAACGCGCGGCATAAGGTCGTTTTACCCATCCCCACTTCACCCGTTAAACAGATCAGACCACCATGCGCAGTTAAAGCATAATTCAAGTGCGCCAACGCTTCATGATGTGAAGGACTTAGGTATAAAAGTTCTGGATCTGGGGCAATAGAGAAAGGGAGTCGGCTTAAGCCAAAATAATCTAAATACATGGGGTTCCAAACATGAGCTATCAATATAAACGAGAAAATAGCAGCTACCAGCGCCAATTAACGCCCATATTGAGTTGAATATTACGCGCTTTAGAGAGTTTTAGAGTATCGGCACCGAACTGAAAATTAAAATAATCAGTTTGCCAAGAAGCCCCAACCAAACGAGGATGATACAAGAAAAGTGCGAATCGCCCTAACTCTGTCTGAAAGCCTTTTTCGAGACCAAGGCGGTAATACAAATCGTGACGCATAACATGTACACTCACATCAGCCCCTAGGTGCATAAGCCGAGCGTTGGCTGTAAGTGGAATATGCTCAATTATTTCTTCTTGCCCATAAGTGCCACTACCTGAACCATCAGTTTCGCACTGTGCCTGAGCCCCTCCTCCAATATTCACACAACCGCGAGTATAAGCGCCGTTATCCCATTGAAAGCGGTTAGCCATATCCTTTAATCGTAAAGCCCCTTGCCATTGCTGGTAATTTACCAGTAAATCTGCACTAAAACTCATACCACGGCCTTGATCAACATCCGCTTGATGATCGAGTATTTTGTCCTCATCATAACGGTAATCAATTACCGCCGAGGCAGCCCCTACACTTCCAAACTCAGCAATTCCTTTAATGCTGCCAAACTGAAAATGCCTAACCTGATAAATAGCCAGATCAAAGCCTAGTTGAAATTTTATATCTTCAATCGAAAATTCAGGAGTGGTGTAACCCGCTGACAAACCTACCACATCAAACTGCTTTACCTTTAGGTCTAACTTTTTATTACTGTCGAGATCATTACCTAGCTCTAAAGCACGATAAAAATCAGCGGTTTCTTTATCGAAGCTCATGTAATAGTAAGCACGCAATTCTCGCTCTATTCTTATAGTACCTAGGTTCTGCTCTGCGATATTTATATCCGACGAAAAGCCAAGAATGAAAGACGCATCAGCAAATGCCAATTCCCCACTGCGATAATTGCCATCCCAACCATTGGTCATATCTTCGATTGGAACAGGCTCAGAAGTCGCAACAACATCCAAACTAGAATAAACAGATTGCTCAGCCTGTGCAGTCCAGTAAGTAGCCATTAAGGCTAAAAATAAAACACTAAATCGTAACAATGATTTTCCCACTTACTTATTTTTATAATATTCGATTTTTCTACACACCAACAAAACACATAATACAGTGTTATACCCATTAGGCATAAACCCAGTGGTAAAAATAAGACATAAAAAAACCCGACAAGTTTAAGTGCCGGGTTTTTTTATTCAATTCAAACAACTCACATTCAAATTGTTAAACAGCTTTAACTAAATACTAAAGCTGAGTTTACTATCACACCAATTACTGAGCTTTGTACTTCAAGCGGTAAGCGTGAAGTAGTGGCTCTGTATAACCGCTTGGTTGCGTCTTACCTTTGAAGATAAGATCCGATGCCGCTTGGAAAGCGATACCGTCAAAACTAGGCGCCATAGCGATGTACGTTGGATCATTAGCATTCTGACCATCAACAATCGCCGCCATACGCTTCAACGATTCTTTAACTTGCTCTTCGCTGCACACGCCGTGCTCTAACCAGTTAGTTAGATGCTGAGAAGAAATACGCAAAGTCGCGCGATCTTCCATTAAGCCAACGTTATTGATATCTGGAACTTTAGAACAACCAATACCGGCATCAACCCAACGAACAACATAACCCAATAGACCCTGGCAGTTGTTATCAACTTCTGTCTGAATTTGCTCAGCAGTCAAAGCAGCTTTAGCGGCATCGTCCATAAGAGGAATCGTTAAGATATCGTCTACAGAAGCATGCTTACGAGTCTTTAGACCTTCTTGAACCGCAAATACATCTACCTGATGGTAATGCATTGCGTGCAAAGTAGCCGCGGTTGGCGATGGAACCCATGCGGTGTTAGCGCCAGACTTAGGATGAGCAATTTTCTGCTCCATCATCTGACCCATTTCGTCAGGGATAGGCCACATGCCTTTACCAATTTGAGCACGACCTGAAAGATCAGTCTCAAGACCGGTATCAACGTTCCAATCTTCGTAAGCACCAATCCAAGTTTGCTGCTTCATTACAGATTTAGGTACGAAAGGACCCGCTAGCATAGACGTATGAAGCTCATCACCGGTACGGTCTAAGAAACCTGTGTTAATGAAAACAACACGGTCTTTAGCAGCACGAATACACTCTTTCAAGTTAACAGTGGTGCGACGCTCTTCATCCATAATACCCATTTTAACGGTAAAACGAGGAAGACCTAAGGCATCTTCAACAGCGGCGAAGATGTCGTTAGCAAATGCAACTTCTTCAGGGCCGTGCATCTTAGGTTTAACGATATTTACAGAACCGGTAGTAGAGTTCTGGAACGGTGCATTACCTTTAAGGTCGTGCATCGCGATCATTACCGTCATCATTGCATCCATTATGCCTTCAGGCACTTCAGCGCCGTCAGCTAATAGGATTGCAGGGTTAGTCATCAAGTGACCAACATTACGAATGAACAACATAGAGCGACCTTTCACAGAGAAAGTTTCGCCATCTAAGCCAGTATATTCACGATCTGGGTTCATCTTACGAGTGAAAGAGCTTGCGCCTTTTTTCACTTCAACCGCAAGATCACCTTTCATAAGGCCTAGCCAGTTGCCATAAGCAACAACCTTGTCTTCGCCATCAACACAAGCAACAGAATCTTCACAATCCATAATGGTTGTAAGTGCAGACTCCATCAGGATGTCTTTCATGCCAGTGGCATCAGAAGAACCGATTGGACTAGTCGCATCGAACTGAAGCTCAAAACGTAGACCGTTATTTTGTAAAAGGATGCCAGTGGGTGCCGCAGCATCGCCAACAAAACCTAATAACTTGTTTGCATCTTTAAGACCGGTAGCAGTACCGTCTTTTAAAGTAACCTGTAGCGCACCATCAACGATTGCGTACTGAGTGCTATCAGCATGATTGCCAGTCGCCAAAGGCGCTGCATCATTTAAGAAGTCACGAGCATAAGCGATAACTTTGTCGCCACGAACCTGATTGTAACCAGGGCCTTTCGTCGCGCCATCTTCTTCAGAGATTGCTTTAGTACCGTATAGAGCATCGTACAAAGAACCCCAACGTGCGTTAGAAGCGTTCAATGCAAAACGAGCATTCATGATCGGTACAACTAGCTGTGGGCCAGCCATTTTAGCGATTTCTGGCTCAACGTTAACCGTCGTTGCAGCAAAGGCTTCGCCTTCAGGTACTAGATAACCAATTTCTTGTAAGAAAGTTTTATATTCAGCCGCATTATGAGGCTGACCAGCGCGTTCTGTGTGATAAGCATCGATTTTAGCTTGTAAATCGTCACGCTTAGCTAAAAGCGCACGGTTTTTAGGTGCTAACTCATTAGCAATCTTATCGAACTTAGCCCAAAAATCTTGTGCTTCGATGCCTGTACCAGGAATCGCTTGATCATTAATAAAATCGTATAGCTCTTTGGCAACTTTAATGCCACCAGTTTGAACGTACTCAGTCATTTTATAGCCTCAAAAAACTCAATTAAGTCAGTCTCGATTACTCGAGAAACAAGGATAAAACAGTACCCCCTCTTTTTAGAGGAGATACGTTAAAAATTGTGGCCCAGATTATACAGCAAAATAACATTTGCTTCCACGGAAGGGCTTGAGTTTACAAGAGATCTTGCGATATGAAAAAAGTACAATCAAGAATTTGTAAATTCCCATAGTTTTACTAAGGTTGAAATATAACAACCAAAGAGTGAAGACTATGAGAACAAGAAAATACTGGGCTCCATCCTTATTAGCCATGGCAATTGCCTCGCCCGCTATGGCCAGTGATCTAAATGTAAATGGCTTCATGAGTGTCGGCGCCAGCATGCTGGACAAAGACAATGGAACAGAAGTAGCTGGAGCCGATAATCAAGGTGGATTCAAACAAGATACCATCCTTGGTTTGCAAGTAAGTAAACAAGTAAACGATTCTACTTCTATAACAGGTCAACTGGTTTCTCGTGGCAGTGATGATTATGCTACTGAAGCGGCTTGGGCCTTCGTCACCTATGCAGTTAATGATGAACTAGACCTTCGCATGGGGCGCTTACGCATCCCCGCTTTCTATTATTCTGATTTCTTAGAAGTTGGGTATACCTATAATTCAATTCGTCCTGCTGAAGAAGTTTATCGCCTGCCTTTTTCCTCTGTAGATGGAATAGACATCACCAAACGATTTAGCTCAGGCAACGTTGATGGCTCGGTACAATTTTATTACGGCCGCTACATCGGTGACTTCAGCAATAGTGGATCAACCTATGACGCTGATTTTAGAAATCTAACCGGTATTTCTTTAACAACTAATATGGGTGATTTTGGCGGTCGAATTAGTTACAACCAAGCCGAACTTAATCTACAAGGCGATCCTCCTGCTGGCAGCGATCTTGCTTTAGGAATTTTGGGCGCTCAGGCATTAGCAGGATCTACTGATGCAGCTGAAGATTTCAACATAACAGGCCAAACCTCTCAATTTATTGCCGCTGCACTAACCTACGATAACGGTACTTATAGTGCGCTCGCGGAGTGGACCGCTTTAAACCAAGAAACCGATCTACTAATGGATGACCAAGCCTGGCTAGTCAGCGTTGCGACTCGCATGGGAGAATTCACACCCCACATCACTTACTCAACGCAAAAAGATGAATATGAATCAGGCAGAGTAGGTCAAATCCAAAAGCAACTTGGTCTTGCTACCGAAGAATCAAGCATTACTGTAGGCGTTCGTTACGACTATGACTCCTCTACGGCGTTGAAGTTTGAAATACAAAATCACGATGAAAAAACAATCAAGAGCGCTGATGGCGATTCAGCAACCTTATACAGCGTTGCTGTAGACTTGGTCTTTTAAGGAGTAATTACTATGAAATTATTTAAACACTCATGTTCTGCGCTTCTTATTACAATGGCATCCAGCATCGCCTTTGCCGATACATCGGTTATCGTAAGTGCCAGCAACCCCAACTCAACAATGGATGAGAATACGGTTAGTAAGATTTTCCTAGGTAAATCTAAAAGTTTTCCTGATGGATCCCAAGCACTACCGGTGGATCAGGATGAAGGATCAGCCGTACGAGAATCCTTTAATACCACTGTACTCGGAAAATCTGACAGCCAATTAAAATCTTACTGGTCTCGTCTGATTTTTACCGGCAAAGGAACGCCACCCAAACAATCGGGGACGGATGCTGATATTAAATCGTTAGTCGCGAATAATCCTAACATTATTGGCTATATCGACTCCTCAGCCGTCGATGGCACGGTTAAAGTCGTGCATAAGTTCTAATGTAATATCGAAATAATCAGGCTAGGCCCAAAGGCGATGACTTATTTATAAGCATCGCCTTTTTATTTATTAACATTTAGCACTACAATAACCCCTCTAATCTCTATGTAAGGCGGATTTTGTGGATCAGGCAAACAATTCAGCACCTAAAGCTAAGTCATTCGGCATTCTTATGGTTAATCTAGGAACGCCAGAGGCTCCCACCCCTAAAGCAGTCAGAGCCTATTTAAAAGAATTCCTCTCCGATGTTCGCGTTGTCGATGCGCCGCGCATTATTTGGTGGTTTGTCCTGCGGATCATTCTGCTTATTCGCCCCAAACCTGTCTCTGAAGCCTATGCAAGCATCTGGACAGAAGAAGGCTCGCCTTTACTGGCAATCTCTAAAAAACAAGCGGCCGCATTGCGGCTACATCTCAAGCAAGACATGGGTAAAGACATTCCTGTAGAGCTGGCAATGACTTACGGCAACCCAAGCATACTGAGCGCCTCTAACGCCCTACGCAGTAAGGGCGTAGAGCGCATATTAATTCTTCCTATGTACCCGCAGTTCTCGTCATCAACCACCGCAGCTATTTACGATAAGCTATCCGACCTTCTGAAACAGTGCCCTCACCTGCCTGAAATGCGCTGGATTCGTGATTTTCATGACGTTCCAGGATACATAGACGCGCTGGCTCACTCAGTTAAACAGCAATGGGAAAAAACAGGGCAAAGCGAGAAACTACTAATGTCATTCCACGGTGTGCCAGAACGCTACACCGCTAAAGGTGATCCGTATGAGCGCCAATGCCGAAAAACGGCTGAACTACTCGCTGAAAAATTAGCACTACAGCCAGAACAATGGCAGTGCTGTTTTCAGTCGCGCTTTGGGCGTGAAGAATGGGTAAAACCTTATACCGACCATACCCTAAAGCAATGGGGTAAAGATGGCATAAAGAGCGTCGATATAATCTGTCCGGCATTTTCTGCGGATTGCTTAGAAACACTTGAAGAGATTCAAGTTGAGAATAAAGAATATTTCATAGAAGCGGGTGGTGAGACCTATAATTATGTTCCTGCGCTTAATGACAATCCTGATCATATTGAGTTACTAAGCAATTTAGTACAACAGCACACCCAGGGCTGGGATCTATAAATACAAACAAGGCCGATAATTTTTTATACTATCGGCCTTCCCAAATTATTCCAAGCGCCAACCAATGCTCAAGCGTCTTAATACCACCATTGTAAGCAGCTTGATGCCCTTCTAAACCACGTTGAGACAAGAGCAGGGTCACAGCTTCTGCTCCGGTACGGCCCCCCTCTTTTAGCAAACTTAATAACTGCAACGTAAAAGGATTGCTTTCAGCAAACCCCACGTCATCATCACGCTTACGAAAAACAATCAGCGCAGTTTCTTTTGTCTCAACGCTTGGGTTTTCAGCTGAAATTTGATGCACAGGGTATTGATATAAAAAACCCTCCACTACGGGAGACATCCGGGGAGTTGTCGATGAAATATTACAATTATTATCAAAGACTAACTCAGCACTCTCTTTACCCCTTGTAGCCTCTGCAACCTTTTCTTCTGGCTCAACATCGACGAACAATTCCAACCATTCATAATGAGCAAGTTCGTACAAATAAGCAGGATCTTCCGTAGTAGGCGTATATTCATGCTCTAAAAAGGAAAGAAATTCTCTAGAAATCTCAAGGAAGTACGGAGTTTTATTATAATGAGAGGAAAAAAACGCTCTGCCGATTACTTGCCAGCGCTCTTCGCCAATAATCTCGGCCAGTACAGGAAATCCTCCTGATAAAAAGCTCATAATATTTTTAAAAAATAAATCACGATAAACCGCCATGTGCCGCTCATCAACATCACTTGGCCGCGCAACATGCTCTGGAGATTTAATATGATTGGCAAACGCCTGTTGAATACGCTTAAATTCAGGCATCGAATTTGACACCTGATTACCTAATTCGCCTGACTCGTACAACTCACGGCTCATATAAACCTCCAGCTTTTGCCTGAGCGTATTTAATCAGGTCAACTTCACTGATTAATTCGGCCACACTGGGAATATTAAAATCACGTTCCAATAGCGTCGGTATCACGCCATGGTGCTGATACGTAAAATCCAATAAGTCCCACACATCTTGCTTAACAGTCGCACCATGAGTATCCACCAATAAGTCTTCCGCTTCTTCGTAATGCCCTGCGATATGCAGGTATGAAATCCGCTCTGTCGGTATTTTCATTAAGTACTCTTTTGCATCAAACCCATGATTTATACTATTAACAAACACATTATTCACATCAAGCAATAAGCGACAATCAGCTTCTTCTATAACCGCCTTCAGGAAGTCAATTTCTTCCATCTCTTTTCCAGACTGAGCATAAGCCGAGACATTTTCAATAATTAAAGGTTGTTCAATAATATCCTGCACCGTGCGAATACGCTGCGCAACGTAATGAACCGCCTCTTCCGTAAAAGGAATCGGCATAAGGTCGTACATGTGACCTTCATGACTGCAAAAACTCAAGTGCTCACTGTAGGCCTTTACCCCATGCTCTTTCATAAACTGGCCGACTTGCTTTACAAAATTTATGTCCAGCGGATCGGAACTGCCAATAGAGAGTGATAACCCATGACATAGAAAATCAAAACGCTCAGTAAAGCTACGAAACTGCTTCCCTAGCCGCCCCCCGACACCTATCCAGTTCTCAGGCGCTACTTCCATGAAATTAATCTGTTCCGGCGTCACAGACGATAACGGACCCAAAAGGGCCCGTCGTAATCCAAGACCCGCGCCATTAACTGAATAGTTGGGCATTAAGGTCTCCTAACTTGGTATTTAAACGATGTACGACTCATTTCTGCACTAGCCGCCGCACTTACCTTCTCCACATTTACCTTCACCAGCGGCTTTCTTATCGCCACCACACTTGCCTTCACTCGCGGATTTTTTATCACCACCGCATTTACCTTCACCGCACTTCCCTTCATTCTCGGCTTTCTTCCCTTCGCCACACTTGCCTTCGCCTGCAGATTTCTTCTCACCGCCACACTTACCTTCACCACACTTACCTTCGTGATGAGCAGCAACTTTATAACCCATTTGCAACTCAGTCGTTGCAAATGGGTTTTCCGCCGACTGAGCCGCAGGAATCTGTGCCATAGCGGTTACAAAAGCGGTGCCAAATACAGCGGCTAAAGGTTTAGTTATTGTGTTTTTCATGATCAAATCCTTAAGGTTTCTGTCTGTGCGTTATTATATGGGGCATATTATAATAAGCCTGCCCTTTATTTATTCTTTGTTAGTATAGCCTGTCAAAGAATAGTTCAAAAAACAATTCAATAACGGAAAAATATCACAAAGATAGTTCAATTTTTATTTCATTCCAACGTTGGCGCAAACGTTTAATTGAAACTGGCTCACTCGTACCTAGAGGCTGAGCAAATAAAGACATTCTAAACTCTTGAATAAGCCAATAAAAATTCAATAACTCAGTATTGGCGTAATAAGGAATTGAAAGCTGCTTAACGCCCGACTGATGCAACTGTCTTATTTCGTCCACTTCAGCGATGCGCAATCGATCTCGCTGTAATTGACCCTGTAATTTATCGAGGCGATATAAAACCCCTTCCAAATATCTAGGATACGATTTCAAATACATCCAGGGTGTTTGAATTATAAAGTTATTTGAAAACAACTCATTCAACTGAGATTTAATATCACTATAAGCATACGCTCGATCAATTGTAGTATTGCCCTTCATTTGCTTGAGTATTTTATGCCTTAAAGGAAGAACACGCTTCAGTAAATCGATGATTTTTACGAGCGTCGGATATAACTCTGAACGATTATCAAGACACGTTTTAAAAGCCAGTTCACTTCTCGGCAACTCATCTTCAGAGAGCATGCATAAGTTATAACAAGCGTCCAAAATATCATTATAAAATTCTTGTTTAGATGCAAGTCCTTGAGCGTAAGGCATAACAGGATCTAACAATCTAAGTTCTTTGCGCAATTCTTTATCTTGCACCGGTAACGATAAGCGCAGCAAACGAATAATACCCTGGCGGCTCGATAGCCCAGCAAAGTCCTCATCAGCATGCAGTGTCATATCAACATGACTGCCTTGATCAATAAGCATTGGGAACATGCGAACTTTTAAACCTTGCAAATCTCTTTCCGTGACCTGAGGCAGCTTTGAAAAATCCCATTGCGTTATATTCGTGCGATCGAATTCTTTATCCGTTAATACCGTCGCTTGCGCTTGACCTAGACCTTCAAACTCTTCTTTCAGAAGCATCAAATCTCGCCCTTGGCCAGCGATTTTATCATTATCAATCACCTGATAATTCATTTTAAAATGGTTGTCTAAATTAATAGACCGCAAGTCATCCAACTCAACTTTAATTCGATACTTCGCGTATAAGAAATTAACTAGCTGAGGAAATAAACCGCCCTCGCCCACATTAGCAATGCGTAAAAAATCATCCACCGTATTTGGCACGGGCACTAATTGTTTACGTATCGGTTTAGGTAACCCTTTCAATATAGCAATGCATTTTTCTTTAATAAAACCAGGCACTAACCAATCAGCCTGATCAATAGAAATTTGCCCTAATACCGATGCAGGCACTGTCATCGATACACCATCATCTTTCGCTCCTGGTGAGAATGCGTAAGCCAATGGAAAGCTGATACCTTGATAATTAAAGTAGCTGGGGTACAAAGCATCGGTGACACTGTCTTCACTTTGTTTTAATAAATATTCTTTGCTTAAATACAGTGTTTTTTCATCTGTTTCTGGCTTTTTTAGCCAAGCATACAAGCTAATAACCGAAGCAAGATCTGTTGGAATATGCTCATCATAAAAATGCCCAACCACGGCATCTTCCACCACATAACTTCGGGTTCGTGTTTTTTCTTCAAGCTCGGCTAGCTCAGCAATTAAATTAATATTATGCTGATAAAATTTTGATTTTAACTCAATATTATTTTCAACCAGCCCTTGCTGGATAAATAAATTTCTCGCCTCCGGCATATTAATACGGCTAAAATCGATGGCGCGTTTAGGGTTAATAATTAAGCCATATAAACTCGTCTGTTCAAAGGCGATCACCTGCCCCCGTTTTTTACTCCAGTGCGGTTCAAAATAACTTTTTCTTAATAGGGGTTTGGCCAACTGTTCCAGCCACTCCGGATCAATTTTCGCTACCGTACGTCCGTATAAACGCGTTGTTTCCATTAATTCAGCCGCCACAATCCACTTAGGGCGTTTTTTATAAAGACCCGATGCAGGGAAAATTTGCAGCTTACGCTGACGAGCCCCTAAATATTCTGCACCTTCTTCTTTTTGCGCAATGTGGCTTAACAACCCTGCTAGCAAAGATTTATGAACATTTTCATAACTGGCAGCGTCGGTATTTAAAACAAAATCCATTTCGCGGCACAGTATGTGTAGTTGCTTATGCACATCGCGCCACTCACGCATACGCATATAATTGACGAAATTTTTCTGACACCATTTTCGTAACTGTGAGTTGGTTAGTTCCTGCCTTTGTTCTTCAAACGCATCCCATAGATTCACATACGATAAAAAATCAGACTCTTCATGAGCAAATTCTTTATGCTTTTGATCGGCTGCTTGTTTTTTATCCGCAGGTCTTTCTCGCGGATCTTGAATACTTAATGCGGAAGCAATAATAAGAACTTCACGTAATGCATTTTGTTTTTTAGCTTGCAAAAGCATCCGGGATATTCTTGGCTCCACTGGCAAGCGAGACATCTGACGGCCAAGCTGAGTTAAAACAAACTGCCCTTCTGCAGCACTTGAGGTAACCGCCTCTAACTCTTGCAACAGGTTAAAACCATCTTTTATAAAACGCGGATCAGGCGCATCAACAAAAGGGAAATTACTGATATCACCCAATTTAAGCGAAATCATTTGCAGTATAACAGCGGCAAGATTTGTTCTTTGTATTTCAGGCTCGGTAAACTCAGGGCGCGATAAAAAGTCGTCTTCAGAGAATAAGCGAATGCAAATACCATCTGCAACACGACCGCAACGCCCGCGCCTTTGATTCGCACTGGCTTGCGAAATAGCTTCCACGGGCAAACGCTGAACTTTCGATCGATAGCTATAGCGGCTTATTCGCGCAACACCAGAGTCGATAACATAGCGAATTCCCGGTACGGTTAGCGATGTTTCGGCCACGTTCGTCGCCAATATTATCCGACGCCCGACCGACTCTGTGAATATTTTACCCTGCTCACTCACCCCTAGACGTGCGTACAACGGTAATATTTGGCTATTACGTAGATCCTTATCGTGCAGCATCATTTTTCGTAAATATTCAGCACACTCACGAATTTCCCGTTCACCGGGTAAAAAGACCAACACATCCCCAGCTTGCTGCTTAATTCGATCTTGCTCAGCTAGTTCTTGCAGCCCATGTAAGATGCCTTCTTGAATGGTTAAATCCGTGTCATCTTCACTTTCTCGAACCAAAGGTCGAAACCGATCTTCCACGGGAAACGTTCGACCTGATACTTCAATCACAGGGGCATTGGAAAAATGCTCACTAAACCGGGTTAAATCAATAGTTGCAGAGGTAATAACGACTTTTAAATCTGGGCGCTTAGGCAACAACTGCTTTAAAAAACCCAATAAAAAATCAATATTTAAGCTACGTTCATGGGCTTCATCAATAATGATGCAATCGTATTCTGAAAGAAATTTGTCATTCTGGGTTTGGGCTAGCAGAATACCATCCGTCATCAATTTAACCCGCGTGCGTTCAGTGGTTTGATCACTAAAACGTACCTGACACCCCACTTCTTGACCCATTTCTACTTCGAGCTCTTGAGCAATTCGACTAGCGACTGATCGTGCAGCCAACCGTCTAGGTTGAGTATGCGCAATGGTACCCGCCTGACCGAGCCCCAACTCCAAACACATTTTAGGGAGCTGAGTTGTTTTACCAGACCCTGTTTCACCGGCAATAATAATAACTTGATGCTCAGACAAAGCCGCTAATATTTGCTCACGCTTTTGGCTAACCGGAAGTGACTCGGGATAATTCAGTGTTAAAACAGTTTTTCGCTGAGCAAGAACTTGCTGACTGCGTTCAATAGCCACCAATAATTTAGCCAACTTATTATCGAATGGCTTTTCCTGCTTTGCTAAACCAAAAATAGCGTGTAAGTCTCGATTAAGTCGATACTTATCTTTTGTTAAACAATTATTAACGGCCTGTTTAAGCGCATTTTTATCAAGCTTGTTATTCTGGCTCACATCAAATCCAGTGATCTTTTAAAATAAGTGATCTATTAAGTAATAAAAAAATATAATAACGACGGTACAACTAATAGCGTTCGTAAACTTATAACACTCAAACGAAAACGCCCTGCAAAGGCAGGGCGTTATTCTAACAAAATCGTAATGAAACTTCTGCCAATATAGGCTTATGTTTTATTTTTTGATTTTAGCGATTTCTTCATCACGCAATTCACGACGCAATATTTTACCTACGTTCGTTTTTGGTAACTCATCGCGAAATTCTACATGTCGTGGTATTTTATATGCAGTTAAACGCTTCCGAGCCCATGCTTTCACATCCGCTGCGGTTAGATTTTCATTACTTGACACAACAAAAACTTTTACCGCTTCTGACGTTTTCTCATCTGGAATGCCAATCGCCGCGACTTCAATGATATCAGGATGAGTAACAATTTCGTCTTCAACCTCGTTCGGATAAACATTGAAGCCCGAAACAATGATCATATCTTTCTTACGATCAACAATCTTCATATAACCATCTTCGCTGATCACGGCAACATCACCCGTCTTCAACCAACCATCACTAGAGATAGCTTCTGCTGTTGCTTCAGGACGCTGCCAATACCCCTTCATGACCTGAGGGCCTTTAACACATAACTCCCCTGCTTCACCAATTGGTAACTCATTACCATTGTCATCAATTACTTTGCAGTTAGTACTCGCGACAGGAATACCAATTGTGCCTAGCTTAACGTGACCCGGTGGATTGAATGATACTACAGGAGAAGTCTCTGTCATCCCGAAGCCTTCTGCAATTTCACAGTTTGTTATTGTTTTCCACTGATCAGCAGCATTCTTAGTTAAAGCCATGCCACCCGAAATAGTCAATTTCAATCCGCTGAAATCAAGGCCTTTGAAAACGGGTTGATTGCATAACGCAACGAACAAGGTATTCAAACCAACAAAGCAAGAGAATTTAGTACTCTGTAATACCTTAATAAAACCAGGTATGTCACGAGGATTAGGTATTAGTACGCTGTGATTACCCGTTTCCAGTAATACCATACAGTGCACAGTAAATGCATAAATATGATACAGAGGAAGTGGAGCAATAGCCGTTTCTTTACCTTCATCCAAAGCCATCGTGAAGAGACCATGACATTGCAACATATTTGCAATCAAGTTTCCGTGCGTTAACATCGCGCCTTTAGCGACACCAGTGGTACCGCCGGTGTACTGTAAAACAGCGACATCATCTTGTTTTATTGCTGGAGTAGTAAAAGCTTTGCCCTTACCTAAACTTAACGCTTTGCGTAGAGAAACAGCATTGGCGATATTGTATGATTCAACTTCTTTCTTAACATATTTCAATACACTATTGATCAAGACACGCTTAACCATCTTATGCATGTCACCAACCTCGGTAACGATTACAGTCTCAATTGAAGTATTGGCTAAAACACGTTCAGCTTTCGCTGCCATGTTTGCCAAAACGATTAAGGCTTTAGCACCTGAATCGTTAAACTGGTGTTCCATTTCACGCTCAGTATAGAGCGGATTGGTATTAACGACGGTCATGCCGGCACGCATTGCGCCGAAAACAACGATAGGATACTGAAGTACATTCGGTAGCTGAACCGCAATACGGTCACCCACTTCTAATGCTGTTTCATTCTGCAAATACGCAGCGAAGGCAGCACTTTCGGTTTCTAATTCAGCATAAGTAATGGTTTGACCAAGACAGGTAAAAGCCGGTTTATCGGCATATTTAGCAACAAAACCGTTAAATACTTCGACAACTGATTGATACTTATCGGTATCAATCGTTTTCGCGAGTTCTGCTGGATATTTATCCTGAAAAAATGTTTCGTTCATGCTCAGTTCCCAATTAGATTCGTACGAATACTGTACTAAATTTCATATGCATTAATTTTCTTGCCATTAAATGACTGAAGGTTGGCATATTTTGATCGAATAATTGGCAAAGAGATTACCATTTTTTACTATTTCGAGCAAAAAACCTTAACCAAAAGCATACAAAAAAAGTCAAAAGCACAGTAATCTAATACCCTAACGATAAAACTTATAATTATAACGAACGAACACCGAACTACAGGTTAAAACATGACCAATGAAATCATCACGATTACGGCTAAAGACGGACGGCGTATTCAAGTCAAATGCTGGACATCAGAAACTGCAAAAGCCTACATTCATATTTGCCATGGCATGGCCGAGCACATGAACCGCTATAATGAGTTTGCTCAGTTTTTATACACACAAGGCTATAACGTTATTTGCCATAACCATCGTGGGCATGGTGAAAATGAAATATTAGGGCACTATGCTAATGAAGATGGCTGGTCAAAAACAATTCAAGACATTGTCGATGTTCAAGAACACGTTATTCAAAATAAAGAACTACCACTTTTCTTGTTTGCTCATAGCATGGGATCATTTATTGCCCAAGGGTATGCAATACGATACGGCAACCGCCTATCAGGATTAATTCTATCTGGGACAAATTATCAACACCCTTTCATGTATCACGCAGGACGTATCATTGCACACTTAGAAAAATTCAGATTAAAGGAAGGTAGCCCCTCCTCAGTGATGGACAAATTATCCTTTGCATCCTTCAACAATCATTTCAAACCTAACCGAACTGATTTTGACTGGCTTAGCCGCGACCCAGAGCAAGTTGATAAATATATAAACGATTCACTTTGTGGATTTCCTTGCAGCGCAGAAACTTGGCGACAACTACTATCAGGCTTGATTGAAATTAGTCAAAAAAAGCAACTTGATAAGATTCCACATTCATTACCCATGTATTTATTTGGCGGTGAAAAAGATCCCGTAGGGCGGATGGGAAAAGGTATTCGTGCCTTAAAGCAAAAACTACGACAAACAGGTCATGACAACGTCACACATAAGCTTTATAAAGAAGCTCGTCATGAAATGCTAAACGAAACGTGCAAGCATGACGTTTATAATAATGTTGCTGACTGGATAGAGCAGCAACTCTAAGATTAGATTAAGTTTTCATAAATATAATTAAAACAACTGCAAGGAAGTAGCATGACACTCATAAGCAATCGCCCTTTTGATACCATCAACATTGATGATTTTTGCAAGCGTCAGCACACCGTCACAGAAGACGATTTATTATTATTTGCGAAAGCCAGCGGTGATTTAAACCCATTGCATTTAGATGCAGAATACGCCGCAACCACGCCTTTTAAGCAACGTATTGCTCACGGCATGTTCACCGGGGGCCTCATTTCAGCCGCGCTAGCGATGGACCTTCCTGGGCCAGGCACTATTTACCTTTCTCAAGACTTGCAGTTTAAACGTCCTGTTTGCATTGGTGATACCCTCACCGTCACGCTAACAGCTGTTGAAAAGCATCCTGAAAAGCCCATTGTAACCTTGCAATGTGTTGTTACGAATCAAGATGATAAAGCGGTTGTGATAGGAACGGCCAAGGTCATGGCCCCTACGGTTAGCATGACCGTCGAAGCGTGTGATATTAATCAGCTAGAAGAATCGTGATTTTTCCTAACGACTAATGGCTAATAATCAGGTTGACGCCAACCTTGATACTGATCGTATAGCCGCACATATCTCTGGGTTTATAAAAGATGTAACGCCATTATGAGCTTAGAGATGTATTGATTTAATTTCCTATTTTATTTATGTCAATTGCTTTATATAGATAACGGTATAACCAATTAATTATACGCCCTCCACGATGAATGCCCAACGACACACTAAATAAAACGACAACTACCTTAAGAAACTTCGCCTTGAAAAAAAAGCCACCCGAAGGTGGCTTTCTAAACGCATAATGCAGATATTGATTATGGAATGAAGCGAATGGGAAACTCAACCACCTTCACATCAATATCACCTTTGTCTTCGAAGGAAATCATGCGGCATCGGGACGCTAAGCGTCTTTTCAACTTCGCATCCTTCAACTCACTCTCAATCACAGTACAACTTGAAACCTTACCATTAGGCTGAATCTCAAGCTTTAAAGTGACACTGCCTTCCAAGGCTGCATTTTTACGTAACGCTTTGCGATACAATACATCAAAAGATGCCTTGTGCTGTTCGAAAACCAGACGCAGTGATTCTTGACTACGACCCCGCCCAGAATTTTCAATCTGCACCTCTTCACTGCTCAGTTCAACAGCCGTCACATCGCGAGCAGATAGATTTTCACCCATTGTTTCGGTAGTTAATGCGGTATCACTGATACCACCAGATCCACGACTTGCAGCACTACGATCAATAACAGAGCCAGTATCCGTCGCTTTATTACCTTTATTCGAAAGGCCTTTGCTTGATGTATCAAGCGCAGTAATGGCAGCAGAACCTGGGATACCTTTCAAAGCTTCCATCGCACCAAAACCAAACGCTTCTTTTGCTTTTTCTTTGGCTTTAGCCCGTTTTTCTTTAGGTACTTCTTTTTTAGGCTTTGGCTTAGGCTTAGGCTTAGGTTTAGGTTTAGGTTTAGGTTTAGGTTTAGGTTTAGGTTTAGGTTTTGGCTTCTCCTCAACCTTTTTAGGTTCAGGCTTTTTTTCTTCCTTCTTTTCAATCGGCTTTGGTTTAGGCTTTGGTTTCGGCTTTTCAAGTTTTTTACGTTTGATAACCTTTGCAACAGCAGCAGGAACCTTCTCTAATTCCTTACGCTCAATCTCAGGCAAAGTAATTTTAGGCACAAAAAAACCGACGACTAAAACAATACTTAAAAAGATAACTAAAATTAAACGAAAGCTTTTCTGATCAGCATCATTCCAAGGCAGTTCAGGAGGACGCACTATCGATGTTGCCATGATTAGCTAGCCTCCCCTTTCTGACTCACTGCAAGGGAAATATTATTAAACTCCGCTTTCGCACACGTCTCCATAATCCGCTTGAGTACCGAATAAGGCGTATCTTTATCACCCATAATGGTAATTGGACGGCCTTCTTCTTTTAACTCAAACGGTAATGGGGAACGAGTCGCCAAATAATCCAGCTCTTTTTTCAAGGCCGGAATAATTTCACCTTCTATTTTTGCAATATCGCCCATTTTGGCAATCGGACGACCCTGAACTAACAAATCATCTTTAGTGACTAATATACGAACCGTGTCTTTTAGTTCATTGGCAGCAATCGATTTTGGTAACTGAATGGCATCATTACTTTGAATTTCAGAATCATTTTGATTCATCATCAAAAAGAATACCAAGATAGTAAAAATATCCATCAAAGCCGTTAAGTTTAAAACTGATTTTGCGGCGTTACGCTTGTGATTGCGCTGCATTCGTTTAGCGCGTCTTGACATTTTCATGGCTGAACCTCCCGCGAGGCTTGCTCAATCACAAGGGCATCCCCTAAAGAAACTTCAGGAAATAAAACAGCATCAACTAAAGATGCGGCGACCACTGTTTCAAAAGTACGAGCTGTATCCATAATGGCGACCAACGTTTGATAATCAATCTCTGGCGTTGGCAATAAAACCACATCGTTTTTATCAGGAAAGCCTTTTTTAACTTTCTGTAAAACTTCAGATAACTTTTTATGATCTTGTTTTGTTTCGACGACCGGAATATCTCCAATTACACGAGATGCTCCCCCAGCGGCAACAACAACTTGCATTCCAGTTTTTCTAATAGTGACTTCAACTGATACATCTTCAGGATTTACATTCCCGACAGAATCCCCTAATGGCAATTTAAGATCAAGTACGGCCGTCTGCGCAAATACCATATTTAATAGCAGCACAGGAACCAAAATGATCATTAAATTCATGAAGGAAGTAATATCGAGATCTGCCTCTGATTTCATTCTCTTATGGCGTCTCATTACAACGTCTCCATTAACCTTCTTTGGTAGGGGTCGGCTTACGCTCAGTTACGATATTTAAAAACTTAACACCGGCCATCTCAATACTGTCAACAATTTCATTGGTTTTAGCTTGTAAAAAAGCATGACTCAGTAATAAAGGAATTGCGGCCATTAGACCAAATGCGGTGGTATTCATTGCTACAGAGATAGACTGAGATAGCAGTGTTGCTTTTTCGGCAGGTGCCGCATGAGCAACGGCGGTAAATGCAGCAATAAGACCCATAATGGTACCCAATAATCCCATCAAGGTTGCGATATTGGCTAAAGTTGCAACATACTGCGTACGCTTTTCCAATTGAGGAATCGCTTCCATAACACCCTCTTCCATCGCTAGCTCGATATCTTCACGTCGGCCAGAAGGAATACGATTGATGCCTGCGGCAAAAATAATCGATATTTTAGCGACTGAAGCATTGGTATAATTTAATGCTGCGCGAAAATCACGCTTCTGCAACATGGGTAAAACATCTTCAAATGCCTGACGATTTGACGACTTTTCGCGCGTTAGAAAGATGAAGCGCTCAAGCGTCACTGCAAGACCAACGGCTAAAATAATTGCAATTGGGTACATAAAAGTGCCGCCTTCTTGAAAGAAGCGAATGATGGTATCCATTTGGTAATCCCCTATTTTTTTAGTTTTAGTTTTAAATATTTCATCGATGCGATCTTTTATCACACCGGAAATGAGGTATTAGAATGTTAACAAACATACTAATATAAAAGTTTGAATCAATAATGCTATTTTATTTATTTTTATTATCTAGCGATGAAAAGTTATATTCATTCTGAAAATAATTCAAATACTTAACTTCTCTTTTCATAATCTGGCGACTAATAGGTTTTAGCCATTGTTTACGATAACTATTAACAGGAGCGAATAGTCGCCCTGCCCCAGGCGCAGGTTGCCAAGGCGTTACATACAACACACTAGGCTCTTCACTATTACCTTGAATAGAAATACCATCAAGTCGAATAACATCACCCGCAAACGCAGTAAATGGCAAAATAAGCAGAATAATCATAATAATTTTCATTATTCTTCTCCCGCTAATTGCGGCGTAGAGTTGTTAGTTTCCGCTGACTTTTCAATATTGCCCGTCGGTTTTTGTTGATCTTCAGTCGGCACTCTACGCTTCAAATCAACAACCCAAGATTTTACCGTTTCATCTTGCTGATCACCCTGAGCAACTAAATATCGCTGATAGTATGAGAGTGCGTTTACATTATCATGCAAATACAAATCTGATAGCACTCCTAGATTATACAAGGTCATCACATCATTAGGATTGCATTCTAAAGCCGCTAGATACTGCTCTTTAGCACGTTTAAATTTCCCCAACTCCCGTAATACAATGCCTTTAAATGAAACGGCTTGGCAAAATTTTTCATCCTGCTGCAGAGCGGTATCGATGCTTACGAGAGCCTCCTCAAACTTTTCTTGCTTACTTTGGACGATGGCCAAATTAGACCAAGGTCCAGCAAAGTCTGGAAATCTTAATGTAATATCAAGCAGTAACTTTTCTGCATCCAAAAACTTCTCATCCTGCATTAGTACGAGTGCATCACCAAAATCTTGCTGCAATGCCAATGGAACCGGGCCTAATACGTCAACTTTAAGATCAATAACTTCTGGTTTTGGAGTAAACACACTACAACCACTTAAGCTAACCACTGTGGCTAAAAAGCTTAGACGCACAACTTTAGCGAATAGCGTCAACATAACTCACCTGTTTTTCATATTTTGCATATTGAGCGGGCATCAACTCAGCTAAAGAACCATAACTTTTTTTCACCCATTGATCATACAATCCATCAAAGGTGCGACCTGCATTTTTTTGATGAACTTCGATCGCTGCCTCTTCTAAAGGAAAGGCCTGATCTTCAAGTAAATAACCATACTCTTCAAGCGCTAACTCATCTAACCCAGCGGGGCGTTCTGAAGCCAATAAGCCACTGCCAAACTGCGAGTACAGTTCAGCAATTCGAAAAGTAGCTGAAGTCGTAAATTCGAGCACACCTATTTGTACTGCTTGTGTATATCGTTCCATAGCGGCTTTCATTCGCTTATTTTTTCTATTAATACTTTTATCTAGTGGCAGCGTAATTTTTACTTTCTCAAACTTTATGCGTTCATTTTCAGCGAGTTCATACGCAGATTTAGCGGCTAAGTACTTTGATCGATCTGTTCTGTCTTCCCTTGCACCAAGATGCAACCAAACTATTTTATTCATCCAAAATAATCTTTTAGTATCATCCCCTTGCGCTAAATAAATAACATCCAGCTTATGATGCGCTTCAATAGCGGGATTAAAAGGTCTTTTGTAATCATGAGCATAACGCTTGTACATAACCAACGCATTATCTAAGTCTTTGGCTTTTTCAAAATACTCCGCTGATTGAAATAAAGCGATTCGCGACTGCTCTTTATTACCACCTTGCTGCCATATTTTTTGTAACTCAAACGCGGCACTACGCCAGTTCTCTTGGCTTTCATAAGCGACGATCAACTTTGAAGGAATATCTTTCACCAAACGGTGATTTGGATAGGCCTTCCTAAAATCTAACAATACGGGTACGGCTTGCTCATATTTCTCAGCCGCCATTAATAATGTGGCCGCATCAAACTCTGCACTGACTTTAATATCACTTTCAGGGACTAGCTTAGCAATACGAAGCCAATTTTTAACTGCTAATTCATTATCGCCCGAAGCCTTAGCCATTTCGCCTTGTTTATAAATAGAGGCGGCTAATTTTTCACGTAAATCATTGCGCGATTTCGATTTAATTTTGTCATAACTAAGAGCTTCTTTAATAGCCTGCTCTGCTTCCACAAACTGCTCTAAATAAAAGCTTGAATGACTTCTTACCAAGGATGCTCCATAACGGTGACGAGCAGACAAATTACCTTCAGATTCCCAAGCAAGGTTTGCCGTCACCAAGGCTTGCTCGTAATATTGACCGGCCAATAGCATCTCAGCAGTATTCACCAATACCTGTCCTCGACGCTCATCTTTCGGGAATTCCTGAACAAAACGCATCGCACTGGCGACCGTTAACTGTCGCCAAATAAGTTTATCCGCTTTTTTAGGCTTGTGTTTGCTGTACGTTAAAATAGCAGCATAACCAGATTCAGCCGCTTTCTCGTAGTCAGGGTATTGGTAAGCCACGATTTCGTAGTGATCTTTAGCTAATGGATACTGCTTTGTTTGATAGGCCACTTCTGCCAATAAAAAATGCGCCTTCGCGGTATCTTCAGCATCAGGGAAACTTCGAATGTATTCACCATACCAGCCAATCGCTTCTTGCAGACGCTCTTTCTTTTCTTTGCCATTTTTAATCCGCTGACCCCAAGCATGATTAAAACGAGCAAGGTCCCAAATATAAGTTGATAGTGCTGGCTTTATCGTTTCTTGAACCGCTAGAGTATGATTTTCCCAGTACTCACCACCGACCCCAAACGTTTCGACAAATATTTTTTTATGCTTACGCAATAACGTGGGGTAACGTGCTTTTGTATAGCCTTCAACAACACGCTGGTAAAATACAGGGGACAGCACATCTTGAGGATAACGATTAATAAAAGCCCTTAACGTTGACGCGCCACTTTTATAATATTTTTTATTATAGTACTGGCTGGCTAACGTTTCATAAATTCGATGTTCATAATGACGGCGGCCAATACCTGCATAAAACTGGTTTATGTTTTCCCAATCCCCTTGATAATCAAAAGTAATTGCCATAATGCGCAAAATATCTTTTAACATACTTTGCTGACCAATTGAGGCTAAAGTAATAGTTTCTTCGGTAGGAAATTCAAAATCTAAAACAGAAGTAAAAGACAACAATGATTCATCATAACGGTTCTGTTTAAATTGAGACCAACCCACCAAATACATCGCATTTAGATAATATTTATTACCTTCAGAGCCACGTATTATTAAGCGTTGGTAGGAACTTTCAGCTAAATCATAAACACCATTTGCATAATAGATATCCCCCAATCGAAAAAGAGATTCTAGGTAATAGTCAGAACGCGGATATAATTCTGTTAATTGCTCAAGGACTCGAATAGTTTCAAAAGGCTCGCCTGCTAATGAATAAGCTTTTGCAAGTTGATACAAGGCTAGATCGTTATCGTTTCGATCTGGATATTTCGCTAATAATTTTTCATAATCAGCAATAGATTCTCGACCTGCATCCAACTCAAAAACTTTAGCGCTGGCTTCATCAGATTGATCACCTCCCTCCAAAATAAATTCATCTTTTTGCAATCGCAAATTGGCAATTCTATGATGGGTCCTTATTCTTAGTTCTTCATCCGTCGAAACTTCTAAATAAGCTCGGTACTTCTCCATCACCTCATCATGATCAATGTCTATATTTTCATTGCCCATTAAGCGAAGAGCAGCCGGTGATAAGTTACCCAGTGTTTGCTGGCTCAACTGCTCTTGTTCAGTAAGAGGCTCTAATACGCTACAACCTGATAATAACGCGATGGTCAAAACAGCACATAATAACTTTTTCATTATTGCTGTTCCTCTTCACTCAACTCACCAAAAGCAACGTGACGCTGTAGTGCTTCATCGTATAACCGGGCTATCGATAAACGTGATTGAGACAGGTAGTCATTTATCCGGTCAATCTGGGCATTTAAATATTGCGTTGAACTGACGAGTAAAGCCGCTTTACTTTCTGTTTTAGCGTCTTCTGCTGATGCTTTTAAGGCATTAACGTTTGCCAGAACCATCAATATTTTATCTTTCATTCCTACCCAAGCAGAAGGAGACCATTTATGCGCAAGGCGCGTTTCAAGTAACATCGTATCCGCTGTTCTTATCAATCGCTCCATAGCACCCAACTGTTTTTTAAGGCCCCACTGTTTATGCACTTTTTGTGCACTCATTTGCCATAAAAAAACACCCTTAACCCGGTTCCAGCGTTGCTGATACATCTCTACATTACGACTGGCCTTATTAATAAGATTAAGCCTTTCAATTCCTTTTGCTGAGCGTGCTAACAAATTTATGTTCTTAGCTTCGTGATCATTCGGTAAGGCAAGCAGATCATTATTTGATTGATTAAGCTGATCTTGCATTTGCTTTAGCTCATTCTTTACTGTGCTCAGTTGCACACTAGATTGCTCTAACATGGCCGACGCGTTCAGCGCCTTAAACGTTTGCTCTCGTTTACTTACCAGCGTTAGCCATAATTTCAAACTGTTTTCTTTTTCATTTAAATAATTGGTTAACAGCAATAAATCACGATATTCAGTCATTTGATTCACCAATTTATTATTGGTGACTAATTGCTGTAAGACCGCGGCAGTATCGTTTAAAGGTAATGTTGTTTCAATATTTGCCTGCCAACCCCAGCCTTGATCATCTTGCTTATAAATCCAATCTTCAAGCCAGGGGTTATCAACCAAACCTTCATTCATTTGAATGAGTAAAGACTTCATGGACAGCAACCGTTTTTCTGTCTCTTCATACACATTTAACGCCTGAGTACTGGCATACATAAGTTCCAATACATGAGGAACACCCAGCATAGATTCCATTACTTCAGGGTTGAATTGATTAAATCGAACCTGTAATTCCCGCCAAGGCTGTAATGCAGCTTCATACTGACCTTGCTCAACTTTTGCCCAACCATATTGCAAAAGCGCAACAGGCGTATAGGGACCAGCAAGACTAATACGTTTTAAATGCTTTTCAGCAGAGCGATATTTACCCGTTTGTAAAAAGTGCAACGCAGAAATTAGATGTATTCGATCGCGTAAGTCATGACCTTCTTGAGTTTCTGGTAGATAAAAAGTCGCATCTTCCATGAGTAGCGCTGTACTTTGTCCGCTATTATTCCCATTAAACATCGATAAGATAAGATTATGTCGAGCGAATCCCGTCCAAATACTGCTTCGCGGCATGTCACTAATCATGGTAAGTGCTTTCTTATGCTCTCCAAACTCGATCAATGACGCTGCTTTCATGAATTGAGCTTCCGCTACTGTTTCTAATGTTAACTGAGCGAAATCGATATTTTTAATACTGTAAAGTGCTGACTCATATTGCCCCAACTCAAACCAGCGACGCGCTAAGAAAAACCATGTTTGAGAGGAAACCGTACGGCCTGTTTTCTGTATCTCAGTAAAAATTGATTGCGCCTGTTCGTGCAAACCTAATGACAGTAACATGGCAGCTTCCATGACATCTGCCTCGTCAGCAATAGCACCTTCTTTGGAACGTAATAGCTTCAGCTGATTCATCGCACTGGGAAAATCACCCGTGAGATAATGATAATAATATTCACCTTTTTGAAGGCGCAATATTTCCTGCTCATTGCTTTGAGCATAAGAAAAAGTCGCGCTAAATAATAAAAAAGCTATCAACAATAATTTCATATATTTACCACTGACTAATCAGCAGTTCTGCATTTTGCATTTCTTTATTATCTTGTACTTTCAATTCGATATACAAAGGCTGATCAAGTTTTTCTATTTTTGCCTCTATAACAAGTTCACGATTTTTCCCATACTTGTCCACGCCTTTAGCAATGGCTTTAATCGCATGTAAACCAGGCCCTAAATTAAGGTTACTTAGAGGCTGCACTGCGCCTTCCCGTAATGCACTTATTTGGCGCTTAGTATATAAATATTGGATCGGCTGCTTGTCATCGACCGTTATATTAATTGAATAAGGCTCGAAAAATTCGCCGTATGCCAGCGAGAAAAACACAGCGGCCCGGGTTGTTGCAGGACTCAGCAATTCTTCTTCCAGCTGATATAAATCTCTATTTAGATCCAATACCGATTGTTTAATCGCCGTTGCCTTAATACTCAACTGACTTGCTTGCGCCGATGCTTTTTGTGCATTCATCACATCGGCTTCTTGTACAGGTTGTGCGACGCTGGTCATTGATATTAAAGATAACAATACTAAATAGGTAAAACGCATTTTTTGTAACCTTCTTACTGAAACCATTCTTTGTTATTAAGCCAAAGCTTTAATTCGTTTGATACTTCAAGCTTGCGATCATTGACACTGTCCGTAACGAGGTAATCTAAAACGCCATCCGGTGAAATAAACATCACGGCCGGAGCAGATTTAAACCACCAAGCTTCTGAATTCGAAGCCTGATATTCCAATACGGGCAAACGTGACCATGGTGCGGTGTAATCAGTTTGTTTACGCCATAAAAACCACGTCTGAAGCCCTTCTACCGCCAAGCTTTCTGCGAGGTACTGTAAATCGATCAATGTTTCTTCGCATTGGTCGCATGCATCCAACCAAACGAGCATCACGGGCTTACCAATTTGTTCAGATAGACGCTGCGGTGCCCCATTACTACTGGGCATGACAAAATCCGGAACATGGTCGCCAACCTCTAATGCTTCCGCAAACGGAAAGATGCAAACAATCATTAAAAATATTTTATAAATAGGGTTAAGTATTCGCATCTCTTATCGAAGCCTGTCTGTTGCAAAGTTCATCATTAATTCGAGGCTTCACCATTAGAATGCAGCATAATTTTTATGATTAGATAACTGCCAATTCATAGCAACCGCAGTAACATCATCCGAAGTTAAGTCGATCACCTTCTCGATGTGACTTAAGACAAGATCACGTTTCAGTACACTATAACCTGCTCCTATCGACCAATCTATGGCTGATTCAGTCGCTTTTGGCGTTATTTGCCATTCATTAAGGTCACAATCAGCCGCAGAGTAGCATTTCCCACAAATAAGATAACTGGCCCAAATGCCGACTTTACCACTGCTATCTTGCTCAGTTGGTAAACTGTGACCCAGTTCTATTCTCATATCATTGATTTCCAAATAAATAAGAGTAAGCATTACAAGAAGGAATCGAGGGCACGGGGCTAACTTTAGAGTTTTTTATAATAGAAAATGAATTAATAGCGAACTTCACACGTAGAAATGGCGTCGTCAACCGTTCTTGCACGACAAGAAATAGGGAGGGAATGATATTATTTAGAACAGACAACCCTAGCGTCATACTCCACACGGGTTGAAATTTTAAGCTTCGCATTTTGCGCTAGCCTTTATTTTAATTATATTTATTAGTTATATTATCATCCTTAATAATTGGTATTAGTTTACCTGTCAAAGCAAATAATTCCAGTTCTTTTGCCTTAGTGCATCCATCTAATTAACGGATGCACTTTTAAATACTCTCAAATTCAGTTACTGACTCATTTTTTTCATAGCTTTCTCAAGTCCTTCTAAAGTCAGAGGATACATTTCATCTTCCACAATCTGCTTAATTGCGCCCAATGATCCTCCATTACCCCAGTGACTCTCAGGTGCTGGATTAATCCATACCACCTTATCAAACTTGTCTTTCACTCGCTGCAGCCAAACAGCTCCTGCTTCATCATTCCAATGCTCAACACTGCCGCCCGTATGCGTCACTTCATAAGGTGCCATCATCGCATCACCAATAAAGATAACTTTATAATCACGGCCAAATTTATTCAGCAAATCCCAAGTCATTGTCTGTTCATTGGTACGACGAATATTATTTTTCCAAACTGACTCATATAAGCAGTTATGAAAATAAAACGTTTCCATGTGCTTAAACTCAGTTCTAGCCGCAGAGAATAGCTCTTCACAGACTTTGACATGAGGGTCCATCGAACCACCGATATCAAAAAACAATAATACTTTCACCGCATTATGACGTTCAGGCACCAGCTTTAAATCTAAATAACCAGCATTTCTTGCGGTACTTGCAATCGTATCGTCTAGATCTAAGGTATCAGCCGCGCCGGTGCGAGCAAACTTGCGCAAACGGCGTAAAGCAACTTTGATATTACGAATACCGAGTTGAATTGAATCATCTAGGTCGCGATAATTACGTTTTTCCCAAACCTTAACCGCCTTCTTATGTCGAGACTGCCCCTGCTCAATACGAAAACCTTCAGGATTAAAACCATTAGCACCAAAAGGTGATGTCCCCCCCGTACCAATATTTTTATTACCACCCTGATGACGTTTCTTCTGATTTTCCAGACGCTCTTTGAAGGCCTTAATAATTTCGTCTAGGCCACCCAAGTCTTTAATCTTATCCATTTCCTCTTGAGTCATGATGCGTTCCATCTCTTTACGCATCCAATCATCAGGAATACTAGGATCATCCATCGCAAGATCTAAGTTATCAATGCCTTCGAAATAATGAGCGAATGCTTTATCAAACTTATCGTAATGGCGCTCATCTTTAACCAGACACAGCTTCGCCAACGCATAAAAATCATCTAGGTCCGCAAACGATAAATGACCTTCTAGCGCGGCGACTAAATCCAAATATTCACCGACGGAACAAGGCACTTTCGCCTTGCGTACCGTCATAAAAAAATCAATAAGCATAACTACCTCCTAAGCCTGAGCGCTTAACCGCGGCGACGGCTCATGAAGGCCAATTTTTCTAACAACATAACGTCTTGCTCATTTTTTACCAAAGCACCAGCCATGGGCGGAATGGCTTTTGTTCTATCAGTATCACGCAAAAGATCAACGCCGATCTCGTCAGCCATCAATAACTTAAGCCAATCGATCAATTCAGACGTGGATGGCTTTTTCTTCAAACCAGGAACTTTACGAACATCAAAGAATACTTCCATTGCTTCTTTTACAAGAGACGCTTGGATGTTTGGATAATGAACATCAACGATCTTCATCATGGTTTCTTTAGAAGGGAAATCGATATAGTGGAAAAAACAACGACGTAAGAAAGCATCAGGTAATTCTTTCTCGTTATTACTAGTGATCAAAATAATAGGACGATGCTTAGCCACAATACGCTGTTGTGTTTCGTAGCAATAGAACTCCATTTTATCGAGTTCTAATAACAAATCATTTGGAAATTCGATATCGGCTTTATCGATTTCGTCAATCAATAATACAACGGGCTTATCGGCATCAAAGGCTTCCCAAAGCTTTCCCTTAACAATGTAGTTCTTGATGTCATGAACTTTATCGTTGCCGAGTTGAGAATCACGCAAACGGGATACAGCATCATATTCGTATAAGCCTTGATGCGCTTTTGTTGTACTTTTAATGTGCCACTGGATTAGTTCAGTACCTAAAGATTCTGCTAACTGCTCCGCAAGCATAGTTTTACCGGTGCCAGGCTCTCCTTTTAATAATAATGGACGCTGCAGAGTAATGGATGCATTAACAGCCATCTGTAACTCAGGCGTTGCAACATATTCACTAGTACCTTGGAACTTCATAATAGCCTCACACTGAAAAATCGAATACATAAAATTTGCCGCAGTATATAGCGACGATAGCCCTTGCAGCAAGACTCTTAATTCTGCTAGCTCTACTGACTGGCCAACCGTAATAACAAATCACTACCCAATAAAGGTTTCGCTAAAAAGTAGCCTTGCAGACGATCACAACCGAGCGCTTCCAGCTTTAATTGAGTCGCCCTATCTTCAACCCCTTCAGCGACCACTTCGACGCCCAGTCCTTTGCACATGGCAATAATCGTTTCGACAATCACCTGATCTTCATGGCTATAACAAAGCTCTTGAATAAATGAACGATCAATCTTCAGCTCTGAAACCGGCATTTTTTTCAGATAAGCCAGTGACGAGAATCCGGTTCCAAAATCATCCAAAGCAATACGAATACCCAGTGCGGTCAAGCAGCGCAAAAAATCCAATGAACGCCTAGGCTTTTTCAACAAGACTGTTTCTGTGACTTCTAAAATAAGCTGCCCTGCAGGAATATCATAAAGCTCAAGCTGCTGAGCAATATCTTGTAGTAAATTATTTTGCCAAAGGTTGAGTGTTGAAAGATTGATCGAAAGAGTTATTTCAAAACCCGCAGTTAAGACCTTCTGATATTGTGAGAAAGCATGGCTTATTACCCAATGTGTCAATGGCTGAATGAGGCCAGTTTGTTCCGCCAATGCGACTATTTCATCAGCAGGTAAAGGACCATAAATAGGATGATTCCAGCGCAGTAATACCTCAACACCTAAGATTTTACCGCTCCGACAATCAAACTGAGGCTGGTAATGTAAAAACAAGCCTTGATCACAGGCGATTGCGTTGCGCAAATCCGCGACTAGCGTGAGTTTTTTCTGACTGTATCGGTCTGCTTTCTCGCTATACCCAGCCCAAGGCTGTTTTTCTTGCTCTGCAAACTCCAACGCGACATGCGCTCGTCGCATCCATGACGTCACATCATCGTCGACCAACGTCGATGCAAAACCCACGGAAATAGGGGTCTCGATCTGCATCCCTTGATAATGTAACGGCTGGCTAGAGTCTGTAAGCAACTGCTCAATAATTTCCTCCAGTCGATATGCCTGAGTATCTTTTAAAGCGATCGTAAAGTGCGTTCTATCCAGCAGAGCAACCGGACCTGCCTGATCATAAAGGCCGTATTGAAGGGGTATTATTTCAACATAACGCTGACACAGAGCTGAAAAGCGCAAGGCCATTTCAACCAGTATTTCATCTGCACGAGAATGGCCTAGCGTATTATTGATTTCATTGAATTGATGCAAGTGGAAAATGGCTAAGGTCTTATTTTCATACAGATCACGATTATTATCTGTAAAAAAACCTTCTAAAACCTTGTGTAAAAAAATACGATTGGGTAAGCGTGAATGATATTCATGATGCGCCTGAAAATGTAATTCCTGCTCCACCTGATTACGCTGTAATATTTCGGACTGAAGCGCCTTTACACTTAACTGCAAGCGATGATCGAAAAACCGCTCTCGATTAGCAGCATCATAATTAGAATTGGATAATTGCATTAAGTTGTTAATACTGACCGCCACCTGAGCGGTTACAAAAGGCGTCCGAATATAATCATTAGCGCCTTTCTCTAGCGCTCGATCAACCCCTTCGCACTGCTTTCCACCACTGATAATAATGGGGACTAAATAGCCCTGCGGCTGCAAACGCAACCATTCAACGATTGATTCTGCCGAGCCACAAGGAACATCAAAATCTAAAACAAGTAGATCGGGGAGAAAAGAGAGAAAATGAGATTTGAAATCGTGATAGTCAACCAAGCTACAAACCTGCTCAATGGCCAAGGAGCTTAGAATTCTAGAAAGTAGATTTCTATTAGTGTCCTGACCATCAACAACAAGTACCTTTGCTGACTGTGTTCGTAATAGGGATGATAATGGCAACATCGAGAAAATAGACCAAAACTGATTTGCTCAATTCTATGCCATTCAAGTCACGAAAGACAATCACTACTCCTCTTTTTACTTAGTTCCTTCATCACCCTCTTTACTTGCATTTTTATCATTATCAAATTCGCCCCAAGAGTCCTCATCCGTATCAACATCATCCGGGTCTATAGAGAAATCTTCATCAAAGCTATCAGTCGCATCACTGCCTTCTGTATCGACTGAGGCAGAAGCCTCCTCAGAAAATGATATTTCTTCTTCACCAATTTCATCCAGAGAATCAAAGTCTCCAGCAAAATCATCTTCCAAATCTTCTAGGTCAGCAATCACTCCTTCTGCCTCGATATTGGTTTGAGCATCGACTGCGAGCGTTGATTTACGCAACATAAACCACCATACCCCAGCGCCAATAACAGCAACGTTCAACAAACCAATAAGCAAATAAACCCACCAAGCTAAGCCTTCCTCCTCACCAGCCACTTCGCGCTCATTATCCGTAAGTGATTCATCAACAGGTTCTTCTTTGGTGACATCATCGATGTCAATTTTTGGAACAATACTCTCTTCCACTGCTTCTTCAGGCTCATCCTCAACGACAGCACTGTCGTCTGCAGCACTTTCATCAATGCTACTATCGGCACTCTCATTTAAGTTTTCACTTACAACGTTGCCGTCATTAGATTCAACAGCATCATTATTTTCACCCTCTACTATTTTATCAGCGACTTCAGATTCAGCGTTTTCAGATGGAATGGGCAGATCAAACACAATACTTTCTGGCTTAACCTTAAAATTCTTACCACTTTGAGTGACACCACGCACATTCAAATCAACGCGATACTGGCCTGGCCCTTTCGTCTCCTCAATTTCACTAACCCAAGCTTGTGCCTGTTCATCAAAAATAACCGATTGAATGATCGTATTGTCATCAGGGCTTTTTATTTTTGCAATAACTCGAGAACGTTCGATATCCAGATTATCTGACAACCCTCTCACTTCAATGCGATATACGCCCTTGCTAGTATCGGCACGATGAGTAATTTCAACAGGCTGAATCATGGTCATTGAAAAGCTTCGCTTACGCTGAAACGTTCTGCCTTCAGCGACAACATCAACCTGATATTGCCCCATTTCCTTCAAACGATATAAACCTTCCCGATAAATACCATCTGCTGGAGGACTTTCAGGATCCGAAAGTACCTTACTCCCCTCTCGACCACTCGCAGTAACCACCTTCATGGTTATATCGGTTAAACGCAGAATCTCACTACTATCAACGACATCCCCTTCGTTAGTCAGATTAATCTGAACATCGAGCTTATCACCAGGAAATATCGTCGCTGGAATGCCTTTTATTCGCAAGGCTAAATCTGAAAGAATAGTGACTCGATTAGAAGGATCTAGATCAGCCTCAGCAATCCACGTTCCGGCCTCAGGCAGCTTGATGGTAATTAGATCGAAACTCACATCTTTATGCCAACGAACAGATGCTGGGTGCTTCATTTCAGTCCAGCGCTCACCACCTGGGGTTAATAACGCCGTCTCTTGAGCCCCGACTGAAGGCTTAAAAATCAACGCAGTAAACTCATTAACGCTGCCATCAATGACAAATGTATTATCTTCCATAGGAACTTGTTCGGCAGGGATCGCCTGATCGAAGGCACGCAAAAAAGCCTTCATTAATGCTTCAGCATCTTGCGCTTCAGAATATAACCCGTCGGTTTCTAAAGCGATTTCTTGCAATAAGTTTTTATCCGCTAAATCGGATAACGCCAAGGTGTGTATATTCGCCCCGGCGACGCGGTATTTACCCAATACCTGCGACATCAATTTTTTACGTTCTTGAGTATTTATTTGCTCTGCATTGGCCGCCCCAGCCTCCGCCATATCGATTTTACCGTCTGTTAATAAAATAATACTCTGCTGAAAACCACTATCAGCACTAAGGCCCCAAGCGGCATCATTCAATGCCCCAGACAAATTAGTCTGTAAACCGAATGAAGAAATTTTTAAAGCAGATGTTTTAGCCTGACTACGCCAAACATCGTCTACCTTAGCAACAGGCACTAGATTATTGACGTAACGACCAAAGGTCCAAATACCAGCTTGAGCGCCCTCGGGCATTAATTCTAATAACAAATTAAGCGCTGGAATGCGTAGATCATTGGGATCGGTTTGCTTCATGCTGCCAGAGATATCAACAACGATTCGCACATCGTATGGCAGGGCTTTATTATCACCCTCTGCTGCTGATGTGGCTGTCGAAACTCCAACCCATAAAATGCTAGATAGTAAAAGGAAGGCGGTAAGCCTTCCCCCCGAAGACATAAGGTCTCTGAACATTTCAGAACTCCACCAGGGGAAATAACTTATAACGTTGACTCTAAAACACGACGGCCATTTTCAGTAATGTGCCAGCGTACTCCCTCTTTACTACTCACCTTGCCCGCTAAACTGCGCACGGTAAGAACATTAAGGGTTTTTAAAACCGTGCTTTCATCTTGATTCACTTCACGGCACAAGCCCGCCAACGAGCGGAAAATAAAGCGCCCACTAGAGAGTATTTTCAAAACACTGGTCGACGTAACGTCCAACTCATCTTGCATTGTTAAAATACTAGGATCATGAGCATGAACATCCTGCTCTGTTTCCGTATCAATCAATGGCAGCAAGTTAGTTCGAATCATACGTAAATCTTGCTGTACTTCTTCAACACGCTGCTTAGCAACTTGTGCTTCGTTGAAGATACGATCCGATAAATTATCAATCACAAATCGTGACAATAATGCCGAGATCAAACAAAAACCGGTAAAGATCAATAATCTTGAAGGGTCACCTTGGCTTTCAAGCACCAGCTCACTATTAACTAAATCAAGCACAACTGGCACCAAGAATGACGCGCCAACACCCACCACTAAAAAACGAGGCAGACTTGACGCATCCGGATCTTTTTCACCGTATAGATAATAATTAACTAAGCCGCCAAAAATACCGGCGAGTAACATGACGGTTGCCATGATAAAAATATGATTTGCCATCTTTCGACCTCTCATCTATTAGAGTGTGAATTAATTTCAGACCCTAAATAAAGCTCCACTAACATTTATAACGCAGCGACATCGAGCGCTCCTTGCTTTAAAACTAGCAAAGAATCTCAAGTTCGCCACAGTGAAAGAGAAAAAAATCACAAATTTGAATGAGTTAGCGTTATTTTTAGTCAATAACGCTAACAAAGACGTTAATTCTGCTGAGAGAATTTAGTCCGTAAGAAGTTAAACAATGACAGGAGAGACATTAGAATTAAGCCTGCGAACAAGCCAACCAACATACAAATAACCGCATCTAAGATCGGTGCATTATTTTCTAAGAAGGTTCTGAAAATAATAACAAGAAAAGCCGGCGCATAATTTGAAGCCTCCACCGTAAGCGGTGCAGGCGTAAATAATAAAACAGCCCCCAAGATCCTTACAATGGATTTCATATCTTTCTGCACTAGCCAAAAAAACATTTTATCCCATGCCCAAAAACAGGCCAACGCAGACACTGCATACACCAACCACTGAACAACGTTGTCAAACATTAAGCTTTCCATATGATGCGGCTCTGCCACTCCTCCTCAGGAATTTTATCATCTGGTATACCTTTACCTTGCAATGATATTCCGGCTTTGTGCACAGAGTCTGGATCGCCACTGATTAAAGGATGCCAATCATATAAAGGCTTACCTTCGGCGACTAAGCGATAGGCACAAGTATCAGGTAACCAATGAAAGCTATGAGCCTGCTCTGGAGTCAGCCAAATGCACTCAGGCACCTTTTCATTACGAGTTTGATAAACGGTGCAAGAGCAATCGTTTTTATCCATGTACCGACAATGAACATCGGTGTAGTACACTTCATCAGTATCTTCGTCTTCTAATTTATGCAAACAGCAACGAGCACAGCCATCACACAATGACTCCCACTCTTGCTTAGACATTTGCTTTAGGGTTTTAGATTCCCAAAATGGTTTAGCAGCACTCACTCGTCTTTATCTCGCTTGCAAAATAAATCTAAGCCTAAGCCCATTTCTTCTTTTGGCGGTGGCAGCTGTAAATAAAAACCCTTTTCTTTGATCGAAGCTAATACGTTTTGCGCGTCGGCACGGGCAAACTTGCGCTCAGGAGTGATGATCATTTTAGTGACCAGTTCAAGGCTGCCAAATGTATCCAATAAAACCTCAGGCACACGAGACAAATCGTCCGCTAAAGAAACGTATAAATACGTCTCTTCTTTACGGCGACTTTTATAAATATTACACAACAACTTAGTCATAACAGCCTATCTAAATTCTATTCAATGCCGATATCAGCTTGCTCTAAATTGAGCAACAAATCATCACCGACTTCACTTTTTCGCCAACCCAATAAAGGTTCAGGCAAACTATAAGGGCCGCGAGGATACCCAGATCGCAATAAGGCTTCCAGTGTTTTCTTTTTCACCAACATATCCGCTGGAATTTCGAGACTGTCAGCACAGGCAGTCACGACTTTTTTCATCACTTTTAGCTGCTCACTCGCGTGAGGCGCTAGCGGCTTTTGCAAAGCATCAGGCCAGCTTGCTTCTTCAACTAACATCGATTCTGCAATCAAGGCCAAAGCCTCATCACCAACCCGCTGACGAGCATGAGCTTTCATGCCTGCTTGCGCTAAATCTCCTTGATGGACCGGCTGATAACGAGCCATATTCCACAAGACGTTATCTGCAACAACCTGCGAACGCGGAACATTCCAAATCCGGGCTGTCTGCTCACGCCAAATGGCCACCTGTTGTAAAATATACTGCTCTTGTGGACGTAACTTCCACGCCAACTTTATCTTGCGATACTGCTGACTATAATCTTCTGTAATCTGACCTAATGCTAGTATGCGAGCACAGTCTTCTTGCCACCACGACAATCGACCCATGTCCGTCAGCAATACCATCAATCGCTCGTAACACTGATATAAATAGAAAACATCGGCAACAGCATACTCAACCTGCTTAGGGCGCAAAGGCCTATGCAACCAGTCAGAGCGGGTCTCACCTTTGTCGATATCCAAATCCAGCACCGCTTTTACCAAGCGCTGAAAACCCATAATGCCACCCAAACTTCCAAGCGCAGCACCGATCTGTGTATCAGCTACAGGAAAAGGCGTCGTTCCGGTTAAACGATGACACACTTCCAAATCTTCTGAACACGCATGAAAAACTTTCACTAACTGCGGATTATCCAGCAACTCAGCAAAAGGCGACCAATCTGTTATCGTCAACGGATCGACCAAATAACAATCCTGATTATCCGCTACCTGAACCAGCCCTGCTTTCGGATAGAAGGTCGAGGTGCGCATAAATTCAGTGTCTAATGCGATAAAATCTTGTGCTTGCCACAGCTGGCAATACTTTGCCAAATCACTGTCGGTGGTAATCCAGATTGGCTTAGGGATAGAATGTAAAATATTAATGCTCACTCTTTTCTTTTTTATACTGACTGAAACTAACTCATGACTCGTCGGCCTGTTAAGGCATGATTGAGCGTGCCGCCATCGACTAAATCAAGTTCGCCACCCATCGGAATACCATGGGCAATGCGGCTAACGACAACATCTTCCAGCAACATATCCATAATGAACTGAGCGGTGGCTTCACCCTCGACCGTCGGGTTAGTCGCTACAATTACTTCACGAATAGACAGTTGCTCTACTTTGCGCTTCAAATCTGCCAAACCAAGCTCGGCCGGACCAATACCATCGATAGGGGATAAATGACCGTATAAAACAAAATACTGCCCCTTAAAATCTACACCTTGCTCTAAGGCTAAAACATCGGAAGGAGATTCAACCACACACAGCGACTCTGTTGAGCGCTCAGCATCGCTGCAAATAGGACACAAATCAGATTCAGCATAATTACGACAGGATTTACAATGATCCAACTTATTCATTGCCTGCTGCAAACTGTGACTCAAACGCTCGGCCCCTAACCTGTCTTTTTCTAATAGGTACAGCGCCATACGCTGAGCGGATTTAGGCCCGACACTGGGTAAAATCTGAAAAGCATCAATCAACTGCTGCAATGCCGGTGGCAGCTTCATCGCCATAATTAAACAACCCTAAATTTATAAGCCTAATCGTTTGTAAAACTAGAAAGGAAGCTTCATGCCTGGCGGTAAGCCCATACCCGCTGTCATAGAAGACATCTGGCTTTGGTTTTGCTCTTCGATTTTACGCACAGCATCATTCACCGCTGCCGCTAACAAATCTTCTAATAATTCTTTATCTTCACTCATGATGCTGTCATCAAGCTCAACGCGCTTAACATCATGACGTCCTGTCATGGTGATTTTAACCAAGCCTGCACCAGATTCACCAGTGACTTCTGAATTGGCCAGTTCTTCTTGCGCTTTTTGCATCTTTTCTTGCATCTGCTGGGCCTGCTTCATCAAGTTGCCCATTCCACCTTTAATCATAACTATCTTCCTCTTTATCGGGTGTTTAAATTCTGGTTTAAATTCGGTTTTTCAATTCAACTATCAATCTTGATATCTATCAATCAATGTGTCGCCGTAAGTGGACGAATAGAGCCTTCAATAATATGGGCTTCAAATTCTGTTACTAACGCCTGTACAACCTCGTCTTCCATAATCGCATGCCCGGCCTGAGCAAACTGCTCCGCCATTAAGCGGGTACGACGTTGATGAGGTGTTTCGCCACGAGGCAGCTGCACATGCATCAACAACTGCACTGGCAGGCCCGTTATATCGCACAATACTTGCTCAATTCGCTGGCGTTGGGAGTCATTAAATAATGCCCCCTGGTCTGGATCAACATCCATCACCAACTGGTTTTCATGTCGGCTAATCAGTGCGCTGTTCAACGCAATAGCCATTGGCATGCCGGCTAACGGCAAATGCCTAACCCACTGCCACCAATTAAGGTTGGTTAACTGCTGCCAATTAAAATCAAAAGCGGCTTCAGGCACAATGTCTTTTCCCATTCGCGCAATATCTTGCGCTACCGGTTCAAGATTGGCCACCACAGGCAACGGATTATTTAATAGATCAGCTGCACCAACTTTAATGGGTTCTTTTTTTACAATTTCAACAACAGAGATATCGTTAGCAGGCTGTTCTGACACTGAATTGTCCATTATAGCGCTGTCTAAAGCAGGACTTTCACCGACAGGGCCTTCAAGACCCGAACGCTCAAACACAGACGTTTCAGCAACAGGATTCTCATAAACAGCATCCTCATAAACAGCGTCTTCATAAACAGGATGTTCAACTACAGGCGCTTCAACTTGTTCAACCACTGGCTCAGGCGCTAATTCTGAGTCAGCTAATGGCTTTTTTTCTTCGAATGTTTCCACTGGCTGAGAACTTTCAGCAGGATCAGGCAGTAATTTAACAGAACCTGGCGCTTCCAAAGACCCGACCAAGTCAAGATTCAAAGGCGCGCTGTTTACTGGCTTAAACGCCAACATGCGTAATAAAATCATTTCAAACCCTTGGCGCGGATCGGCAGCCAACGGTAAATCTTTTCGTCCAACTAAGGCAGTTTGATAAAACAACTGAATATCTTCGGGTCGCATCGCCGCGGCCAATTGCATAATCGCCGCTTTATCACCTTCGGTATTATCCACCGAACTCGGAGCAACCTGCGCGACGGCAACCTTGTGCCATAACTGCATTAAAGCTTGTACAACTTCATCATAATCAGGGCCGTGCTCTGCCATCGCAGCCACTAGACTTAATAATTCCGCCACCTGCCCCGTGGCTAATATTTCAGCCAGTTTAAAGACTCGGCCACGATCAATCGTGCCCAGCATGGCATTCACTTGATGCTCAAAAACCTCGCCTTGACCATAAGCAATGGCCTGATCGGTTAAACTTAATGCATCACGCATACTGCCCTGAGCAGCACGCCCTAACTGCCATAATGCCGTGTCTTCATAACGCACATCTTCAGCTTTCAAAACTGTTTCCAAATGCGACACAATTTTTTCTGGTGTCATATTCTTTAAACTGAATTGCAGGCAGCGAGACAATACCGTAATCGGCAATTTCTGCGGATCGGTGGTCGCCAATAAGAATTTTACGTGCTCTGGGGGTTCTTCGAGGGTTTTTAACAGCGCATTAAAACTGTGAGTCGATAACATATGAACTTCATCGATCAGATAAACCTTATAACGGCCTCGGGTCGGTGCGTATTGAACGTTATCGAGTAATTCTCGCGTATCTTCAACCTTAGTACGCGAAGCCGCATCAACCTCAATAAGATCAACAAAGCGACCTTCTGCGATTTCGCGACAGGAAGAGCACTCACCGCATGGAGTTGCACTCACACCCTGCTCGCAGTTTAAGCATTTCGCCAAAATTCGGGCGATCGTCGTCTTTCCTACACCCCGAGTACCGGTAAATAAATAGGCGTGATGCAAACGTTGATCGTTTAAGGCATTAATAAGGGCGCGCAACACATGCTCTTGGCCGACCATTTCAGAAAAGAAACGCGGACGCCACTTACGTGCAAGTACCTGATAACTCATGGAAAATCCGTTAATTAGATGATCTTAGGCGGTTATAATAGCGGGAATTGAGCTGAAAGTCAGAAACAATTAAAACAGAAAATAAGAGAGGGAGATAATCAATAAAATTGGAGATGACTCCTACCAGCCACACCTCGGCACACAAATCCACCTCTACCGTTGCTCCCTTCCAGGCCTGGCGGAGTTCGAAGTTTCTTGTTGCGAAGGGACCGATAAGAGCCACCATAACACGCTGCAATTTAAGCTGTGCTTAAATGCTGATCGCCATTATGCTCATCAAAAGAATAAAAGCAAGCCAAATTAGCGACTTAGAAGATTTTTCTGCATTTTAATTGCACTGTTCAGGCGTTTTTCTCCAAAGTTTGCTCAAGCAAGCTCAGCAAACCATTTTCAATGATTTCTGCGCGTGATAAGCCAAACTCAGCCGTTAAAGCATCAAGCACCTCAACGACATCAAGATTTAACTTCACCTCGATACGACGCATCCCTTTATGCTTGTCACGATGACGCTGCAAACGCTTACTCAACTTAAGCTGGGTATTACGATCATAAGGACTGGTTTTCGGGCGTCCACGCTCAGGGCGTGAAAACATATCGATCGTTGTGCGATCTTCTGGCTGAATAGACATAATAACAATAAATACTAGAGAGCCGGCTATTATCCGAATCAGTGCCAAAAAAGCAATACACTAAACGCATTCTTCCTTGCCAAAAAGCCTACTTAGCCATAACGTAGACCTATATCGAATAAACAATTGAAAAATAAGGGATTCTTCATGCCAAAACTTGGCAATACACCTAACCCGCTACTCGCCGAACAAGTTTCAACTCGCTTAGATCCTCAGCAGCTATCGTTTAAAAGCTCAAGTGAGCTACAGCCTTTCAAAGGGGTTTTAGGCCAAGCCCGCGCAGAAAATGCCATTCGATTTGGTGTCGGCATGAATCGCCCTGGATACAATATCTATGCTATGGGCGATAATGGTACCGGCCGCTCGTCTTACATTCGTGAATACCTAAAAGAACAAGCTGCCCAACAGCCAGCACCCAGCGACTGGTGTTACGTTAACCACTTCACCAATCCTCGAGAACCTAAAGTATTAGAGCTGCCTCCCACACAAGCCCTCACCTTTAAAAGCACCCTCGATGAACTTATCAATAATTTGCTGGCAACATTCCCCGCCGTTTTTGAGCACCCCAGCTATCAACAGCAAAAATCGACCATAGACCATGCGTTTAATCGCAAATATGACAAAGCCCTTGAATTGGTCGAAAAGGAAGCCCTAAAAGCCAATACGGCCGTCTTTCGTGATTCATCCGCCATCAGCTTCACTCCCATCAAAGAGGGTAAGGCACTGGATGAAACCGAGTTTGCGCAATTAGCCGAACCCGAACGAGAAGCGTTTCATCAAAACATAGCCCTGCTTGAGCAATTTTTGAATGAAGCACTGTCTGAACTCCCACAATGGAAACGTGAATCAAACAATGAACTGCGCGCACTTAACCAAAATACCATTAATGAAGCCTTAATCCCCCTGCTCGAGCCTATCGAAGCAAGCTATAAAGATTTCACTACTGTGCTCGAATTTTTAGCGACCATGCGCGAACACCTGCCCAAGATTATTTTGGCCGAGCTGATTGATGAACGCATTATGGAAACTCGAGACGAATTCGTTAAACGCAATATTTTAGAAGAAACCCTTCAACCTAACATTGCTGTGTGCCACGACCATAACGAAGGTGCTCCCGTTATTTACGAGCCCCACCCTAGTTATGGCAATCTGTTTGGCCGCATTGAGTTCTCTAGCGACCAAGGTGCGCTCACGACCAACTACCGAAAAATCAGCCCCGGCGCGTTGCATAAAGCTAACGGTGGCTATCTGATTATTGACGCTGAAAAAATGCTCGAAGAACCCATGGTATGGGACGCACTGAAACGCTCTATTAAGTCACAACAATTGAAAATGGAATCCCCTTATTCAGAGCTTGGGTTAGTTTCAACGACAACATTGCTGCCGGGAGTTATTCCCTTAAACATTAAACTGGTCTTAATTGGCTCGCGCAATGTCTACTACCTATTACAAGAGTACGATAAAGATTTTAATGAACTCTTTCGTACGCTGGTCGACTTTGATAGCGAAATCCCCAGAACCGCTGAGCATATTCACGCGTTCTCTCGCTTATTAAAAAGCCGCATTGAAGAACAGCGCTATGCTGACATCAGCAATACTGGCATTGCACGCTTAGTCGAACACAGCTCACGTTTAGCAGAAGACCAACAATACCTTACTGCCCGTATTGGTGATGTATTTGAACTATTAGCCGAAGCAGAATTTTTACGCACAACCGAGCAATCGGCCCTCATAGAAAAAGAACACATTGATAAGGCCCTAAGCGCCAAAGAAGAACGCACAGGCCGAATTTATGATCGCATCCACCAGCAAATGCTGGATAACGTTATATTAATTGAGACTGAAGGCGAGGCGATTGGCAAGGTCAACGGCTTAACCGTTATGACCGTGGGTGATACACGTTTTGGCACCCCTGCCCGCATTAGTGCAACGGTTTATCCAGGTTCTCGAGGTATTCTCGACATCGAACGTGAAGCCAATCTGGGACAAGCAATCCACACCAAAGGCGTAATGATTTTGTCAGGCTATCTGGGGCATAAATACGCTCAAGATTTTCCTCTGGCGATTACGGCCAATCTCGCAATGGAGCAATCTTATGGCTACATCGATGGCGATAGCGCTTCATTGGGTGAATTATGCTGTTTAATTTCAGCCCTAATTCATCAACCGTTAAAACAAAGCTTTGCCATCACAGGCTCAATCAATCAGTACGGAGAAGTTCAAGCCATTGGTGGGGTTAACGAGAAAATCGAAGGCTTCTTCCGCTTATGCAAAGCGCGAGGTTTAAACGGCAAACACGGCGTGATCATTCCTTTCGCCAATATCCGTAACTTAGCATTAAAGCAAGAAGTCGTTGATGCCGTAGAAGCAGGCACTTTCTTTATTTACGGCATTAATAAAGTAGACGAAGCGTTGGTCTTACTAATGGATCGAGAAGTGGGTGAACTTTGCGATGAACATTACTTCAGCAAAGGTAGCATTAACTTTGAAGTGATTAATCGCTTAAAACAAATCGCGGATGTTGCGAGCAATAAAAAAGAAAAAGAGTGAACATTAAATCAGAGCGGCTTTATACAAGGCCGCTTTCAATGACTGCAACGTCACTGGCTTAGTTAAAATATCATTCATACCGATATCAAAACACTCAGCACGTTCTTCACTGGTAACGCCCGCCGTTAAGGCGAATATAGGAATGGCCATCCCACGCAGCCTAAGCTCTCGCGTTGCTTCAAACCCGTCGATTACTGGCATATGACAATCCATCAGGATCAAATCAGGGTTAATATCATCAATACAGTCCAGCAGTTGCTGACCATCATCAACCACCGCCACATCAATCAGTAATTTTTTAAGTAGTTTTTCAATCACTTTACGATTGGTGGCATTATCTTCCGCGACTAAAACCTTCATCCCTTCAATAGCAGGAAGCACCTCAACCTCAGCCGCAACGTTCTTATCCATCGCACCAGAACGAGCTCGAATGGTCGCCGTGAATGTAGACCCCTGCCCCAACGTACTATTTACTGTTATTTCACCCGACATAAGCTCTACGATCTGACGACACAAGGACAAGCCTAGCCCTGTGCCACCATAAATACGCGAAGTATGAATTTCAGCTTGCTGGTAAGCATCAAAAATCTCTCCTAAGCGTGTTTCATTAATGCCAATGCCCGAATCAGAAACCGTCAACACCAAAAGCAAATCTCCTACTTCCGACCCTCCTACTTCCGGTGCATGCTCATCCACTCGCAAAGACAGGCCAATCTCGCCGCCATCAGTGGTGAACTTCAGCGCGTTGCTCAATAAATTCATAATCAGTTGCTGCAAGCGAATGCCGTCAGCGATCAAATACTCAGGAACAGAAGCATCAATATTTTGATGAAAATTAATCGACTTACTCATCATTGGTGCATGAAACATGGAATTCACTTCAGTAATCAAATCTTTTAATTTGAAGGGTCGAGGATCCAGTTCCAGTTTTCCCGCTTCGATTTTTGACAAGTCCAAAACATCGTTAACGATTCCCAACAAGGCTCGTCCAGAATTATGAATATCGCCTAAAAACCCCTGCTGCTCCAACGTTAATTCGGTATCCGCCAAAACATCTGCCATACCAATTATACCGTTTAAAGGCGTGCGAATTTCGTGACTCATGTGCGCTAGAAAAGCTGATTTTGCCTGAGAGGCTTTAAGTGCTTGCTGTTGTTTAAACTCTGCATTAATAACACGCTTAGCAAAATACTCTGCGCGCAATATATCGCGATAAGACCTTAAGGCATTAATCATAGAAAGATTTAAACGATCGGTTGTTGCTTCCGTTTTAGCAATATAATCATTAATATCATAATCCTGAATAACCTGCCGCTCAGGCGCCAAACCTGGCTGACCCGTGCGTAATAAAATACGGGTAATGTGATTATGTAATTGATTACGAATATAACTGACCACCTCAAAACCGCTATTATCAGATTCCATAACAACATCAAGCAAGACAATGGCAATATCATCACGCTGCGACAATATTTCAATCGCTTCTGCACCTGAATAAGCACATATTAATTCAAGAGCATGGCCATCAAATCGGAAACGAGAAAGCACCAAGCGTGTTACCTGAATAACCGTTTCATCATCATCCACTACCAATACCGGAATGCGATCAGGTAAAAGATTGATGATTTCTTCCATGTGTTAACTCCATACGTCTAAAAGGCATACCAGCAGTGTGGATTAAATAAATCCATTGTCCAATGATTAACTTCATCATACACTATGCGAACTTACTCGCTCAAAGCAAAAACGCTGAGAGAAGTAAAAAATGTCTTGTCGGGGTGCCTTAATTAAAAGGCTGAGATCACAATGTGGATCCCGTTGAACCTGATCTGGTTAATACCAGCGTAGGAAACAAGATGAAAGAACGTGAAAAGTATCTGCTAGTGAACAATTTAGAACACTCGATTAGAAATACTACTCAGAGTTCGAATCAATCAACGACCTAAAAACTGTTTTGATATCGTCTCGATCACGCCTTTCATAGCCATCATGTGCTTATCGGTACTTACATGTAAGTCCATATCGAGCCTTTCATGATGCGCCCTACCTTCAGAATTCAAGTTAGACAGATCAATTAATTTTTCTCAACAGAGATAGGTAACAATTGTGTCTGAACAAACTTATACCATTCAGAAAAATCTGAGTGAAACCGCCAAAGTTGATGAGCTTTCTACCCAACCCTTCCCAGGCTCTAAAAAGCTTTACATCAAAGCGTTTAATGAAAACAGCCAAAGCGATATCCACGTTGCCCTACGTGAAATTCACTTATCCCCCACCCAGCTGGCCAACGATAAAACCGAATACAATGCCCCTGTCCGTATTTATGACACATCAGGCCCTTACAGCGACCCCGATAAAACCATCGATGTGCGCAAAGGCCTAGATAGCTTGCGTAAAGGTTGGATTGAAGGACGCAACGATACCGACGTACTCACGGGCAACAGTTCTGAATACGCCAAAGTTCGTGAAATGAACATTGCCCTAGAATCCCTACGCTTTGATTTACAGCGCAATCCTATTCGCGCCAAAGTCGGCAAAAACGTGACTCAACTGCACTACGCTCGCCAAGGTATCATCACCCCTGAGATGCAGTACATCGCCATCCGTGAAAACCTTGCGATGGCTGAAGATGAAATGGCCGCACACAATAAACACCAGCACCCAGGTGAAAACTTTGGCGCGGCAACACCAAGCTACATCACGCCTGAATTTGTGCGCAGCGAAGTCGCCCGTGGCCGAGCCGTTATTCCAGCCAACATTAATCACCCAGAAAGTGAGCCAATGATTATTGGCCGTAACTTTTTAACCAAGGTGAATGCCAATATTGGCAACTCCGCTTTAACGTCCTCGATTGAAGAGGAAGTTGAGAAACTGGTTTGGTCAACGCGCTGGGGCGCTGATACCGTCATGGATCTATCCACCGGTAAAAACATCCACGAAACTCGCGAATGGATTGTGCGTAACAGCCCTGTCCCCATTGGTACCGTGCCAATCTATCAAGCATTAGAAAAAGTAAATGGCGTCGCCGAAGATCTTACCTGGGAAGTCTTCCGCGATACGCTGATAGAGCAAGCTGAACAAGGCATCGATTATTTCACCATTCATGCTGGTGTTTTATTACGCTACGTACCGATGACCGCTGAACGCGTAACGGGTATTGTTTCTCGTGGTGGCTCCATCATGGCGAAATGGTGTTTATTCCATCACAAAGAGAACTTCCTCTATACGCACTTTGATGATATTTGCGAAATAATGAAAGCTTATGACGTCACCTTTTCTTTGGGCGACGGACTTCGACCCGGCTCTGTCGCTGATGCCAACGATGAAGCTCAGTTTAGTGAGCTACGTACGCTAGGTGAACTCGCCAAAAAAGCCTGGGCACACGATGTGCAGGTTTTCATCGAAGGTCCAGGTCACGTGCCAATGCACATGATCAAAGAAAACATGGACGAGCAAATTAAACACTGCGATGAAGCGCCTTTTTACACATTAGGCCCGCTAGTGACGGACATTTCTCCAGGTTACGATCATTTCAGCTCCGGCATCGGCGCGGCGATGATCGGCTGGTATGGCTGTGCCATGCTGTGCTATGTCACCCCGAAAGAGCACTTAGGTTTACCTAATAAAGCCGACGTTAAACAAGGCATGGTGATGTATAAAATTGCCGCCCATGCTGCGGATTTAGCGAAGGGACATCCCGGTGCTCAAATTCGCGATAACGCTATGTCGAAGGCACGCTTTGAATTCCGCTGGCAGGATCAGTTCAACCTAGCCATAGATCCCGATACCGCACGTGCCTATCACGATGAAACTTTACCGAAAGAAGGTCACAAGGTCGCCCATTTCTGTTCAATGTGCGGACCTAAATTCTGCTCAATGAAAATCAGCCAAGAAGTGCGTGATTTAGACGCGGCGCAAGTTGCGGCGATTCATGCGGCTGATAAGAAACTGGCTGACGAAGCGAAGCAAGGCATGGATGAAATGTCTGAGCAATTCAAGCAGCAAGGCAGCGAGCTTTATAGTGAAGTTTGAGCGTGAAGTGTCGTACTCTGGACTCAAGATAGCAATTCTAGGAGGCGGCTTGGTAGGCCGCCTGCTAGCATGGCGCTTGGCGTCTGGCATAGAGCAACTTGATACCGGAATTGATAGCAAACTTGATACTGACGTTATTTCAGATATCGATACTCTCAATCACATCGCTCTAGAGAAAGGCACTAACTCAGATAACGGTATAACCAATAATAGTCCTATTAATGGATCCACTATTAGCCAGATATCCGTCTTTGAAAAAGGCCAACTCGCCCCAACAGAAAAGTGCGAAAGAGCAGCAGCGTTTACCGCAGCGGCAATGATCTCGCCCTTAAGTGAGCTGGTGGCCAGTGAAATGGATATCTACCAACTAGGATTGCAATCCCTCAATCTTTGGCCGAATTGGTTAGAAGAAATGGGCATCCCTCAACACTTCCACCCGCAAGGCAGCTTAGTATTAGCCCACCCGAATGACCTAGCGGAATTGCAGCAATTTAAACGTGATTTAAGTTTCAAGCTTAATGAACACAATGCCTCTAATAAACAAGCTAATACTCATGCGGACACTCATGTGGATTCTAGAACCGCTGCGCTACAGGTATTAAATGAGCGCCAGCAATTAGAAAACTTAGAGCCAGCCATTAGTCAGCATTTTCAAACAGGTCTATACCTGCCCAGTGAAGCGCACATTGATCATAATGAAGTACTCGCAGAGCTTATCTTAAATGCAACAAGACTCGGCGTTAATTTCACCGAGAACTGTGCTTTAGAACCTGATAATGAAGCGTTGAAAGATTACGATCTTATCTTCGATTGCCGCGGTACCGGTTTAAAAGAAGCAGGTTTTCGTGGCGTACGCGGCGAGGTGATTCGTATTGAGTGCAAAGAAGTCACGCTCAAGCGTCCGATTCGTATCATGCATCCACGCTATAAGCTTTATATTGTGCCCAAGCCTAATCATCAGTTTGTGATTGGTGCCACTGAGATCGAAAGCGAAGATCGCTCTAAGATCAGCTTACGCTCCTCAATGGAACTAATGTCAGCACTGTATGCAGTGAACCCCGCGTTTGCAGAAGCCCGCATCATTAGCCAAGAGACCAACCTTCGCCCAGCGTATATGAATAATTTACCGCGCATTGATAGACTGCAATCAATCCACAACAAACCGATCATTCGCATCAACGGCCTATATCGTCATGGCTACCTCATTGGCCCAGCCATGATTGAACAAGCAATTCAGCAGGCCTTCTTATGAAAGCGGCATTTTTATGACCACAATAGCAATAAGCATTAACGGCGAAGAAATCATGATTACTGCCCCATGCTCTCTTAACCAAGCACTTTATGTGTGGTCTACCATGGTAGCGAACTCCAGCCCCGATACCGCAAATGATGGCCTGAAGAACGGCGTGCAGAGCCACGTCATCGCCCTCAATCAAACCTTCGTTCCTCGTAATCAATACGGCAGTACACGTTTAAACAGTGGTGATATCATCGAATTACTGTCCCCCATGGCAGGAGGCTAAACCATGCCCACACATAATAAAGATGGCCTAAAACTCTATGACCAAGAGCTCAACTCGCGACTTTTGGTCGGTACTGCACTGTACCCGTCCCCCGAGATCATGGCCAAGGCGATCGAAGCATCAGGCAGCGACATGGTGACATTATCATTACGTCGCCAAGACCCCAGCAATAACCAAGGGCAAGTGATCTGGCAGTATATTCAACAAAGCGGCTGCGCTTTGTTGCCCAATACCGCAGGCTGTCATAGCGCTCAAGAAGCCATTACCTTGGCGCACATGAGTCGCGAAATGTTCAATACCGACTTTATAAAATTAGAAGTGATCGGCGATGACTACAACCTACAGCCCGATCCTTTTGAGACAGTTAAGGCAGCCGAAAATCTGATAAAAAGTGGCTTTAAAGTTTTGCCTTACTGCACAGACGACCTAGTATTATGTCAGCGTTTATTGGACGTTGGCTGTCAGGTATTAATGCCTTGGGGTTCACCTATCGGCACTGGCAAAGGCTTGATGAATCCTTATAATTTACAAGCAATTAGAGATCGTTTTCCAACCACCAGCCTCATCATAGACGCTGGGATTGGTAAGCCCTCCCAGGCGATGGCCGCAATGGAGATGGGATTTGATGGCGTCTTACTTAATACCGCCATCGCTAAAGCGCACAACCCCGTATTGATGGCCCAAGCCTTTGCTCAAGCAGTGAACGGTGGCCGCCAAGGTTACTTAGCCGGTCTGATGGAAAGTCGCCAAACCGCGAGCCCATCGACCCCTGTATTAGGAACACCCTTTTGGCAGCAACAATAGCATCAACAACAGTAGCAAGCATGGATCTAGACGACACAACCCAAAATCACACGATCCAGAAAAGCCGCCCCATTGTATGGAGCATTGCTGCATCTGACTCTGGCGGCGGCGCGGGCATACAAGCCGACTTAAATACGTTTCATAGCTTGGGCTGCCATGGCTGCACAGTGATTACCGCCATTACCGCACAAAACAGCGTCGCGGTAGAAAAAATTCATCCATTATCTGCGGTCGATCTCGCGGCTCAGTGGCAAGCACTCGAAAAAGATTTACTACCTGAAGCGATTAAAATTGGCCTACTAACTGAATCTAAAACCGTGCGGTGGTTAGCAAGACGATTAGAAAGTTTACGCTCAAATCATGAGTTTTTTAGCGTTTGGGACCCCGTATTAAAAGCCAGCACTGGCACCCACTTTTTAGATGCTTTCGGGCGAGAAGAGATTAATCCACTGCTTAAGCAAGTCGACCTAATCACCCCCAATTTACAAGAAGCAGAAATGCTCACTAAAATATCGATCACCTCATTTGCCGACATTCAGCTTGCCGCTCAGCAGTTGCTTGATCGCGGAGTGAAAAACGTTTTGATTAAGGGCGGTCATTCGTTTGATAGAGCTGGCAATAGCCTCGGCAAAGCCTCTTTTTGCCGAGACTACTTCGCCAACAAAGATCAATCGTTTTGGCTTTCACATGCAAAACAAAACCAACCGAATAATCACGGTACTGGCTGCACACTCGCCTCGGCCATTGCCAGTTTTGTTTCTCAACAGCATTCCCTCAGCGATAGTATCGTATTAGCCAACCGTTTCATTCAACAAGGTTTGAGACTCGCAGCTCCCCAAGGCAAAGGCGCTGGCCCCGTCTGGCAAGCGGCTCTGGAAAATCATCCTGCTGACTTTTCAGAAATCAGCAAATCAGCAGAAGATTTCGAGCAAGAAAATAGCATTCAAAGTTTCCCAAAAGCCGACAACCTCGGCTTATACGCCATCGTTGATAACTTAATCGATTTAGAGCGCTTAACAACCCAAGGAATTACTACCCTACAATGGCGTGATAAGTCAGCCGTCGGTAGCGACGACAAAAAAGAAAACTTACAGCGAGCAATAAAACACTGCCAACGAGCGAATATTCCCCTCTATATTAATGATGACTGGCAACTGGCACTGGAATTTAATGCTTATGGCATTCATCTAGGTCAAGAAGACCTCGCACAAATTCAGCACAATGACCTCAAGCGCTTACAAAAGAAAGGCTTACACTTAGGCATCAGTTGCCATAATGAAACCGAACTGGCCTATGCCCACAGTTTAAAACCCAGCTATTTAGCCTTTGGCCCTGTGTTCACTCCCAAGTCAAAAATTGTCGCTCATCCACAACTGGGATTAAGCAAACTTAAACTATGGCAAAGCGGCTATGGCAAACTCTACCCCACCACCTGCATCGGTGGCATTGACCTAAACAACATGCAAAGCGTACTCGCGACAGGCATAACATCAATCGCAGTCATCTCTGCTATTGATGACGAGCAGAAGAGTTCAGTTTTTATTGAAACCTTCCTTAAAAATACGCAATCACGACCTAAAGCCGTGATTTAAAACGGCCTTAACTTGCTATAACTAACAATTAAATAACCCAAGCTCACTTTTATTGCTATTTTTTGAACAATGGCAGGATTTAATCTGGCAAGGAATGCTGGCTTATGGAAGTATGTTCGCCATATTGAAACGATCCAACTCCCTTATTCAATCTTTAAATAGAATCCTCACCATGTCAGAAGCTCGTGTATTACTTGAAGTCAAAAATAAAATCGCTTACGTCAGCTTAAACCGCCCAGAAAAACACAACGGTTTGGATATGGGCATGTTTAAAGAAATGATCGCCACCGCAAAGAAAATTCGCAAAGATCGTACGATCCGAGCTGTCATCATGCACGGCAACGGCCCATCGTTTTGCGCAGGCTTAGACTTTGGCGCGTTAAGCAAAGACCCAATGATGGTGCCTAAGGTTTTTCTAAAAATGCCTTGGACTAAAGTAAACGTTGCCCAACAGATCGCTCACATCTGGCGCGACCTACCAATCCCTGTTATCTCAGCGATTCATGGCAATTGCTTTGGCGGAGGTATGCAAATCATTCTGGCTACCGATTACCGCATCGCAACCCCTGATAGCAAGATGTCTATTTTAGAAATGAAATGGGGTCTAATCCCCGACATGAGCGGCATGGTGACATTATCACGCTTAACCCGCGTTGATATCGCCCAAGAGCTCACAATGACAGGCCGCTTTTTCTCCGGTATTGAAGGCGCTGAATACGGTTTAATCAGCAAGATCAGTGACAACCCACTGGCCGCTGCAGAAGCCTTAGCCAATGACATCGCTAGTAAATCACCGGATGCGATCGCCGCAACGAAATATCTATTTAAGAAAACTTGGAAAAAAGATACTTGGGGCGCACTACTTTGGGAGCGCTGGGTTCAAGCTCGCTTACTAGGCCGTAAGAATCAGCGCATAGCAATGGCAAATGGCATGGCCAAAGATGGCAAGGTAAAACCTTTCCACGATCGCAGCTCTTTTAGATAAAAGGCTTAAGCAGAGAAATACTCAACCTCTATGAATGCGGAGATGACAAAATGACAAAGCAGTCATTCACTCTAACTTCATAGGGAATTACTGAGTAGCCTAAGGCGCGACAGATTTTTGTGGCACACTGCTATCATTAATTTTGAATCAAGGCTGAGTGGCTCGGTATCATTAATGACGACATCTACCCCAAACGAACAATGGCACCTGCAAGCTGAACAACACTTTACCCTAGGCCAAACGTCTCATAAAGGCGCCAAGGCTCAAAATGAAGATGCCATTGGCATTCGTATTCCCACAGGTATTATTCAAAGCCACAAAGGCTCAGTGGCAATTATTGCCGATGGTGTAAGTGCCGCCGAAGCAGGCAAAGAAGCCAGCGAAACGTGTGTCCGCAACTTCCTCAGCGATTATTATTCCACCCCAGATACCTGGAGCGTAAAGCAGAGCACGACCAAGGTACTAACTGCACTCAATCGTTGGTTATACAGCCAAGGTCAGCGCTTCACTGATGCGCAAAAAGGGTACATTAGTACGTTAAGCTGCGTTGTTTTTAAATCCAATACTGCCCACATATTTCACGTTGGCGACAGTCGAATCTATCGTCTGCGCGATGGTGATTTAGAGCAACTAACCCGCGACCATACGACCGCCGTAAGTTCGACGCAAAGCTATCTCGCCCGCGCAATGGGGCTAGACGTAAAACTCGATGTGGATTATCGCAGCACAGATATTGAACCTGGGGATATTTTCTTTTTATCCACCGACGGCATTCATGATTTCATTACAGATCAACAATTACGCAACCACCTTAAACCGCTAAAACAATTAACCACCGAGAACTTCGAGCTGAACTGCCAACAGCTGGTAGACCTCGCATTACAGCAAAAGAGTAATGACAACCTCAGCTGTCAGATTATTCGTATTGATACACTACCAAAGCAAGATCTAAACGACGTACACCAGAAACTGACCGATCTCCCCTTCCCCCCCAATCTTGCCGTCGGCATGTCGATTGACGGCCTGCGCATCGAAAAAGAACTGCACTCCAGCAATCGCAGCCAGCTTTACAAGGTGGTCGATATCGATACAGGGGAAGCGTTTTGCATGAAAACCCCATCGGTTAATTACAATGACGACGCAGCGTACATCGAGCGCTTTATTCTTGAAGGCTGGATTGGCCATCGCATTAACAACCCTCACGTGCTTAAAATTGCAGGCTTCAACCGCCCGAAGCATTATTTATATTATTTAACCGAATACATCGATGGTATTACCCTAGAGCAATGGATTAAAGAAAATCCAAATCCGCCCATACAGAATGTCATTATTATCATTCAACAGGTATTAAAAGGACTGCGAGCATTTCACCGCCGCGAGACGATTCATCAAGACCTGAAACCCGGCAACATCATGTTAGATAAGTACGGCGAGGCTAAGATCATCGACTTTGGCTCTTGTCATGTGAAAGCGATAGCAGAAATTGCAACGCCACTAGAACGCGATGGTATTCTGGGCACCGCGACTTATGCAGCGCCAGAAGCAGTATTAGAAGGCCAGAGCTTGCAGCAAAGTGATATCTTTTCGGTGGCCGTTATTTTATTTGAAATGCTCACTAATAAGCTGCCGTTTGCGGGAAAACTGGAAGAGTGCCGAAATAAGAATGCGTATTTAAATACGCGCTATACCCCAAGCTATGAACTGAATCCTTTAGTGCCGGTTTGGCTGGATGGTGCCATTAAAAAAGCACTCAGGTTTGAGCCTAATAATCGCCATGGTGACGTATCAGAATTTCTTTATGAGATTGAGCATCCGAATCCGAAGTATAAAAAGACTTACAATGTCGCCTTATTACATTCAAACCCGAGCCTTCCTTGGCAGTTTCTATCGGGGGTATTGCTTATCAGTTTGTGCGTATCGATTTATTTCAACTTAAATCCATAGGACTATATAAAACTATTCAGTAGCCTTTATTCAGCGACTAAAACCTGACATACGCTAAAAGCTTTGCCATCACCACGATCCAGCTCTTTCACCAACTTTGGCAAAACCTTGTCTAGCTTGGTTTTTAACGTCCAAGGCGGATTGATCACAATCATGCCTGCCGATGTCATACCCGATTCTAAAGAATCTTCCGCTAGGCCCAGCTCATATTGGTGAATATTTTTAATACCCGACTGCTTTAACTTGCGCAGCATAAAATCAACACGTTTACGATCAACCACTGGATACCAAATAGCATAAGTGCCTGAGTTAAATTTCTTATGCGCCTTAATCACCGTTTCAATCACATCGCTGTAATCGGTTTTCATCTCATAAGAAGGATCGATCAATACCAACGCGCGTCGACTAACAGGAGGAACAAGACTCAATAAACCTTTTAAGCCGTCATCTTGCTTAATGCGAATTTTACGTGCAATCGCCTTAGAGTCTGTTGCCATCGATTCCGACAATATACGAAAATCACTGGAATGCAGCTCAAACAACCACGCTTTATCTTTTTCACGGTCTGGATGCGTCACATAGTGATGCGCAATGGCAGGAGAACCTGGGTAGAACGTTAAAGGCTTCTTTTTAAGATCAACCCCCTGCTCACCATTTAATGCTTCAATCACATTAAAGTAAGTCTCTAACTCGGTAAAATCAATACGCTTAAGCTTGGCAATACCGTCTTTGTATTCAGCTGTTTTATTCGCATTGGCAGAGCGTAAATCATATAACCCCGCCCCAGAGTGCGTATCAATATAGTCAAACGGTGCATCTTTCTTATTGAAATGCTCTAGGCATTCAACCAATACAATGTGCTTTAACACATCTGCGAAATTACCCGCATGGTAAGAGTGACGATAGCTTAGCAAAATTAAACTCGATCTTTTACAAGAGAATAGGAAGGTATACTGGGATTTTCGACGATTTAAGGCGGTGAAACAAGCTGCTTTTGGTATTCAATTAATAAAGCACTGAAATCCGTCAACATCGCGGCACGATTTTCTAAACTATCGTGATACATTTCAGTGGTCAAATAATACGATTTAGGGGTCGCCATATAATTGCGTAATATAGGCATTACGGTGCGTAAATGCTCACCCTGTTGCAGCAATGTATTATCAGTAGGGTTTAATACTTGCTGCTTCTGCAGTTTTTGCAAAGAGATTTTATGGTGAATAAGCACCAATAAATGATCGCTATGCCCTTGATGCGCCTCATATCCTTTATCGTTAGCTGCTTGCACCGTTGAAATTTGTACCGCAGTGCAAGCCGCTAAACATAAAATCAACGTTATTCGTTTAATAAACAGTTGCCCCACTCACAGCGCACTAAAATGTAACTGTTGTCAGGGCATTGCACATCATAAACTTCATGAGGCCAATCACTCTTAATCACCTTAACGCTTGCACCAGGGCAACCCGAACGCTTCGCTAACTTTTCGACTACGTATAACGAACGGCCAAACTTACGCTGTTTATTCAACGCCAAAGCGGCCGCCTTCTCTTCTAAGTTCTTACCATCTCGCTGAGCGCGACGCTGAAGATCAACCAAGGTTGGGTAAAATTTATTGTTATCGCGTAAATCATAATCACCGTCGTTAAACTTAGACAACATGTTTAAACACAATTTTTCTTGGTCGCCGCTACTGTCTAAAATAAGCTGCATTTCCGCTTCTGCATCGTCCACTACCTGAGTTGTTAAGCCCAAAGCAATATTGGCACCGGTCACATCACGATCACCAGAAACCAACATAATTTCACGCGTTAAACCATAATCTGCGCCCTCTACGAAAGCACCGTTACGACGCCACCAGTTAGTTTTGGCTTGCCAAGCAACTTGCTTCACTTTGCCACTAATGTCTTGGCAATGATCAACCCACAAGCGTAATTGCACATCTGTTTGCAACGCATAATAAACAGCCTGCCCTGTCGATGATTGTGGAGCAGACGAACAACCCACTAATAACGACAACAATAATGCAGACATTAAAACTCGAAGGTGAGTTTTGATCAGGTACAACATAAATATTCCTTTTAACACATCGAACGAAAGGGGATTTAATAAAAGATTAATTAATAGTAGAGCTTATACCGTCGAGGAGCCAGTATTCACCGCGACTTTTTCTAACCAAGCCACCGCGGCTGACACATCAAAAGGCCACTCCAATGTTAAGTTAGAAGATTCATCTAATAATACGGGGATTTTTTCACCATACTGCTCAAGCCATATTGGCTGATCAATAATATCTTGCAGGTAAATTTGTAGCTCGGCTTGTTGAGACAGAGCCAGTACATCTGGCTGACTAAAAGCCTGCTGCAAAACACCCTGAGCAAGCTCACACAAATGGCAAGCTTGGGTAGACAATAATAAAATAGCCAAAACAATCACTCTCAGCGCTTATTAACTTTTAACGTTTATTGATAAGAAAGCGCTAGTATAAAGCAATTACACCAATAAGTTAGACATCATCTCAGCACGATTATTCATCGCACTCTCCAGCCCTTGGTTATAAGCTTGAAAAATATCTTTTAAGTGGTCATCAGGAAACATCTGGTCGACTAAATCATTTAGCAGCTGTTTAGGATCAGCAAACGATTTTGCTTGTTCCAAAGCCGACAAGTAATCATCGTTGTAAGCCAATAACGACGAAGAAAGATTTTCTAATTCGGAGGTCGGTAATTTAGGTTGCACCGAATTATACGCACGACTGACTGAGCTGAAAGATTCTTGGCGAAGGTTCAAACTCATTGATGCCAGCTCATCACCATCAAAACCAATCTTCATAGCTTGCTCTAATGCCCCACCCAGATCACCTGAGAAGAAAGTACCACTGAGTTTTTCAACATCACGAAGAAGATTGGTCAGCGCTTCCTGCTCCCCTTCATCCAAACTGCCCATCACATCCATTTGCCACTCAGTGCCTTGCTCAAAACCCGCCGCACTAATGTACTGATGACCCTGCTGCTCGGCATAAGAAAATGATTGCGCGGATTGCTTAAAGCTAAGAGAAATTTTATCGCCGTCTTTTGTCATCAACTCCAAAGACATAGAGTTTGTCTGACTGGCTTGGCTGCTATTGTAGCGGGACTCAAACGCTGGCATTTTTGTACTCACACCTACGTCATTGGTATTTTTAGGGTACTGGCCACCTTCCATATTTTTCAGGCCTGCATCAATCAACTCACGGCCTTGAGCAATCTCTGCCTTAAGATCGTCGTTTAATAAACCCATATCTTTTAATTGCTGCTCAGCCTGATCGTAACCTTTAGCAATCCCTTCTTTAGCCGCTTCTAGGCGCTGTTGAATTCGGCTATCGTCAGCTCCTCGTGAACGCAATTGATCTAAACCACGCTGAACATGATCCAGCATTGTCGTCGCAACGTCCTGAGCACCTTTTTTATCAGCCAACTGTAAGCCAGAAGAGGACGTCCCCGTTGATTGGCCAATACCTCGCTTTACGTTCTCATTCAAAACATCAGACGCATTTGATTCATGGCGAGCACCTGGGTTTTGATGTGTTGTTTGAGAATTGCTTTGATACGAGCCAGATTGAACATTAATAAGATTGGGATTGAAGTTCATAACAGTCACCGGATTAAGTTGCGCTATAGGCTATAGCGGCCAATCAAGCCAGTGCTTTAACGATTTTATGTAATAATTCTGTTCAGAAACAAAAAAAGCCGCAATAAGCGACTTTTTTAACAGACCTGCAAGCGATTAATCTTCGTCTAACATATCTTCTCTTAAGTCATCCTGTACCGGATCGTCAGACAACCAGATACCAAACAAAGCCTTTTTAAATTCAAGACCAGGCACAAGCACCTTTACTTCACCGTTGCGAATGACGCTAACGCCTTGATTAGGAACGTATTGCAGATCAAATACATCTTCATTTTCAACAGCATCACGGAATGCACCAATCAACATCTCAACTTCTTTTTGAATCGGTCCAAGCTTACCGCCAGTCGATTTAACAAAACCGTCGAGTGTCGCTTCGCTCATTTTTTCGCCATCGATTAAAGACGATGTGATATACAAACGAATAGTCATGGCTTCGTCAGCAGCGATTAATGCATCAGCATCGCTACTTTTCTCATTAAGGTACAAAGCACCTACATACAAATTCAGGAAAAACTTAGAACGAATGCCCGCGCCGTTTAAAACCAGCGACTGCTCTGCAACTTGAATGCTGTCTGCAATTTCAATATCGTTAACTTCTTTAGACTGTGCAAGTGGCATTAACGCCATACCAATAATAAAACTCGCCATAATACGTAACATGTGATTACCCTCTTTTAATTTTTATCTAGGTTGGTCAGAATGAAGATCTTTTATATTGATCTCGTGAAGGAAAAGCAAGCACTTTAGGTTATTTTGAGCCAACTTTAATCATTAAGCTGGCTCAAAAAGCACTGAGTCGTGATTACCTGAACTGGCTCACGTTTTTAGCAACAAACTTGAGCGTTAATTCTACGAGGTTTTCACCCGCGCCATGAAAACGATCATCACACTCAGCAATTTCATCCACCAGCTCACTGGCCAGCAAATCAAAAGCTTCCATGCGCTCATCTTCATCACTAGGAACAACACCCTTAGGGAAGTAATCGACAACTTGCTTTACCACAGCATGGGTTCTCTTAGCCCGAATCTTTTCAAGTGCTTCTAGCATATCCTGAATCAACGCACCGCTATCATGATGAAATAGCTGACCGAAGCCACCGTTCTCCATCTCGCGAGACAAACAATCAATACAGTAAACAGACTTCTCAGCAGCGCTTAAGTCGGAATACCCTAATTCAGCTTTTTTATCAAAAATTACGTCTGTAATTTGTAAAAATGCGTCGGTCTCATCGGCCATTTCTAAAGCGGCCTGAATCTCCATGTTCATCTGTGCCCTACTCGTTATTTCAATGAATGTAGTCTTACAATTTTGATCTCAAGTAATTTAGCCTACCTAAATTAATTTGACAAAATATTTATATAAATAGAACGCCCATTCTGCATAAAACATGACTAAAGACTGATTTTTAATGAAACACACACTCAAAACTGGCTAATTATGCAGCAAAAAACTGCTTACGAAGAACAACTATAATGAGACAACCCGCCCGCTTCAAAAAACTCAGACGGTTTTAATTTATAAAACTTCTGCTCAATCTCAGCAGATTGCTCCTCATAAGGCTGCGTCATAATCTCTTGCAGCTCTCTAACCAAGTCATAATTCCCCATACTCGCTTGCTGATACGCAGGCACAACGAACCACTCACGCAAATTGTATTTGGGGTTAACGAGTTTCATCTGTTTAGAGAGTGCGACTCGCGATAAAGGCGAAGCATCCTTCCCACCCGTTGTTTTAACGCTTAACGCTTGCCATTTTTCCAGCCATTGTGACCAGCGCTTTTCGATTTCTTCCGCATTGGCATCATATAGTGAGCGGCTATAGAAGCTTTTCTTGAGAGGACCAATGTCATCAGGCAACGATGATAACTCCCGGAAGAAAATAGTGTAATCAACCGGAGTTTGCTGCATCAAGGCTTCAAGCTCATTAAACATCTCACGATTAAATGCATCAAAACCCAGCTTCGCAGCCCACATTGCTTCCATTTCTGACTGCATCACTTCTGCAAAACCGCTTCGAATCTCATCAAGTTGCTCCATAGCATCTTGGTTCGATACCAATAGTGGTCGTAACGCCGTCCAAAACATGTGGAAGTTACGCTCCGCGGCAACGGGTTGATTCATAAAAGAGAAATGATGACCACCCCCTGTCCAAGGTTGAAACTGAGGATCGTAGACATCACAGAATCCAAAAGGACCATAATCAAGAGTAAACCCACCCGCGGCGCAGTTATCGCTATTGAAATTACCTTGGCAATAACCAACACGAATCCAGTTTGCCACCAATAACGTTAAGCGACTCCGAAACTCACGCGCCAGCAATACTACTTTCTCGGCAATCGTTAGATTTTTATCGATGACTTCGCCGTATTCACGATCAATCAAGTGCAGCACAATCATCTCAAGTTCCGCCATTGCTTGCGGATGTTCGTTCTTACGGGCACGACGACTGAATAACTCCAATTGACCAACTCGAAGAAACGATGGCGCAACACGCGTAGAAATGGCAACGGCCTCTGAGATAAGCACATCAGGATCTTTCATATACGAACCTTCCGAGTACCAAGGTCGGTTAACGGTCTCTGTTTTTGAAACGTACAAACTCAAAGACCGTGACGTTGGAACGCCCAGTGCGTGCATGTGTTCTTGCGCCAAAAACTCACGCACACTCGAGCGCAATACCGCACGACCATCAGCACCACGGCAATAAGGCGTCCTGCCACCGCCTTTTAGCTGCATTTCCCAACGCTGGCCATTGATAACCGCTTCAAACACAGACATTGCACGCCCATCACCATAGCCATTACCCGTTTGAAACGGACACTGCTGCACGTATTCCGTACCAAAAATAGACAGTGCATATCCAGTAGCCCAACCGACCTTACTCAGAGGCTCAGGAACGTGCGTAAGATCACCCGAAAACATACGAATAAAATCGGGCGACTCTGCCAAACTATCAGCAAAGCCTAGTTCGCGAAAAAATCTTTTGCTGTGCGTGACGTACTCGGGGTTTTTAATCGGTGTAGGACTCACGGGAACATAGTGCCCTGAAAATACTTGTCGCGGCATATGATCATCGCCGTTTGCGGTTGCATCTGGGTCGCAGCTAAGCGTATCCATCAGCGAGTAATCTGCTAACGTTGCAAGATCATCAAGGGTCGTAATCGTGGGTAAAGGATTCTCTGAGTCGCGATGTGTCATAAGTCGGCTTGCCATAAGTCTGATCAATTTATGATTTTAAATCATCGTGCATTAGATAGCACTGAGTAGTGGTTTTTTCTATCGAATGAAACCCAATACACCAGTAGGAAGACTTGCAACCGAATCATGTAGTAGAGTTATGAGTGATCCAATCAAGCGGCTATCACCCGCAACAATACTCACAATAACTGTCACTGATTCACAAGGTAGCGTAATAACATGCCCGATAAGAAAAAGTTAATCATTATTGCTCATGCTCCCTCTGACAATACTCAAAGGATGGTCCAGGCGGTTATTAAGGGCGCGAACCATCCCGACATTACGAATGTGGAAGTTAAGTTTATTGCTCCGCTAGATGCTCAGGCCGACGATATAAAAACCGCGCAAGCGATCATTATTGGCACCACTGAAAACTTGGGTTACATGGCTGGCCTCATCAAAGACGTTTTTGATCGGTGTTATTATGATTGCCTAGACCATACTCAGGGTCTTTCTTTTAGCTACTACATTCGTGCGGGTCATGACGGAACAGGAACACGCAAGGCACTTGAAACCATTACCACAGGATTACGCTGGCGCTTGGTGCAAGAACCTTTAATTTGTAAGGGTGATTTTGACGAGGCGTTTATTACTCAGTGCGAAGAATTAGGCTTGGCAATGGCCGCCAGCTTGGACGCGGGCATCATCTGATACAAAAGATTGCACAATGTTGCAAACTGACAAAAAATGTCACTTAATGCCAAAAACCTTTAACAATCATCACTCTAGCAACCTTTTATAATATTTATAGCCCCTGTTTATGCCGCCTTGCGGCCGTTGTTATGTTGGTACAGTTCTTGATATGTAAATAAACAGATACATAAATAGACTAACTATCAAAGATATAAACATTAATAGTTAGCGCCAATAAATACGTACATTATAAGAACTGAAAGGTTAGACAATGAGTAATCAGCAGGACTCAAACGTCATTCACATTGACTTCCAAGATCGTAAAGCGCTTAAAAAGAGCGACGGAACAAAAACCTTTTCTCAACTTATTGGTCATGTCATTGCCCCTGTAGAAGAAGGCCCTGAAGAATGGCCTGAAGACCTTACGCCGAAAGAGCGCCGTGAACAGCTAAAGCGAGATTTAGACTTTTTACGCCAAATGAATGATATTCCTCCTGCTAAGAAATATTAAACAGACACGTTTATAGCACTGTAATGCGACAAGACGGCTAGAGACAAACAAAGCCCGCTCCTGATATTCAGAGCGGGCTTTTTTATACCGATAAAAACGACCTAGGCTACAAGCCCTCAGCACCCGATTCGGAGGATACTTTCGCCGCTCGCTCTGCATGTTCTTCTTTGTTTTCAGAATATCGATGAGTCAGAAAGTCGGAATGATCACGAGTGAGCAAGGTAAATCGAAACAGCTCTTCCATTACATCAACGACACGATCACGATACGATGAGTCTTTCATCGAGCCATCATCGTTAAACTCTTTCCACGCCATCGCTACAGAAGACTGGTTAGGAATGGTCAGCATCCGCATCCATCGCCCCAATATACGCAAGGCATTCACCGCATTAAATGATTGAGAACCCCCACTCACTTGCATTACGGCAAGAGTGCGCGCTTGTGTTGGGCGAACACTGCCTAAACTTAGCGGTATCCAATCAATCTGATTTTTAATTACTGAGGTGATCGTGCCATGTAGCTCTGGGCTCGACCACACCATACCTTCAGACCAGATCGCCAATTCATGCAGCTCTTTTACTTTTGGGTGATCGTAGTTTTCACGATCGAACATCGGCAACTCAGTAGGGTCATAAATTTTCACCTCTGCGCCAAAGCTTTGCAAGATAGCAGCCGCCTCTAAGGTGAGTTTTCTGCTATAAGACTCTGCACGCAATGAGCCGTATAGCATTAATATGCGAGGTGCATGAGTTGACCTTGGCTTATCAAAACTGGCCAAGGTCTGTTCTATCGAATGCTTTGGCGCATAAGAGTGTGTCATGTTTTAATATTCCTAACGCTACTTACGTTGCTTAGCTACTTGCGTTTTTTAAAGGTCGGCTTACCGGATTTTTTAGCGCCTTCTTGCTTAACACCGGCTTTTTCTGCGATTGATTTTTGCAGTTTCTTACCCGGCTTTTTACCCGTCGTCTTATTGCCAGGCCTAGCAGCAGGTTTACCAAATGCAGGCTTACCTGATCCAGATTTAGCGTCAGCGCCCTTTCTAGAGTCTGCTTTAGCATCCGGCTTAGCAACAATACCCTTACCACCAGGGCGACCACGAGGACTCAGTCCTTTGTTTTGTAAACGCTTATGACGATGGTCTGCAGGCTCTTCATGGGGAATAAGTGCGCCTTTACCCGGCCCAATCATATCTTCACGCCCCATCTCTTTTAGAGCGTCACGCAACATCGGCCAGCTCTTTGGGTCGTGATAACGTAAAAATGCCTTCTGCACACGGCGAGACTTTAACTCAGTATGCACAACCATCTTTTTCGATTTATAACTGATGCGCTGCAACGGGTTATGACCCGAATGGTACATCGCCGTTGCTAATGACATAGGCGATGGATAGAAGGTCTGTACTTGGTCAACGCGATATTTATTACGCTTAAGCCAAACAGCTAAGCCCAACATATCTTCATCTTCACAGCCTGGGTGAGCGGCAATGAAGTACGGAATTAGATACTGTTTTTTGCCCGCTTCTTTCGAGAATTTTTCAAACATATTCTTGAATTTATCGTAGGTTCCCATCCCCGGCTTCATCATCATATCCAAGGTATTCTTCTCGGTATGCTCAGGGGCAATTTTCAAATAGCCACCCACGTGATGAGTTACTAGCTCACGAACGTATTCTGGATCTTCTACCGCAAGGTCATAACGCAGACCGGAAGCAATGGCGATACGCTTAATACCCGGTAAGGCACGCGCACGTCGGTATAGCGAGGTGGTCTGCGAATGATCGGTGACCAAATTAGTACAAATACTTGGGAATACACACGATAGACGACGACAGCTGGCGTGAATCTTCGGGTCCTTACAGTTTAGGTGATACATGTTGGCCGTTGGCCCACCTAAATCTGAAATTGCTCCCGTAAAACCTGGGGTATGATCACGAATATCTTCAATTTCTTTAAGCACCGACTCTTGGCTACGACTTTGAATTACGCGGCCTTCGTGCTCGGTAATCGAACAGAAACTACAACCACCAAAGCAACCGCGCATGATATTGACCGAAAAACGAATCATATCGTAAGCAGGAATCTTGGCGTCGCCATAAGAAGGATGCGCAATACGCTTATACGGCAACGCAAAAACCGCATCCATTTCTTCAGTTTCTAATGGAATCGGTGGCGCATTAACCCAAATCTCTTTATCACCATGTCGCTGAATCAAGGCATGGGCGTTTTGCGGATTACTCTCTAAATGCAAAATACGAGAAGCGTGAGCGTATAACGCCGAGTCAGCACGGACTTTTTCAAACGAAGGCAAACGAATAACAGCGGTGGCGTGATCGATATTCAGCTTACGGTGCAATGGCATCGGCACGATTTTGACAACACTTTCGTGCTCTTCCATACCTTCTTCAGATTCAGAACCATCTTTATTCGTCGAACACGTTTGGTTCTTGGTATCCTTCATTTCATAAGGATTCGGGATTTCATCTAAGCGCCCAGGCCAATCGATACGCGTTGAGTCAATCTCTGTCCAGCCCGCAGGCGTTGCGTTACGAATAATGGCAGTGCCTCGTATATACTGAAGCTCCTTCATCGTTTTGCCAGAAGCAAGCTCATGACTCACTTCAACAATGGCGCGCTCAGCGTTACCGTATAATAAGATATCAGCGCCGGAGTCGATTAATACCGAGCGACGAATTTCATCACTCCAATAATCGTATTGCGCAATACGGCGTAAGCTGGCCTCAATACCGCCAATCATCAGGGGAACGTCTTTATACGCTTGCTTACATTTTTGACTGTAAACAATCACCGCACGATCAGGACGCCCACCGGATACACCATGAGGCGTATAAGCATCATCGTTTCGAACTTTAAGGTCGGCGGTGTATTTGTTAATAAGCGAATCCATGTTACCCGCACTGACAGCGAAATACAGATTCGGCTTGCCCAATGCTTTAAACGCCTCTAAGTCGTTCCAATCAGGCTGACAAATAAGCCCTACTCGAAAGCCCTGTGATTCCAATAGACGACCCATGATCGCCATACCGAAGCTTGGGTGATCGACATAGGCATCACCACACACAATGATAATGTCACAAGAATCCCAGCCAAGTTCATCCATTTCAGCCCGAGACATAGGTAAAAACGGTGCTGTGCCGTAGCACTCGGCCCAATATCTTGGGTACGAGAAAAGTTCAGGGGCTTGGGTAACAGTTAACATTGGGAGCTCACTAAAAGGCAGGCTTAAATCGGTTAAATTTAAGCGGGGTAAATCTGAGTAATTTGATAGGGTATTATCTATCGATACATTTTCGCAAAATTCATCGCAATGAGCAAAATTACTTTCACTCTATTCATGTTGATGATGAATTATTCGCAGCATCCACTGCCTCTCTTTGCATCTCTATTAAACAATTACGACATAAACAGCCGCTTTGCTCAGCACTGAACCCTTGTTGCTTAAGATAGGCAAAATCGTCAGCCCCCAGCCCTACCCCCCAACATTGGCATTGCTGAATATTAGCCGCATTACAAATAAAATTGGCCAAGCAGCGCGGACAAGTAGTCGCGGAGACCTTTAATTCAGCTCCTAATGCAGCTTGGGTGTTTTTATCTGTGTCTTTTTTGGAGTCGACCATTTAAGTACTCATGCAAAGGCTGTATAATTTGGCCTCAATTTTATAGGTCGCGGGCTTTCAGAGCCAGCGCTTAAGCCACGTAAGTTTTTTCAAGGGTCATCAATTGATTTCAACCGCTAATATCACCATGCAATTCGGCGCCAAGCCATTGTTTGAAAACATCTCCGTAAAATTCGGCGATGGCAACCGCTATGGCTTAATCGGAGCCAACGGTTGTGGTAAATCTACTTTCATGAAAATCCTAGACGGCAGCCTTGAACCTTCTGCTGGTAACGTTTCTATTTCGCCCAATGAGCGTTTAGGAAAGCTACACCAAGACCAGTTCGCCTTCGAAGATCAGGTTGTTATCGATACGGTAATGATGGGTAATAAAGAACTTTGGGCGATTAAAGAAGAGCGTGATGCGATTTACGCCAACCTTGAAGCGACTGAAGCAGAGTATATGCACGCTGCTGAACTAGAGAGCGAGTTCGCTGACATGGACGGCTATACCGCTGAATCACGTGCGGGCGAGTTATTATTAGGCGCAGGCATCGACCTAGCCTTACACAGCGGTTTAATGTCGGGCGTTGCACCTGGTTTAAAAGTACGTGTACTTTTGGCACAGGCGCTTTTCTCTAACCCAGATATTTTGTTATTAGATGAGCCAACCAACAACTTGGACATCAATACCATTCGCTGGTTAGAAAGCTTGCTAGACGATATGAAGTGCACGATGGTAATCATCTCGCACGATCGCCATTTCTTGAACTCTGTGTGCTCACACATGGCCGACATCGATTATGGTGATATCAAGATTTTCCCGGGCAACTACGATGACTACATGATCGCATCGACTCAGGCGCGTGAACGTCAGCAGTCTGATAACGCCAAGAAGAAGACTCAAATCGCTGAATTACAGCAGTTTGTTAGCCGCTTCTCTGCCAATGCTTCTAAAGCTAAGCAAGCAACCTCACGTCAGAAGCAACTTGATAAGATCACTTTGGATCACATCAAGCCATCGAGCCGTCAAAATCCATTCATGCGCTTTGAATTTGAGAAGAAGCTTCACCGTACTGCGCTTGAAGTTGAAAACTTGGGCCATACTTACGATACCGAGATGCTGTTCAAGAACTCGAACATCATGATTCCAGCGGGCGAAAAAGTGGCGATTATCGGTGCCAACGGCGCGGGTAAGACAACTTTCATGAAGTGCTTGATTGATGAAATACAACCAACTGAAGGCACGATCAAATGGTCTGAGAATGCGTCTTTAGGTTATTACGCTCAGGATCACGAATATGAATTCCCTGCGGACATGGAAATGTTCGAGTGGATGTCTCAGTTCCGCACACCAGAGCATGATGACCAAGCCGTTCGTGGAACGCTAGGTCGTTTATTATTCAACCAAGACGATATCAAAAAGAACGTTAAGGTATGTTCTGGTGGTGAGAAGGGTCGTTTATTATTTGGTAAGTTGATGATGGAAAATCACAACGTACTATTGCTGGATGAACCCACCAACCACATGGACATGGAATCGATCGAGTCGATCAACATGGCTCTTGAGATGTTCGAAGGCACATTGATATTCGTATCTCACGACCGTGAATTTGTAAGCTCTTTGGCAACACGCATTATCGAGATCAAAGATCACGAGATCGTTGATTTCCACGGCACTTATGACGAATATTTACGTTCTCAAGGCATCTAATTTTGTCTTGATGTTTAATCTTTGAAAAATAGCGCTGCTTAAGTCTAACTAAATCAGCGCTATTTTTTTGCCTAGAATTTGGGGTAACTCTTAAGCTTTTCAAGAAGAAAATTCTGTTCAACCAAAGCAAGCTGCAATAACAACTCATTATGTGCACTCTCAGACTGATATTTTTCCTCAAACAAGCCCGCCGCCACCTTCTTCTGACGACCGTTTACTTTTTGCAAACCCTGCAACGCAGAATCGACACTAGAAAGATTTAACTGAACGCCCGCATTCAACGCCTCAACCCGCTTCGCCATCAAAAACTGCTCGATATGCAACGGAAATAACGCCACCGGAATCCCCATTTTCATAAACAACGATACTGAATTAATACCCCCATTTAAAATCGCAAACGTCGACTTACCTAACACATCACGCATGCTTACAGGCTTATCAACATATAGAATATGCCTAGATTTATGCGCATTAATAATTGAATCAGGAATGCCATCCACCAAAACGATTGCACTGCACTCAATCGCCTGCAACGTCTTCAATAATATAGGCGTCTCAGCAGAACCTTTCACATGGCAATAGATTTTAGGTCCCTTAAAATGCGGAAAAATCGCAGGCTCAGAAAACTCAGGCACCGCCGATCCAACATAAGACGTTTTATGTCGCTGCTCCGCACTGCGATAACCATAATGATCCAACTCAGAATACGTCTGGAAAATACATTTATCAAAATCCGCAAACAAATCAGCTAAGTTATTGATGCGCGGAATAGAAAATTCAATACACACTTTATTGATAACTTTAACCAGCTCATCCTCAAAACGAACGACATCATTTGTCGCCAAATCACCCGTAAAGAAAACACCTGCCGGACGATTATCATCAGGGACTGAAAATGGCACTCCAACCGCAATCTTTCCAACAGACTCAGGCTCAGAAAAACGACCAAGAAACGAACTGCCATTAATGAATCGACCACCAGCCGACAAACCGCGCGCCGACAACAAAGCCACAGGCGCATGATCACACAATAATAAATCAGGCTTAACAAAAGAGAATAAATTGCGCCACGCACTCACCAAGCCCGACAATGCATCAGCATGATGAAAACCACACCGACGTAAGAAATCTGCATAGCTTCTAGGCGCTTGCTTCTCAACCCCAAGATCGGCCGCAGAATCTGCAAATGGAGCTTGAACCACATTAATTTTCACATCAGAAAAAAGACGCTTTAACTTGGTCACATCACGGCCAGCCACCCAGACCTCGTAACCCTTGCCCTGATAAAAACGCGCAATCGATTGCAACGATAATAAATGCTGATAATCCGTACCTAACTCCCAACATAATAAAATACGCGTCACATACCCTCCAAGCATCTTTAACGTTAACAAATTGTCATCTAAATAATGCCCTAACAGACGCAAGACTGAAAGACGCTTTACCTAGCTTGCTAAAATAAAAAAACGCTAACCCCTAAACGACTGAAATCCTGTATAAACAGCAGGCACAAAAAAGCAGCCAAAAGGCTGCTTGATAAAATAAAAACGGTTTAAACTAAATAAATATCACACTTCAACAGTAAGAACATCAATAACAGATAGCACCCTGCTGAAAATCATCATCTAAATCGATTGTCCAAGCGACATGATGTTTCTCAATTTCAGTTAATAAACGCTCAACCCTCAATCCTTGAAACTGCACTGCGAGCATAGTGCGATAAGATAACGTCAGACTGGCATCATCCAAAGCCATTACCTGCTCGGTAGAAAAAGCGCCTGTTGCAATCAATTCTTTACGCCAGACATTCACATCTTTTTCATTAGTAATCATCTGCTCTACTAATGGTTGAATTAAACTTGCCTTATCGAGTTGACTCATAGTCTTGCTCCAATGTTGCTGCTTAAGTATTAACCACCTTGGACCTGTTTTTATTAAAATGCTAGTCCTGAGTTGTCAAACTGAACAGCAAAAGACTATTGCCAAAAGGTAATAAGCTGCCATTAAACACGCTTTTTTTGATTACGATATTCAATGGGAGTGACCTGTGTCCAGCGCTTAAACGCACGATAAAACGTACTTGGCTCAGAGAACCCCGTCAAATAAACAATCTCATCAATGGTTTCATCGGTATTCGCTAATAACCTCTTGGCAAGATTACAACGATAGTCAGCCAGTAACTGATTAAAATTGGTATTCGCCTCGGCCAAGCGTGTTCTCAGCGTTCTCGGCTTAATATCTAACTTAGAGGCCACTTGCTCAAGATTAACCTGGCCAGTCTCAAGAATTTCACCGATGATGCGATTAACGCGAGCCACCACATCTTGGCGCTCCAGTTTCGCAACATGCTCACTGGCAAGTTTCTCATGCAGATGCAGCAATTCAGGCTCAGCATGCAATGATGGAATTACCAAAATATCAGCACTGAAAAACAAACGATTTTCGGCTTCGCCAAACGATACATCACAGCCATACATACGTTTATGCTCGCGATCATCGCCTTCCAGTTGATGGGTAAAATGCACCCGATTCAACGTAAATTTTCCGTCGGTAACGTAACTAAAAAATCGAACCAGGCCAATCGCTACCGCTTCCGATAAATGCCTTAAATCCTTCACCTTTTCGCTCGACGACGATACTCGAATAGACGCCTCGTCACCCACCATTTCAAACGTCGCCAGCGTGGCATCGCTCAATAAACGCTGATAGTTAAGCGAACGATTTAAACCTTCACCAAATGTTGGGCTACTCAAAAAAAGATACTGTAAAACCTGCCCTTTATAAACGGGCATTTTTTCAGCGATATGCAAACCAATATGAGGATCGCCACTTACTTCTTCCAATACTTGCCAAAATAAATTTTGAGCAGCATGAGGCGTGCGAGCATTACGATCTTGCAATATTTCGGCTTTAACGCCACAACGTTCAAAAATCAATGGAACATCAAGCTTCAACTCCAGCATGGCTTGATAAGCCAACTGCAATAAAATACCCGAGTCTCGAAGTTCCGCTATCCCACCTGACATACACTTTAAATTTCTTTGAATAAGGGCTGGATTTTGACAGAACAACAGTGGACTGCAAGCATTGATTGACCAATCTGACGTTATTAATAGGCGATAGAAGCCAATGGTATAGCACTGAAGCCGTTTAGACTGAGCCCTAATTATAATTCTAAACTCACCCTGTACAGCTAAATCGTACTAAGTAGATCAAACCAATAGATCGAACGAACCGATCAGGATATTCAATGAGCCAATCGACACGCATACAACTAACCAAAACGCCTAATACACTCAATCAATATCGCCGAGCAGTGCTTTCAAAAGCCACCAAAACAAAAAAGCCAGTATTGCCGACAACCCGAATTACCTTAAGCGACATCTCTGTAGATGCTAAAAAAGTCGCGCAGTATTCAGAAGTTTGCGGCTTTAAAAAAAATACCCAAAAGCTTCCCATGACCTTCCCACACTTGCTGGCATTCCCACTGCATTTAGAATTAATGTTACTGCGTGACTTTCCTTTTGCCATAATGGGCATGGTGCATGTGCGCAATGAGATCACTCAATATAGAGCCATCAATATACTTGAGAAAATGGATGTCACTTGCTTTCTTTCTGACATCAGAAAAACCGACAAAGGCTATGACATTGACGTAAAAACCGAAATTTACATCACTGGCCAACGAGTTTGGGAAAGCATTAGCACCAACCTAACCCGCCAAAAAACAGATATCGCACCTGCGGCTAAAAACCAAGAACCCAATACCTTGCCAGAATACCCATACTCTGAATTTTGGCACTTATCTTCAGACTTAGGCCGCCGCTACGCCTTAGTTTCTGGAGACTCCAACCCGATTCATTTATTTTCATTAAGCGCTAAATTGTTTGGTTTTAAAGGTCATATTGCTCATGGTATGTGGAGTAAAGCCCGCATGGTTGCCGCACTTTATGAAAATATCGACAGTGAAGCCTGCAAAGTTATTGTTGATTTTAAGCTGCCAGTATTTCTTCCTGCATCGGTTCAGTTGAACTACGACATACAAGGCAACCGCATCGAATTTGATTTGCGAGATAAGACGGGAACTAAGCCGCACCTGAAGGGATCTATTGCGGCACTCTCTCCGCAGAAAGCATAACTTACCGTAAAATAGGTATGGATAAAGCGAGAATCTTCGAACCTCTACTTTATCTGTACCGACAAAAAATCAATTAAAGATTATGTAAATCCTCAGACTATCAACGGCTATTTAACCCCCAAATCACTTTAAGGCTGTGCCCAGCGTTTCATTTCTGGTTAAATAAACAAAAAAATAATTCATAAAACTGGACGACTCACCCATGTTTGCACGCGACCAACAATCTCATACTCGCCACCGCCTCTGTGTATTACCGACGGCTTTATTTGCTTTAACGTTGAGCGCGAGTGCTTTTGCAACCGAAGGTGGATTTTTAGGTGTTTACCCTGGGGTATCAAGCTCTTTAGATGCCGACAAGACCAGCTCAAGTTTTAAAATATTAACCGGTGCGCACGTTACCTCGCGCATCAGCTTAGAATTTGGCTACGTTAATTTTGGTGCAACCCGCTATAACGACCCAACAGCCATCAATACTGACGCGTGTAACTGTAGAATATCCTTTAGAGATGCTGATCACGGTAGCATTAGTTATGGTCAATTAGGGGACCCAACGCCCGACGCGAATGGTAAAAATGAATACAATAATAAAAGCCCAAGTAGCTTTACGGGTATCAGCGAATTTACACCAGAAGGCGCATTGATTAATTTACGCTATCGCTTTCCTATATTGGATAGCTTAGATTTTTTTGTTAAAACAGGTTTCTTTGCCTGGGCGGCGGATTATCAAACCATTAAAATTACCGCTGATAAAGACGGCGCTATCACACGCATTGATGAAAAAGAGAGTCAAACCTCGGCCGTAAACGCAATTTCTGGAGGAGGCTTTATTTACTCCCCCATTCCTCAGCTATCTTTTCGCGCTGAATTAGAAAGTACGGCGATCAGCAGTGGTGATATGCCACGTACACGCCTGCAGAACATTAGCATTGGCGCCAACTGGGAGTTTTAATACCCTTCGCCGACGCTGAGCACTGAAATCGAACTCGAGCACCTACCATCAAGCTCAACATCAATCTAAGTGCTCTTTTCTCCCCCCGCTGCTAACGATTCCAGCAACTCTCGCAACTTATCTAAATGCAAAGGCTTACTTAAATGAGCATCCATACCGGATGCTAAACACTGCTCGATATGCTCTTCAAATGTATGGGCTGTTAAAGCGATAATGGGACACACTGCCTTCGTTTGCCCATACTGCCACCGACGAATAATTTCCGTTGCCTCAAAACCACTCATACGTGGCATTTCGCAATCCATTAAGATTAAATCAAGGGACTCCCCCGAACGAACAATATCAATCGCTTGCTGTCCATTAGTTGCCTCAATCACTCTATGGCCCAGCTTCTTCAACATTGCACTAAGAACGCGGCGATTAATCTCGTTATCATCGACGCCAAGAACCACCAGCTCTTTGCTCGCAAGTATCGGAGAAACCGTCGAAGAAAACGGGCTGCTAGACTCACGACTAGATCGACCACTTACTGTACTCGCCTTAGTTTCTATGGGTTTAGTTTCTATAGGCTTAGAATAAATCGCGAGTGGGACACTAACCGTAAAACGACAATACTCACCGACTCGGCTATCGACTGCAATACTCCCCCCCATCAACTGCGTTAACTGCTGGCAAACGGCCAACCCTAAGCCACTTCCTTCAGCGCGAGAATAAGCGCCTGAATCTACTTGGCGAAATCGTTCAAAAATCCCTAATTGCTGCTGTTTGGTAATTCCGACCCCATTATCCCAAACCGACAAAACCAGATAATTAGACTCAGAATACTCGGCTTTAATGACAATTCGGCCCTGATGAGCAAACCTTATTGAATTACTTAATAAATTAATAATGATTTGTTTCAAGCATTTTTCATCGCCATAAAAGTCGAATTGCTTCAAAGATAGAAAATCTACCTCAATATTAATCTGGCCATTACTCGACTGCTGCTCAAGCATCTTGCAGCATTGATGACATAGCAGCTCCAAGTTGAAAGCCGTTTCATTTAATATCAGTCCGCCGCGAGAAAGATTGTTATAATCTAACTCATCATTAACTAAATTAAGCAGGTATTCCCCAGAAGATGACAAGGTACGAATATAACCATACTGCGTAGGATTTAACGGCGTTTCTCGCAACAGCTCCACCATACCGATAATACCATTAAGAGGAGTTCTAGCTTCGTGACTGAACTGTGCAACCCAGTCTTTAGCAGAATCAGGCTGCTCTGAAGACTGAAAACCCACCATTCTTTTAGGCGTTTTCTTTCGTTCAATCACCACACTTGTTAAAACAATGGCTTGCAGCAAAATACTGGCAGCCAGCACCGAGCTGGTTAAAAAATTAGTCGGCAATAGCGCTAGTTTATGAGTAATATAAATACAAACAGCCATTGCCATAACGCTATAGCTGAATATGTAATAATAAGAATAATCCCCACTGCGATAACGATTTTTTGTTGTAAGCCATGCTAGATAAAATCCAAGAAGTATCCCAGAAATAGCACATAGAAGGCTCGATATCACAGCAGGCAGTAGCCAAAGTAAAGCAATAGCCACAATGACTATCGCATTAATAAAATAATAAACCCTATGCAAACGCTTAGAATCTTTTAGCTGCAAAAAGTGCCACGTAAATACATTCGATATCAAAATAACCACATAGCCTAAAAACACACTCGCCAAATAATTAAACTGTGGATCAACTGGCCAAAAATACTCAAAACTCAACCCTAGATGATTCGCATACATCAAAGAAAATACGCATAAATCGAGGGCTAACACCATGAACAGATAATTATTACGGGTAAGATAAAGGCTGATATTAAACATCACAAACATGATTAAAATACCAAAATACAAACCATAGGCTAAATTTTCTTCATTGGCCAAGCGCCAAAACTCAACCTCTTTATGAATCGAAATAGGAAGAAGAAGACCCACATTAGACTGGGCACGAAAGTAAACTACCAACTCTTCTTGTGCTTGTAATGAGAGCGGTATCGCAAAATTTCTAAATGATATTTCTCGTTCTTTATATGGAAGGTAGCTTCCTAATGACCACTCATTTTTATTCCCTAAAGAGCTCTCAGTATAAATTGATAATCGATACAAACTAGGATTGGCGAATTCTAAAATTCGCTCAAGCTGAACATCTTCTACATTGACCAATCTAAAGCGTCCCCAAGCGCCTTGCTTTAAATTACCTAAGTTTAATGGCGATTGCAAAGCTGGCTGCCAGTGAGCTTGGGGCATGCTTTTAACGCGAGAAAGGCCATAACTTGTCTGGCCTTCTAATAAATATTCGAGGTGCTGAATTTTAATCGATAGCTGCTGCGAAATTTCATTAGCATTCATATTGGCAACTGAGTGCATCGTATTGGCCAACAGAATAAAAATAACCCCAATCTGTCTAATTAACCGCAATATTCTCTTCCCAAAGTGTTACTCCTTCCCATATTACGTTACTCCAAGTAACACCCATGCAGCATCGATTAGCCTGCACTTGCAAAAATACATTACGACAATAGCATTAAAAATATCCACTAAAGATCGACATTATAGCCTCTTAGCGACTAATGTATAACCGCATTAAAACACTGGCATTTAAATTGCTTAAGTACTTCATTAATAAAAAAAACAATAATAATAGCGAACCGGTAAGTCATCATGATTCAAAGTTCAATTTCAGTCGCGCTTATTCGCCCACTTATCGACGCAGTGAGTAGTAAAGCCCCCGCTATCGAGCCAGAATCGGCGATCGATGCACGCCTTATAAAATTACTGAAAGATCCCGATGCAAGAATTCCCACCCAAGATGCCGATGCGCTTATTAATAGCCTCGTTCGCTCAAGCAAGTCTAATTCTTTATGTGTATTTTCAGCACAAAAAGCCGTTACACAAAGTAGCTGCCAATTGCAGCACTTATTTCTATGCTCAAACACTCTGCGCGAAGCACTTTATTATTTAGAAAAATTTTCTGCATTACTCAGTGACAATTTAGAAATTAATGTGACGCGCACTCGCGATAACATTATAAAAATTAAGCTGCCCGTTAATGAACAAAGCTTTCTATCGCAAGAGCGTTATCGCAGCGAACTGCTTGTTGGAATCATTCTCGGCTGGCTAAAACAATTATGCGGCATAGATATGGAAATAAACGGCATAGACCTTCCTTTCCCTCAGCCAAGTTATGCAGCTGATTATTCACAACTCTGGAAAACCAACATTACGTTTAATTCAACGGAATGTTCAATTAAGTTTCAAGCAAAATATTTAGACCAAGGGCTGCACAATACTAACCCTCACATTCTGAATATGATTAAGCGAGACGTAGAGGAACAATACAAAAAACTCACTCGATCAGGCTCTCTCGCAGACCGTATTAAGCGAGCACTAGAGCAAGACAAGCTGAGTCTTAAAGCAAACCAACAAGTTGTGGCAGAACACTTTCATATTAGCGCCCGCACCCTCAACAGGCATTTACAAAAAGAAAGCACATCCCTAAAACAAGTTATTACTGAATGTCGTGTTAATAAAGCAAAGCAGCTTTTATTAGAAAGTGATCTCAATATTGAGCAAATAGCCCTGCAGCTAGGCTTATCAGGGCGCAGAACCCTTGATAGAATTTTTATTAAACAAACGCAAGATAGCCCTGCTCAATATAGAAGTAAGCAAAAACACCACACCCCAACGGAAACACCTTCCATGCTGTCGGTTGTCTCAGGCTAAAAACTGGTTGTCTCAGTCTAAACTAAGCCAGCCCGAGCAGTCGTACTTTCATAATAGACGCAACTGTCATAGCATCGGTTATTTCCCCTGCCATCACCTGCTGAAACACCTGTTCGAACGGCAGACGCTGGCAGACAATATCTTCCGTATCCTCCAAAGACATCTCACCCGCCTGCAAATTTTCAGCAATAAAGGTAAAACCCTGTTCTTGGGTAATAGAATTACTTAAATGCATCGACAAAACCTGCTGCCATTTAGAAGCACTAAATCCCGTCTCTTCCTGCAGCTCTCTTTGAGCGCATCCTAAAACAGACTCACCTTCCGGAGCACCGCCCATGGGCAGCTCCCAATGATACTCTTTCAAGGGATAACGATATTGACCTACCAATAAGGTATCGCCATTCTCAAATAAAGCGACAATAGCAACGGCCTTATTTTTAAAATTAACAGTGCCATAAATACCTGCGCCACCAGCAGGATTAATGACCTGATGCTCCTCAACTCGAATCCAGGGGTTATCATACTTCACCTCACGACTCAGCGTTTTCCAAGGACTTTTCACTGTCGCGCTGCCTTCTTTTGGCTCGGCATACTCACCCGCATTACCCTTTACCACTCACCTTCTCCTGCACAACAGAACGTTTTAACTGATTATGTAGATTTAACTGACTATGTAGATTTAACTCATGCAATCAATCGCGTTGTAAATAACGCTTAGAATAATCATACCCATAATAAAACAGTAAGAAGAGCAGACCAGCAATCACCCCGAGTAAGTGTGCATTGGTCTCCACTCGCCCACCAATGACTCCTGCCATAGCCATATCGTCATAGAAAGGCGACTGCTCCCAAATAACCTTAGAGACAATTACCAGTAAAAAACAACCCGCCATACGCCGACTGTAAAAAGGCGATATAAAAGGCGCTACTAAAATCAGCCCATGCAAAACCCCTGAAAGCCCGACGTAACGCTGTAAATAATCTGCATAGCCATACAAACCAAGCCCCACTACTGCAACACACCAAGCAAGCAGAAAAATGCCCCATGAATTATTAAGACTGCGGCCCGCGATATAAGCCACTAACATAACCCCCAAAACATTGCCTAACAAATGCGCCGTAGACAAGTGCACAAAATGCGCACTGAACAAACGCCATACTTGGCCTTCGTCAATAGCGTCGCGATCAAACATCAACCAATGGGAACTGATAGGCTCAGCCAGCGCAAGCAACACAATCGCGGCCAATAAGAAGAGATACAATAAGTAATCGCGCATCCTGCGCTCCTAAAAAATAAGAACAGTATAAGCTAACGATCTACCCAGCTTCTAGTCTTATCTATGCAGACCCACCAGCACTTTAACGTGCTATGTACGCCTTCTAATACCCAACCATAAAAAGATAAATGCGAAAAAAGATAACCCATTACCCGCAGTGACGTTTTTTTCTACTTTCTGCTCTACCCCAACAGAAAATCCAGCAGCCTTAGGTGCTTTATATTGAAAGGCCTGCTGTTGGTTAGCGACCAACAAACGCTGGTTAAAATCAAAGTTGGCTTTCTGATAAACACCATTAGATTCAATATAACTCTGGCCACTCGCCTCGCTTTCGTTATCAATATTTAACGGACGGGATGAATCCGAGAAGGCAACAACTTGCATATAAATCTGATCGTAATCACTTAAATCAATACGCTCAGAAAAAGAAATACGATTCCATCCCTTCAGTACTGAATGCCCTTTAGTTGAATAGACCTCCTCACTCAACTGCCCCTCAGTAAAACGGGCATACAAAGTAACATCCAACTCTGCTATGCCAGGGCTAAAAACATCCACACCGTGCGCCCAAGACAACTCTTGCGATAACGATAAGGAAATCAAACTCGCAACCTGGCGGCCTCTTACCCCCCACGCAGAACCTACTTCGTTATCATGGCCTAAGTTATCGCCTAACTGCTCATAAGGAAGAGTAATCGTACCCTTAACACGGTTGCCGACACGAATATTCGATATTTCAACCCCACTCATATTTCCCTGATAATCCAAACTCGCAGGAAAAGAAGACGAACCAAAATAACTCTGCCCATAAGCATCGTTATAAACATCTAAACGATCACCAAGATTCTCTAACTGGTCAAGATCATCACGGCCATCAGCCTCCTCAATATCGACCAATTTATGCTCAGCCACGTCGTTTTGTGAACCTCCTTTACCGTAGCCAACACGATCATCAATATGAGTAATCAACAACCCTTCACCCGGCAATGCACTATCAAATTGAGACTGCTGACGGTATTCCAATAAAAAATGCTCACCATGACGAAACGGATCCAACCATACTCGCATCGCTTCAGGCGTATCCGTTGCACTAGCAAGGTTAAATTCAAACTCATCACCCATAACATCTTCAGGCTGAAGGAAACCCGCTTTCGCCTTTGACCAAGCCATCATGTGCGCAGGAGAGCTACCAGAATAGCCGCCTTTGGCATTCCAGCTACCCAACCCCATCAACCCCCAGCGCCCGATACCATTAGAATCTCCTTGGCGATCATAAAGATCTGGCAAAGCGAATAACAAATGCCCAAGCTCATGACTAATAATACCAATAGTCGCTAAGTGGTTTTGGTGCTGCTCACCAAACATAGCAAACGCCGTAAGTTTGGTATCATCAAACGAGACACCGGATATGTCAGACTTGTGTGCCCAAACTCTAGGCTCTGGCGCAGAATCCCCCCCATAAGCATTTTCATAACCTGCCACCATTAGAACAACGCCCAGCTCACGTGAGCTAAGCTCACCGTCGCCATTACGATCAAAAGCTTTTAAATTAATAAACTCATCCGCTTGTGCCAAAGCATCACGGACCAAAGCCTGACTTTTCACACCGTAGTTTTCACCAAAGTTAGGATGCGCATAAGGCAAACGCACATCAATAATGCCATCATTCGCTTCACCTTGAGATTCTTGCGCAGGCTGAATATGAAACTGCTGGTACGAATTTTCTAAATAATAACCCGCAATACTGCTCGCTCCCGATGCAGTAGAAAACATCAACCGCTGAAACTCACTGCGTGAATAAGTGAAATTTTGATCAGTAAAGGATAAGCGTAATAAAAGAACGGGTTGCGAAGTTTTCTTTACAGCAGCAGATGATAAAGCAGATACCGATTTTAAAGAGGCAGCATTAAGAGAGGTACTAAAAGGATTACTAAGAGAAGTAATGGGTTTGGACTGAGGCTTAGACTTATAATTAGATTGGTAATTAGACCCAGTATTCACAACCTCAAATACTTCATCCATAGGCACAGCAACCGTGGTCGCACGAGCCGACGCAATAAGAGCAAACAAAACAACCATGACGCGAAAAATAAACAACATACAGCACCTAAAACTAAGTTCTTACACCCAATTTAGACAACATCTGTTCATTAATCTCGACGCCTTACATTTCAAAACCAGACAGCAATTTTCTGGCACCGAAAAAATAGCTAAGCGTCAATACCACCATTCGCCAAAAATAAGTTACTCCAAAGTGACAGAAAAAATTACACTAATTACATAGCCATACCCATTGTTACGAATGCTGTTTTACGAACTCCACCACGCGTCTTTCCATCCAATATGCATGACGACGATTAAGCTCAATGAAACCCACATGACCTCCAGAGCGTGGCACCTCCAGTGATAACCACTCACTTTCCCGCGCTTCCGCGTAAGGAAAGCAAGGCTCAGGCAAAAAAGGGTCGTTCTTCGCATTTACTAATAAGGCAGGAATTCGAATATCCTTCAACACAGCTTTACAGCTACTTTGCGCCCAATAATCTGCAGCATCATTAAAACCATGAATAGGGGCAGTATAGCGATCATCAAAGTGCTGAAATGTTTTAATCTGATGATAATTTTCAGCATTAACAGCTTCAGGGAAATCGATCGCTTTCGCTTCAATTTTTTCTTTAAGATCTTTCAGAAAGCGCCACATAAAAATCTTGTTTTTACGCTCAGCCAAGCAAAGAGCGCTGGCTGCTAGATCACACGGTACAGAAAAAGCGACAACTGATTTAACGTGCTGAGGCAAATCACGCCCCTGTCGCCCTACGTACAGCAAACTTAAATTGCCGCCCATGCTAAAACCCACTAAATGAATGTGCTGATAACCTAAACCATGCGCATGTTCAATAACGCGCTGCAAATCATCCGTCGCACCGCTGTGATAAAAGCGTAAGGTTTTATTCATCTCCCCCGAACAAGAACGAAAATTCCATGCCAAAGCGTCCCAGCCCTGAGTATTAGCTTCACGCGCAATGCCAGCGACATAAGGTCTGCGTGAATGACCTTCCAAACCATGAGAAATAATCAGCAAGGTCTTTCCCATACTCGAAGGCGATACACGACTCCAATCAAGGTCTAAAAAGTCGCCATCGTCGGTAATCAAGCGCTCACGTTCAAAGTGATCACAATCAATGCGCCGAACTAACGACGGAAGAATACTTTGCAAATACCCATTGGCTAACAAGAAAGGCGGGCGATAATGGCAATCAATGACAGGCATAGCAAACTCGTAAGGCTCATAAATATGAGCCCTAGATTAACAGAGAGATGAAAATGTGAATATTAAAAACAGATGTGAAAATAAAGCTTAAAGAAAAGCTAACAATCAAGACTGAGAATACAAGACTGAGAATACAAGACTAAAAATAAAAGAAATAGCACGAGTAATAAAAGATTAGGTCTCGAAACGACGCTCGAGATATTTCATAATTTTAACACTGCTGTATAGCCAGCGAGTATCTTGATCTTGACGCCCCTCGACACGCAAACAAGGAACACGCACCTCGCCACCACCATGAATCAATTCATTGCGATAAGCGTTCACACGCCCTACGTCTTTTTCTACCACTCTTAAACCCAATTTTTGACAACGTCGCTTAATTTTAATGGAAGCAGGACACGTCTTACAAAAATACAATTGGATACGTCGAGACTCTCGATCTAACGAACTTTGTTCTGCATTCGAACGTCTCAGAGGTCTAACTTTAAACCAATAATCGGCAAACATAAAACAAACGCTCTGCATGCGAAATTTTACAGACATCAACAACAATCCAATAAGTAACGAAGATAACAGGCGCGCTATTCTACGACTTAAAAATTTAAAATCTACCACTTTCGATAAGATTTATTGAGTTACCGCAGGAGACTGCTGAATTAACAGAATTAAACCCGCTGCCATAAGAGCTGTAAAGATCAACAGCCCCCTCATGCGTCGACAAAAAGGACAGTCCTTTGTCCGCTTTTTAGCCATGATTACTGAATGGCCTTGTTACGAGAAAAAGAAGGTAAACTGGCAAATTCATCCCAGTGCATCCAAACCGCTTCAGCTTTACCCACTATGTTTTCAGCAGGTACGAACGACATTGGGTCACCGGTCACAGGATTCTTCCATAAACGACTGTCTGAACTACGACCTCGGTTATCACCCATCATAAAGTAATGACCCTCTGGCACAGTCCACTCACCTTCAGGACCATAATTTGCCCCAGGCGTCCACTGTACCTCATGCGGGCCAGTATCTAATGTCTCTTCTAATAAATACTTAACTGGGCGATGCTTGGGCTCAGCCGATTTAATCGCAATATTCTTTTCATCGCCATTAATCGTCAACTGCCCACCTTTATACACCACATGATCTCCTGGCAAACCAATCACGCGCTTAATAAAGTAACGCTTATCATGAGGTGGAAAAAACACCATCACATCGCCGCGTTCAGGTTCATTAATTCCCACAAGTAAATTACGAAATACCGGCATGCGCAAACCATAATGAAATTTACTCACCAAGATAAAGTCGCCTTTAACTAAAGTAGACTCCATTGAACCGGAAGGAATTTGAAACGGCTCAGCAATAAAAGAACGCAATACAAACACTACAACTAAAACAGGAAAAAATGATTTAGATTGCTCAATCCAAACCGGTTCCTTTGCCGCCGACTGCAGAGCTTGCTTATCAGCGCCCTGCCCGTCCAATAAATTGATATGCGCCAAACGTTTTGGCAAAAAGAAAAAACGATCAGCAAGAGCAACCAAGCCAGTCACGACGGTCAGTACCATCAAAATCAAGGGAAAATCAATATCCATAATATCTAAACTATTCCAAACGCATAATTATTAAGAGCCCGCATTGTAACCACACCTTACTGTCATAGCTAGCGCCCAGGCGGGCTATACCCAGAGAATTGCTGCGCGGTATCGGCGGCATAGTTATCAGTCATCCCTGCCACATAATCTAATACCCGCATATACGCCTGATACAAAGTCCAATCGGCTTGCGGCGCACTGGGGCCCATCATTTCAAGCACCCGACTATTGCGATAGGTAGAGCGACCCGTTTCAATTAACTCTTTCGCCGCTTCTAAAAATGCCGTTAATAAATTGGCTAAGGTAGAATACGCCCCCACCTCAATCGCCGTTTTACGCGGGTCTTTAAAAATACGCTCACGCGCTAACGACTTTGCATTGTTAATAACGTCTCTGACCACATCAGGGCAATGATCACTCAACTCTCCCACTAAAGTGCCTGCCAACAACTCCGTTTCATTGTCTAAAAATGCCTGACTAACCGCAACAACCATTTTTTCCATTGCCTTGCCACGCAACATAGACAAACGTCGGCGTTCATTATCAGCACTATTAAAGTCAACCTCATAACGATGCCATTCATCAGCCAGTAACGGCTTCAAAATTGCCTCAACTTCGCTATAACGTAAAATCCCCATCTCAATGCCATCTTCAAGATCGATCAAGCCATAACAAATATCGTCAGCAATCTCCATAAGATAGACCAAAGGATGACGACACCATTTATTGGTCATGCCTTTTGAATTAACGCCCTGAGGAATTAACCCCAAATCACTCGCGATACTTTTAAGAATCGAAAACTCACTTTGAAAACACCCAAATTTATTCGCCTTAGCACCACTGGCCGATGCATGTTCAACCGTCCAAGGATATTTTAAAAACGTTCCCAATGTTGCTTGGGTAAGACGCATCCCGCCGCTAAAACGATGATATTCAACCTGAGTCACAAGACGAAAGCCCTGTGCATTACCTTCAAAACTGCGCAAATCCGCTTTTTCTAAATCACTTAAGCCATCCAGTAAAAAAGCATTTTGAGAATCTAAAAACCAATGACGAATGGCATCTTCGCCGGTATGGCCATAAGGAGGATTACCAATATCGTGCGCCAAACACGCCGCTTGTAAAATAGCGCCCACATCACCCGGAGTAATCGATTCAGGAAAAGATGAATTATTAGCTTTTAACCCCTCAGCGACTCGAAACCCTAAACTACGCCCCACACAACTCACTTCCAAACTGTGCGTTAAACGATTATGAACGTGATCATTTTCAGATAATGGATGCACCTGAGTTTTACGATCCAAGCGTCGAAAGGCGCTGGAAAATATAATTCTATCCTGATCTTTATGAAAAGGTGATCGGCCATCTTCATGCCGTGTTGATGTTTCACCAACCCTCAAGGGCTGCAATAACTTCGTCCAATCCATCATACTCATAATCTTTATAACAACTTATATTATTGAAACAAATTCATTTTTACGGCGATAACCATGCGCAGGATAACTGCCCAAAACTCGAACATCTTTAGCAAAAAAATCAAATTCAGATAATGCACGCACCATATTCGTTTGCTCAGGATGGCCCGCCAAATCTATATGAAAATGCGTCGCCTCCATCGTACCGCCATCCATATAACTTTCCAGCTTAATAAGATTCACACCATTGGTCGCAAACCCACCCAACGCCTTATACAAAGCAGCAGGAATATTACGCACTGAGAAAAGCAGGCTCGTGATATAAAACTGTTCAGCGTCATAAACCTTAGAACTAGCCGTTTTAGCCAACACAATAAAACGTGTGGTATTACCACTCACATCCTGAAAATTTTCGGCCACCACATTTAAGCCGTACAACTCAGCCGCCAACACAGACGCGATCGCGCTATGAGAATCAGCGCTTACACCTTTATTAGCCAAATTTTTAGCCGCCAAATCTTTAGCTGAAAGCGCTGTATCAACGGCCGCCACCGCCTTAATATTCAATTTAGCCAAATGATGAAAACACTGCGCCAATGCCTGCGGATGCGAACTCACCGTTTTTATATCGGCCAGCTCAACCCCAGGCAATGCCAGCAAACAATGATTAACCGGCTCAAAGTGCTCGGCCACAATCTGCAAATGTGTTCGCGGTAATAAGCGATAAATTTCCTCTACCCGACCAGCGGTGGAATTCTCCAAAGGAATCATCGCGTATTGTGCCTCGCCCCGCTCAACCATTAAGATTGCTGATTGAAAATCTTCGCAAGCAAATGCCTCCAAATCAGGAAAAACCCGCTGACACGCTAAGTGCGAATAAGCACCGGAAACACCTTGGTAAGCAATTATCTGTTTATCCATGATACCTTCAAATTTGTAGCTTAATGCCTAGCTTAATTTACTCATTTAATTGACCGCTAAACACCCTTAATAATAAAACAAGTGTACTCCAGACAGCCTTGTCCTTATACGTTTTTGTTATGACTATTGATTTTAATATCGTTTTGCGCTCTTTTTTGTAAAAGCACACAAGAACAATAAAATGAGCAGTGCGCCTCGACATACCAGCGTTGAAGAAGCCCTAAACAATATCGGTATTCAACCCGCTCAATCGACTTCATCTATTAAACGAACACGTAAACGGCCCACTAAAAACGCACAAGCCGCTGATCAACACGAGACGCACCATAACCCTGCCGACTGATCATTTCATCATGTGCGCAAGCCTGATCAACAAAAGCACAATGAAGCCCAGCACTGATCAAACGGCCATAACACTCACTCAAACCCCGAAATACCTGCGGGCGCGTTGATCTATTTTGGGTCAACAAAGAGCGCACACCCTCATTAATAATTTGAATCAAATACAAACTCCCCTGATTGCAGAGAATATGCACCTCAGCATCACCCTGCCGCACTACTTTCTTAAACTCATTAAAATTCATCACCATGACTCCGACTGGCTGATCAAGTAATTAATATACGAAAGGGTACTGGCTTTAGATTGGTCATTTCGTAGTAATACGCATCAAAATTTTGAGTTGAGTCCATCAAAATCGATGGGCATCCTTCGGTTTTCACCATAGGTAATAAAACCAAAACTGCAAATCATCATACAATGCCAACTTCGCTTGATATAAAAGCTTATCGGATCTAGCGCCACCTGGCAGAATACAAACGTACTCCAGCCTCACCCACCGGAATATGCATCCGTTCGCCATTTTTATCGATAACTACAAAGGCACCATCTGTCACATCAATTTGGCCCATACCAACAAAAATCATTGAATTTTGATCTTTGAGTGGGATGGGTTTTAGGGAAATAAATATCACGTCCTTATATCCTTAAATAGAGCGCTTAATTAAGGTAAGTCATGCTGGTATTTACGCTGTACGCTCATAAAAATACGTTTCGCTTCTTGCTTTAAATCCACGACCGCTGATATTTCTAAGCTGCCTATGCGGCAGCAAACTAGAAGGTACTTGTGCAAAAAGTTTTTACTTACGGCATAGAAACTAAATGTCTAGTGTCATTACAAGCCCAACACCCGTTAGAGTTTGATCGTCGGTTAAAAAATAATCTGAGTTAGAGGTATAATATTCATTATTCTGAAAAGAGCTATAGATAGAACCCTTGAACTGTAAGTTCTCATGCGCTTGAAAAGCTAGTCCAAGTTCAGCGCCAACTGCTGGACCACTTTCAACATAGCTTCCATCATTGAATTCTGTGTCTGTTTGCAAGCCGAACAAGAACTGGCCAGTGACAAACCATTTTGAATTTAGCATCGCTTTGGCGTTAGTGCTAACGGTATAGCTATGACCCCCTGAAGTAGTATCCGTCCCCTCTTGTAGAGCTGCACTTAACTCCAACTCAAGTCCTGTTTTAACATTATCAACATCAGTTGCGCGTAACACTGCGCCTATTTCGATGGTGTCTCTATATCCTTCTTGACGAACATCATAATCCGCGTAAAAGAGATGGCGTTTATTGCCTGTCTCGATTGCTAGACCCGCCTTGATATTAAAATCTGCGTATTTCTCTTCATCTTCAATATCATAAAAAGTTGCGCCCATAGAAATTAACGGGATAACACTTCCCATCTTAGAACCACTATGTACAAGATCTAACTCACTGATATTCATGTCTGTATTTTCGACTACCGAGCTATCTCTATTACTGAAATCCTGCTTAATCGTCGCAGCAGTATACTGCGCCATAAGGTAGGTACTGTTCGATTGAATGTCTGTTTCAAGAATTGGAACTTCGGCCTGTGCGGTTTGCAAAATAAAGGTCACTGCCAAAATTGAGGCTGATAAGCCGTTTAAGATTATTTTATGATTCATTATGTATAACTTTTTTCCATGTTGTGATTACTATTGTTTATCGATCAGGCAGTAGTTGCGATCCTTCGCAAAGCAGTCCGTGCTTCATCCTTGTATAGCCATTTCACCTGAACTCTTGACCTGTTTCAATACTGGTCAAATAACAGGGTCGTTTTTCAACCCTGTTTTATCACTTTACTATTTCAAATATGTTTCAAACGTTTTGAGGCAGTGCTGGCTAATCACTATTTGTTGAGCTTCGGGCTTTTGCTGATATTGGTCTAGTCGTAGGCGCTGTAATAGGTATTTTGCTAATGCGGCGCGTACGGATATTTCTCGTGTCCAGGTGCCTTGTTCGTTTTGCTGCATTTGATAATCTAAGGCGATGATTTTTTGCTGTTGATTATTTAGTCGAATGTCGGGTTCTATGCTTAATGTCAGCAGTGTATTCCAGTGTTCGTCTTGATCTTTGCCGTTTAGGCTCGGGCCTTCAAACTCTGGCTTGAGTGCTTCTGACTCAAAACAGAAGCGTGAGAGTACGAAGTCTCGGTAGCCGTTGTTTTTTTCGCAGTGCGCTCTCACGTGATAGCGCAGTCCGTCAAATACTAGGCTGTGAGGGCTTATAATTCTTGATTCATAATCTGGGCTGGATAATGAGTGATAGCCTATGTCGATGCGTTGTTTGTTGCGTATAGCGCGCAGTATTGGGCGTATGAGATTGGGGTCTATGTTTCGCAATGGTGCTTCAAGCAGTTGTATACCGACCACATCTGACAGTTCGTTGCGACAATATTCGTCGATGTGCCCGTGGGTATAGGCGGGGCTGAATTCAGCACTGGGCTTATGACCTTTGAGTGACGGGTCATATATTAAGTTGCTGGCTTGATATTGGGTGTATTCTGCAAGTAGCTTTTTGGCTTTACTGCGGCCAAAGCCGAATTCTTGCTGTAGGTGTTGTAATGTTAGGCGGCCTTCCCATTGAATGATGATTTCAATGTAGGCATAGCATTGCCTCTGTTCGCGACTGAGTTTTTCTATTGTTTGTTCGGATTGGGTATTTAAGCTGGCATCCACTGCGTAATTCCTGTCATCCTTGTTGAAATAATAATTTCGCCAATTAAAACGTTATTAATCAATAGAAACTAGCATAATTATGGCGATCACCCTAGCGTTCCTATGTTTCATTGGTAGCATTCATTACAAAAGCAATAAAAAATAGGCAATAAAAAAGGACAGCACTCAAAGAATACTGACCTTATTGTTTTCTTAATCTATTTTACCGAGTTTAAGCAGCACGGGTCTCGGCATCGGTAGGACCAAAGCGCTGTTCAAGGTAGTTAATAATGTCACCTGACTCGTACATCCAACGTACATCGCCACTGTCTTCTTCTATACGCAGGCAAGGCACTTTCAGCTGGCCACCACCTTTTAGTAATTCTTCTTTAAATTTTTCGCTGCGTTTGGCGTCGCGGGTTTCTATGTTTAGCGCACTGCGCTTCATGGAACGGCGTACCTTTACGCAAAATGGGCAGGCAGCGTATTGATACAAGGCCATTTTTTTTGTTTGTGCATCAATCAAAGTTTGTTCATAGGCATCACGTTTAATGCTTTTTGGGGTAAATACCCAATTAAAAAACAAGATTAAAGCGCCTAATATCGCTCGAACTACAACCATGGTGCTCTCCTGCGTCGAATTTGACCGCTTTCATTATTTAGTATGATAGGCGCGCATTATACTTATCTGACGTTTAGTAGCTAGCACACAGGTCAATCCACTTGCCTGCAATACCTGTCTAGGGTATAAAGCGCTTATGAAAACTCCAAAAAGAATCCAACCTTTAGTTGATGATGGTGTTGTGGACGAAGTCCTCAGCCAATTAATGAGTGGTAAAGAAGCCACTGTCTTTGTTGTGCGCTGCGGCGACGAAATTCGCTGCGCCAAGGTTTATAAAGAAGCTGCTAAACGTAGCTTCAAACAAGCCGTGCAATATCAAGAAGGCCGCAAGAGCAAAAATAGCCGTCGCCAACGTGCGATGGAAAAAGGCTCTAAGTTCGGCCGCAAGCAGCAAGAAGAGTCTTGGCATAACGCCGAGGTTGATGCGCTGTACCGCTTAGCAGAAGCTGGCGTACGTGTGCCAACCCCTTATGGCTGCTTTGATGGCGTACTACTGATGGAATTGGTCACTTATGACGGGGGCGAAGTTGCTCCTCGTTTAAATGATGTCTCCATGACCCACGAACAAGCCCTTGAAGATCACTTAACCGTCATGAACGATGTTAAGCGTATGCTTGTTGCTGGCCTGGTGCATGGTGATTTATCCGAATTCAACGTACTTGTCGATGACTATGGCCCTGTCATTATCGACTTACCTCAAGCCGTAGACGCAGCGGCGAACAATCACGCCAAGTCGATGCTAGAGCGCGATGTCGCCAATATGACCGAATATTATGGCCAATATGCCCCCGAGCTATTGCGCACCAACTACGCAAAAGAAATGTGGGCCTTGTACGAAGATGGCGACCTAACCGCCGATACCATTCTGACTGGATTGTTCGAAGAAGCAACGGAAGAAGCGGATGTTGATTCGGTCATGAACGAAATCAGATCGGTACTCGCGGAAGAACGTAAGCGCAAAGAGCGCTTAGAAAACGCTGATGACGACTACACCTACGAGCAACTTCAATAAGTAATAGTTTCATTTTTACATTCTTTGTCTAGGCTTTACATACGCTCTAGATGAAATGTAATAAATGAAACGCTATTTATCGGATACCAGCTTTAAAATCTCTACCGGTTTTGTACTCGCGACATTCACTTTGCTAGCAATATTTTCTTTTGTACTGCAGGGTGAATTACGCGAAAAGTTAGAAGGCGACAGCTCTAAACAAATTAAAGCCAGCGGCAATGCGATTGTCACTGAACTTGTGCAGCAAACCTCACTCATTAAATCTTTGGCAGAAAGCTTGGCGGCCGTTGTTAGCGCAACGCCCTACTCCGATGCACTCTATCACCAGCTTCTTCCAGCACTCATCAGTATCGACAATCCCAATTCTCTTGTAGCAGGCGGCGGTATTTGGCCCGAACCGAACATTCTCGACCCTAATAAAAAAAGGAACAGCTATTTTTGGGGCAAGAGTACACAAGGGCAATTCGACTTTTATAATGACTATAATTTAGACAGTGGGAAAGGCTATCATAATGAAGAATGGTATGTGCCTGCGAAATACCTAGCCAACAATAGCTGCTATTGGTCTCGTTCATACATTGATCCCTTCTCGAAAGAACCCATGGTTACCTGCACCGTTCCTATTTTGAAGCAAAATAAATACACAGGTGCTGCAACCATTGATATGAAACTTGAAGGTCTGCATGATTTTCTCAAAAAACAGTCCAATAATTTAGGCGGCTATACTTTTCTAATAGATCAAAACAATAAATTCATCACCTTCCCCGAAACCCATCACATCAAAAATTTCGATAATACGGACTTACTCGACATCAGTGAATTAGCGTCAAATCAGCCTGAATTTTCGAATTTAGCCAATCACCTGCTAAAAATCTCACAACAAGCATCTAAAATCCCACGAGAAGCGATCCAACAACACCAAAGTATGACGGCTTATTTTGAACAAAGTTATCAAGTCTCTGATCAGCAAGCAGCCACAATGGCTGATGCCATCATCAATCCAGCGCGAGAAAACTTAAATCACAGTTACTTACTCGATAGTTTTCAGCTAGATACGGATTTTTTACTTAAAGAAACCGTTAATGTTTCGGTTTTTCATGTACCGGAGGCTTATTGGAAGCTGATCGTCGTAACCCCAACATCAACAAATTCTAAAGCAGTGTCTGATATCATTAAAAAAGCACTCAAACAGGCGTTTGTTCCAACGATTTTCACCATGTTAATTTTCTTTATTTTTGTCCATGTATATTTCATTGACCCCCTTATCCGCATCACTCAGCACTTGCGCAATAACGCAGAAAATCCCAATAAAGAAGAATTGCTTGTAGGTTTTGGCCAGGGTGACTTTGGCAAGCTCGCGGATTTATACAATACAAAAACAGCTCTTATTAAAAACTCACTGGCTGAAATTTCTAAGTCAAATACTCAATTAAAAATTTATGCTTCTTATGATGACTTAACCGGCACCTATAATCGTCGGGCTTTTGAAAACATGCTCGAAGACACCCTACAATGTGAAGATTGTGATAATCGCGCGGTCTTTTACTTAGATTTGGATCAGTTTAAAGTCGTCAACGATACCGCTAGCCATATTGCGGGAGATCAGTTGTTAAAAGAAATTACTGATTGCATTAAAAAGAATCTCAGAGATAACGACATTCTGGCTCGTATTGGTGGTGATGAATTCGCCATGATCATTACCGCACGTACTGTTGATACATCCCTGGTCATTGCCGATCGTATTAGACTCGCGATTGCAGCCTACCGTTTTGAGTGGAAAGGTGAGTCTTTCAATATTAGCTGCAGCATTGGTATCGTTCATTTAAGCACGCTGAAGGCCAATAAACAGACGGTGCTTAGCTGTGTTGATTCCGCGTGTTATGCCGCAAAAGAAGCCGGTAGAAATCGAAATCACTTATACCTACCGGAAGACAATAATCTGTCCGCGCGCTTTGGTGAAATGGAAAGCTTAGTCGCACTGCGCAAAGCCATTAATGACCATAGATTATTTGTTGAATACCAGCTAATTAAACACATCACTGGCACATCACCGAGCGGATTTGAAGCGCTAGTAAGAATGAAAGATACGAATGGAAAAACCATTTACCCTAACAATTTCATGCCTGCGGCCGAACGCTATAATGCAACCTGGGACGTTGATAAGTGGGTTATAGAAAACACCATTGCTGAGTTTGAAAAACTTAAACAAGACTTTGACGTAGGCTTCTGCTCCATCAATTTAACCGCTGACGCGCTTAACCATGATCAGCTATTAATCGTTATTGAAAATAGTCTGCTTAAAAATGACATTCAAGGCTCGTTCTTTTGTTTTGAAATTACCGAAACCAGTGCCATTGCTAATATTGATTTAGCGCGTAAAACTATTATTGGCATTAGAGCCTTAGGCAGCCGAGTTTCCTTGGATGATTTTGGTACTGGCATGTCTTCTTACAGCTATCTTAAAGAGCTACCAGTAGATTATTTAAAAATTGATGGGGTTTTTGTTAAGAATATTGAAACGGATGCCATCGACCATGCCTTTGTTCAATCCATTAATGACATTGCTGTCGCCATGAAAATAGATACCGTCGCCGAGTGGGTAGAAAACGAGAGTATCGTAAGCACCCTAAAAAATATTGGGGTTAGCTATGCGCAAGGGTTTGGTATTAGCAAACCCATGTCTTATGCAGCGTTACTCGATAATAAAATCACATTAGATGCGATGATTAAAAAACGCTTTTAACAATTCACGTTCGACTAAAGCTATTAATTTTTTGACGAATATCCTCATATCTTAAAGGTTCACAGCTGCCAAACCCTGGTAGCTGTCTTACTTTATTTCGAGCAAAAACAGGCACACTGATTCCTGCTAAAAATCGACATTGAATATCAACTGAAATATCGGCCTTACCCGCTAGTTGTTGCGAAAACCCCTGTAAAAACTGCTGCAGCTCAGCATCAGATGGCCAACTTATTTGTTGACCCAGCGGCTGACTGTATTCGAGTTTAGCGACTTGCCCACGACAGACCGAACAGTGACCGCATTCTAGCGGTGCTTTCTGATCATCAAAATAACGCGCCAGATTAGAACTCAAGCATCTATCTAATTCGAAAAATCTTACCAACGAAGCAATGCGTTTAATTTCCTTTTCTTCTTTATCAACAAAATAATGATGTAAGGTTTGAGCAAGCTCCATTTGATTTAATGCATCTTGATGCACTTGAAAGACTTCTGTCATTTTTTTACTTTCAAGCTCTATCAGTTGTTTTTCTGCCAAATAATCCAACGCGGTTATGACGCGACCACGCTCGGCATTATAACTATTAAATAACGCCTCAAAATCGGGCGCACCCCAAACTTTCTTAAAGTGGCTGGTATTGAAAATAGCGTGTAGAAATTCTCGACGCTCTCCTTCGAACATACCTAAAATTACGTCCTTATCTTGCAAAAACTTGTATTTAAATTCAGCGAAATAAGCGTACATAGGTTTAATGACGTTCATCATCTCCAACTGTACTAATAACGTCTTTAACGGCAGCTGACGAATATTACTGGCATTAGACAAACCAACAACTTGCAATTCCCACTCTGTCGTATTTGCGGTCGTATTATTAAAAGAGGACGTATTTTTATTAGAAGCTTCGCGCGTAGAAGGCTTACTTTCCTGGCGAATATTTTCAAGCAAGAATTCAATTGCAGAAAGTTCTGGCGTATCACCATAAACAAAATTCTCAACCGTATTCAAACCATCTAAGTTTGCCAAGGTAATGCAGTTAGAAGGCTGACCATCTCGCCCTGCTCGGCCGATTTCTTGACTGTAATTTTCAATCGATTTAGGCAAGTCATAATGAATAACAAAACGAATATCCGATTTATCAATCCCCATACCAAAGGCAATCGTCGCAACAACGACATCAGTGCGCCCTTGCATAAAGTCATTTTGAATCTGCTGGCGCTTTTCAGAATCAAAACCCGCATGGTAGGCCACGGCATTAACACCTGCCGCGTGTAAATAAGCCGCAACTCGTTCAGCGCTGTGCTGCAAGGTGACATAGACAATGCCCGCGGCAGAAGCATTTGAATGAGCCGTGTTTGACGCAGAGAGCGCCAGCTGCTGACGAATAGTCTGCACCAATATCTGCGATTTTTCAGCCTCAGCCACAGGCAGAACCGTTAAATCCAAATTAGCCCGATAAAATCCTGTTTGAATAATATGCTCGGGCTGAATAGCAAACTTCGCCGCCATATCATTTTTAACTTTTTTCGTCGCCGTCGCAGTTAATAATAAAACCAAAGGAATATTTAATTCTTGGCAATAAACTGGCAGTTTCAAATAATCAGGACGAAAGTTATGGCCCCACTCAGAGATACAGTGAGCTTCGTCGACCACCAGCATCGAAATAGGCACCGCATTAATAAACTGGCGAAAGCGTTCATTCTTAAAGCGTTCAACCGATACCATTAAAATCTTAATTTTTCCTGACCGTACATCCGCCATCACTTGCTGGCTTTGCTCTCCACTCAAAGTAGAATCAATACTGGCTGCCGCGATACCTTTACTAGCGAGAAACCCTAACTGATCTTTCATCAACGCAAGTAAGGGGGATACAACTAAAGTCACATTAGGAAGATGTAACGCCGTAAGTTGATAACACAAAGATTTGCCCGAACCGGTAGGGAAAATAGCTAAAGAAGATTGCCCCTGAATAAGCTGGCGAATCGTTTGCTCTTGACCACCACGAAATTGATCAAAACCAAAATATTGTTTTAACGACGCGATTAATTCCATGGATATCCTATATGAGAGGGATTAGCTGAAGGGGTTAGCATGGCGACCGACTGTGACACAGATTGAGAGCACAGGGCTTTGTATGCGTTGCAATTTACCTAGTAATACGTGCTCTGACCACTCTTTTCATTGAGTATCATTCTTTTACTTAGAATCCATAACAATGACGCCTACTGGATCTATCAACAAAAATGTAGCAGTATTGCTCTCTCATCAACATTATCACTAGCTGGGAATCCATGATTTCAAAAATAGCGCTACTATCACTACTCTTACTTTCAATAGCCTCAAATGCTGATACGGCTTCAGACATCAAACAAGTTGTTTTAGATAATCTCAAATACATACAAGCTGAAGACATAGAAAATTCAATGGCAACAATGCATTCACAATCACCTTCATATATGGCGACGGAAGAAATGCTGCAACAACTGCTGCCTATTTATGATCTGAAATATGAAATACTTAAATACAGCTACATAGGTGAAGATGATGAATACGCTTATGCAAAAGTATTACAAAAAACCAGCAAAATATCTGGCCCTGCCTTCCAAACAAACAAACTAGAAGCACTTCAGGTTTTCAAAAAGGAAAATGGGGTATGGAAACTTTGGACACAAGCCAATCTTTCAATTTTGTTTAATTAACAAAACGGCCTTCGTTAATTCAAGGAGCCTCAACAATAAATCGGGTATTCGTAAATCTATTCAACAACCGATGCATAAGATAAATCGCGGCTAATGTGACGGTGATAGAAACGGATACTGAAGTAAAACGATAAAGTGCGCTGTACACCAAGTCTTGGTGAGGTGATAAATATTGACCAAACAAGATTCCCATGGTCGTCATCGCACCAAAACCAGCGCCCGAACCACCGCCTTCAAGCATGTGATAACGTGCGAATAGCATCATACTCACCCATAGCCCGATACTCACAAATCCTAATATTCCAGAGTGATCCAATAAGATCAGCTGCCAAGCCAAACCAACATTACAGCCAACCAACGTTCCAATCCCTCGATTAAGCGCCGCGCGCCCTGCACCATACCAATTTAATGGGAATAAAATTAATACCGACGAGACTTGTGCTGATAATGAATCCTGTAAATCCAATACTTGAAAAATAACAAACGACAAGGTAGCAACAGTAGAGGCTAAAATCACTTCGTGACGACTATTACTTTGCGGTTTACTGACTATTGGCGGATTTCCCCGCGCTTCGATATCTGGAAATACCACATGCATTAACATCGCAATCAATACAGTTAAAATACAGGCTGCAATGTTGGACATAACCAAATCACTCATCGATACCGTACTGTAACTGACAAAATGCAATTGAACAGACAACCCCACTACGCCCAAAGCTCCAAACAAAAAATACGGTCCCCGTGACATACAACGAAACATAAATGCAAAGACAAAGAATACAGCGATTGTCATCGGTATCGGTTTATCACCAAACATCCCCTGTATCAGCAAAATAAATACTGAAACCAGCGCCATGTTTGCGAAGAACTGTCGAATAATGTGACCATTTAATACTGGCACCAAGCCGAGTAATAACATGGGATAAACCGTAAAAAACGTCCCGTAGTTCCAGCCCATTAGTTTACTAAAGGTAAACCCCAATGTTGCACCAAAAGCAATACGCAGGCACTGACGAACTTCGTTAGCTGTTAAAGCTCGATGCGCGGGTCTAAGTACACTTCCTTTTCGAGCAAAGGGTAGCCGAAGGCGAGGTTTCATCATTTTATAAGACTAATAAATATAGTGAATAATACTGAGAGCATAAATTTGAACGCGGCCTAACCAACTAGCCAACCCCACGATAGGATGCAACTGCACGGTCGCTCGAGCCCCTGATGGCATTGAATTCAATAACAAAGGCTCACCAATCAATGCAATGTGCGTGCGCATATACTGTGCATCTCGCACCCAGCGATCAGAACTTATTGGATCCGCAAGTGAACCATCAGCATTAATCTGACCATCTTTCACCCCTGCATCAATGGCAACGACCTTGGCATCAAATACGCTACCTGGATAAGCGTCAAATACGACAGAGGCGTCATCGCCTATACGCACATTACTTAACGATTTCTCTCTAAAATCTGCCACGATGCTCCCTTCTTCGACGACGATAGCCGCAATAGGAAAACCGGCTTGGGCGTATTTTCCGGGCTGTAATTGTAAGTTAGTGAGATGCCCCGAAACCTCAGAGCGTACATTGGTATAATTCAGCTGGAGCTGGGCGTTTTGTAATGCATTTTGGGCTTGTCGCAATAATAAATTACTCTTTCCATCTTGACCTCGCTGCACTTTAAATTTCACGACATCGGCTTCAGCTACTTCGACCTGGGCTTGGGCAGCATGATAATTAGTAAGCGCTTGATCGTATAACTGGCGAGAGACGGAATTTGACTGAATTAGCCGCTTGACTCGGTCGACCTCTATTTTCAATTCATCGACATAAGTATTTGCAACTTTGACTTTGGCTTGTGCTGAAACAATAGAAGCATCCAATTGAAGGTTGGTTTGCGCTGCACTTTCTAGAGCCAACTGCGCCTTGTCAACGGCAAGTTCATACGGCTGCTTATCCAAACTAAACAGTATTTGGCCTTCATCTACACGTTGATTATTGCTCACATATATACGATCTACTTGGCCACTGACCTTAGAAGATATATTAACAACAGGATGCAATACGCGAGACTGGGTGCTCATTGGCATCCATAAATCTGCCGATAGAAAGTACACAAATAGCAGGACAAAGATACTGAGTACGACTTGCACCCAGCGCTTAAAAATCTGATCGGGCGCCATACTTATTCGTCTCCGTTACTAGGCTTGTTAAACAAGACACATGCATTATGTTCAATTTTTTTAAGGATATTGAACAATGTTGCAAGCTCTTCTTCGCTAATATCTTGCGTCAACTCGCCTCGAACCAAATCAACACTGCCTGTTAATGCCCGCATGCATTCTTGGCCAGCATCCGTAAACCATAAACATTGGCATCGACCATCGCTCGGATGTGGTTTTCGCTCGACTAAATCGAGCTCAACCAGTTGATTAACCGTGCGGTTTAATGAAGGCATTTCAATACCCAACTCAGTTGCCAATCTATTCTGTGATGCCCCTTCTCCAACTATCTTCAGGTTCATTAACACCGACCATCGCGCTTCAGTCATTCCCATAGGCTTAACCGCTTGAGATATCGCACTGCGCCATAAGCGCGTGACACGACCTAACAACCAACCGACCGTTGGATTATTTAGTTTTTTATACTCTCGTGATAAATCAGACATTTAAATCCTCAACAATGTCGCTCGCGAAATTCAGTTCGACGAGTCATTTACTTAGCATGCTAAGCATTATACCCACCAAAAATTACTTAGCAAGCTAAGTAAGTTGCAAGACTGATTAAGCAAGTACATTGATAAAAGCCATCGAAGTTAACAAATGGCGATGCTGTCACCTTTAATCAGCAATACGCAATACGCATTAATTGTATTGATGCTGCCCCTTATATCAGTTCAGGTGTCGAAAATTATATATAGCTGTATAATCCGGCCAATTTTATAATTCTCCCTGGTAAGCTAAATGACCGAAGTAGTAGATAACAAAGCTAAAAAAGCTGGAAGTATAGGAATGGTATCCCTTGGCTGTCCTAAAAACTCTGTCGATTCTGAGCGTATCCTTACGCAATTGAAGATGGACGGTTACGACATCACCAATACCTACGAAGATGCTGACGTAGTGGTGGTGAATACCTGTGGTTTCATTGATGCGGCTAAGCAAGAATCGCTGGATGCTATCAGTGAAGCCATGACCTCTAACGGCAAAGTCATCGTTACGGGCTGCATGGGCAAAGGCGCTGACGCTGAGCTAATTAAGAAAGAAAACCCCGGTATTTTGGCCATTTCTGGCGCTCATGCGTATGAAGAAGTGATGACTGCGGTTCACGAGTGGGTGCCACCGAACCCAGACTTCGATCCGTTCACCGATTTAATTCCGGTTCAGGGTGTAAAGCTGACGCCACGCCATTACTCTTATTTAAAAATTTCTGAAGGCTGCAACCATAAATGCACCTTCTGCATTATTCCAGATATGCGCGGCAAGCACGTTAGCCGCCCAATCGGTGACGTATTAGAAGAAGCCAAGCGCTTAGTTGATGCAGGCACGAAAGAGCTGTTAGTTATCTCGCAAGATACCAGCGCCTATGGCGTAGACATGAAATTCCGCACCGGTTTCTGGAACGGCGCACCGGTTAAAACGAACTTATTGTCTTTGTGTCAAGAACTTGGAAAAATGGGCGTTTGGGTACGTTTGCATTACGTTTATCCTTACCCTCACGTTGACGACATTATTCCGCTAATGGCCGACAATCATATTCTGCCGTATTTAGACATTCCGTTTCAGCACGCAAGCCCTGCTGTATTGAAACTCATGAAGCGCCCTGCTCACGCTGAAAATACCTTAGCGCGCATTAAGAAGTGGCGTGAAATTGCACCAAACATTGTACTGCGTTCAACATTTGTTGTGGGCTTTCCAGGTGAAACTGAAGAAGATTTCCAGATTCTTTTAGATTGGTTAGACGAAGCTGAATTAGATCGTGTAGGTTGCTTCAAATACAGCCCAGTAGAAGGCGCTAAAGCTAACGCATTGCCAAACCATGTGCCAGAAGAGCTTCAGCAAGAACGCTGGGAACGCTTTATGGAAAAGGCGCAAGAAATCAGTACGCGCAAGCTTGCTCGTCGAGTGGGTCAAACCATGACAGTATTGATTGATGATGTAGATGAAGAAGGTGCTGTAGGCCGTACAATTGCCGATGCGCCAAACATTGATGGTATGGTTTACTTAAATCAGTATTTCGATTGTGCTGCTGGGGATTTTGTTGAAGTGCAGATCACACACTCTGATGAGTACGATCTTTGGGGTGAAGTTAAAGCTTCTTAATTGAAGCTTTAGTCCTTAACAAAACAAGCTTACCGATCGTTTTACCCAAGCGCAGGCAGTCAATTGCTTCATGCGCTTGATCGAAGGTAAATTCGTGACCAGCGTGAGGCGGTGTAATATCCACCGCTTTCGGAGTGCCCCAAACCTGTTGATGACGCATAGGCAGCATTCTTAGCAGCCATCATTAATAAGTTTCGTCAGGGTAAATCGACTCGGCGTAGAGCTGCAATTCTTGCAGTACAAACATCTTATCTTGGTCATTTTGATAATCCTGCGCCGCTTGCTGCAAGGCTTGCGAAAACTGTTCAAAGTTCAAGCCAGGGCCATTGCCCAACAAGCTATCCATGCAATGCTTTGCCCAACGTTCATGATCATCTTCTGCCATATATTCAGGATAATTACGCACACGAAAACGGAAGAACATTTCTTCCCCGCGCGGATCCTGAAACTGAACTTTAAGACTCGCCAAAGACTTAGGCGGCGTAGCATGAATTTGCGCCATGGCTTTTTTATCCTGCCCACTCCAAAAACCACCACTGTAAAGCATGGTATCGACATCGGTTTTTTCAGCAAAATCACGCTGGGTATAAACCCCATGTAAATTTGTCAAAATCGACGAATCTTCAGCCAATAACACCTTTAAGGTCGCAAGGTTTTCACGCAAAACATCACCAGATATGTCCCAACGTGCTGCTTGGTCGGGGGTTAATGTTTTAGCAGGTGCAAGAACCGGGCTTTTATTAATATGCACTTCTTTTAAACCTAAGCGTTCAATGCCTTCAGGCAAATCCGCTTGCTTTGAAAATAAGCGTTGCTGCATTTGCTCAATCGTTAAGCCTGCCAAGCTTTTTGGGTCGGTTGAAAGATCAAAGGCAATGAAAGAATTTTTATTGGTTGGATGCCAGCAAATAGGCACCACAATCGCCATACAACCGCGATCAACGCCGTACATTCCAGAGACATGCACCAGCGGTTTATGATGATCAATATCCACCAGCGACGCCAACTTATGCTTAATACGATGCTCAAACAGATAACGGTATAACTTAGGCTGTTTTTCTAATAGCAACTTAGCGATGGCGATCGTTGCACGCACATCGACCACCGCATCGTGAGCTTTACCCAGATCAATACCATTGGCTGCGGTTAAATCTTCTAAGCGGAAGCTCACGTTACCTTCAGCATTTTTAGGCCAGTTAATGCCTTCAGGGCGCAAGGCATAAGCGCAGCGCATAACATCTAGAATATCCCAGCGCGAGTTGCCGTTTTGCCATTCTCGGGCATAAGAATCGTAGAAGTTTCGGTACAAGGTATAACGAGTAACTTCATCATCAAAACGAATGCTGTTATAGCCCGCGGTACAGGTTTCTGGCACAGAAAGAATTTGATTGATTTGATCGATAAACTCATTTTCTGGCAGACCGTCTTGCAAGCATTGCTGAGGCGTAATACCGGTAATCATTAGAGCTTGAGGATGCGGTAAATAATCGGGACTGGGCCTGCAGAAAAACTGTACAGGCTCATCGATTTCGTTGAGATTTTCGTCGGTGCGAATACCGGCGAATTGTGCAGGCCGATCAAAAGATGGATCGGCTCCAAAGGTTTCGTAATCGTACCAAAGAATAGACTGACTCATTTCACCTGCTTTTTATTAAGGGGCTAAAACCAAAGGAGATGATAAGGTTTTACCTAGCGTAAAGAATCCATGAGCATCTCGAGAAGTTTGAATAGGTAACTCTTCCATCGGCATATGGCCAACACCTTCATACACAATCGATTGTGAATTAGGTAATGCTTGCTCGAATTGCTTCATAACCTCTAATGGTACCCACTCATCTTGATCGCCCCACATCAATAACGTTGGGGTTTTAACTTCTTTCACTCGATCACCGAGGTGTGGGTTTTTAGTTTGCTCTTTCATTGTGCGAAATACGCTCACTAATGCTTCGCGATTGCCTTGACGCATCGTCAAATCAAAATAGCGCTGCTGAAGTGCATCAGTCACCTTGTCATCATCACCAAAGGCAGCGTTCACATTCATATTCACAATGAATTTAGGCATCATAAAACCTGCCATTTCGCCAATAACCGGAAGTGCAGCAAAACTCATAATAAACGGCATATCTTGAGGAAAGCCTGCCGCATCTAACAATACCATTTTCTTCACTCGATCCGGGCGGTGCAGCGCGTAATTCCAGGCAACATATCCACCCAAAGAATTACCGGCTAAATAGATATCATCAATACTCAATTTATTAAGAAACTTTTCTAACTTATCGATCATGTAAGGTATTTCGTAACTTTCAGTACTCGGATCACTGCCAGTCAAACCATGGCCAGGTAAATCGATGCGGATAATTCGATAATACGGCACTAAACGATCAACCCAATCATCCCAAGTATGCAAAGAAGAGGCAACACCGTGTAATAAAACTAAGGTTGGGCCTGTACCTTCGTCACGGTAATGAATAATTAAATCATCAACCGCGAGAAACTTAGAGGTATCATCGGTATATTTTTCCGTCAACTGTGCCAGCGGATAAGCCGACATGCCCATCGACGCACAACCGTTCAAAGCCAATAAGGCAGGAATTAGAACAAATTTAAGCCACTTCATTGAGTGTATCCTTGTTATAGTTATTTAGTTATAGGATGGTGAGCTATAGAATCGCAATTTTACCACAGCATTTGCTCTAACCCAATTCTATGATGACCAAATTAGTAGTAGAATAGAGCTAATTTACATTTCAGCCTTTTGAGCATTAGTTTCAGGACGAATTACATGGCGTTATTAGAAAATCTTTTTAAACCTTCTTTCTTAAAACCGAAGTGGCAGCACAAAGATCCAACGGTTCGCAAACTTGCTCTAGCGAAGCTACATGACGAGAAAGTTTTGGCTCAAATTGCAGAGCAAGATAGCGACCTAAGTGTTCGTTCTTCTGCGCTTGCTAAGATTAAAGCACCACAACATTTGGCCCTATTCTTAGTCTGTGAAAATACCCAATTGCGCCAGCAAGCACAGCAGCAACATCTTGTTCAATTATTACCCAATAAAAATATCAGCGATTTAGCGGCCATCAAAAATGATAATGATTTGGTCAATATCGCTACCTATACTCAAGATGATGAGTTGCGCTTAGCCGCGATTAATAAGTTAGGCAGCGAAAGTATTCGCTTGGATATTGCAAGCAACAACCCTGTTTCCAAAGTACGCTTGGCGGCGGCGAAAGGCTTGGATAAAAGCGAATCATTACAGACGTTGATGCACATCGCACAAGGAAAAGACAAAGCCCTTTATCGCTTTTGCAAAGATCAGCTAGCCACCAGTAAAACTGCTGAAGATAATGCTAAGTTACTCCAAGAAAAAATAGCCACTGCCATTACCAGCGCACAACAACTGAGTAAAAGCGCCTATTCTCCTGAATATAATGGCCGCCTACAATTATTGAAACAAAATTGGTCCGCCCTAAGCGAAAAAGATCAACAGCAACAGCAAAGCTTTAATACCGCATTGGTTAAATGTGAAGACATTCTCGCTGAACACGTAGCTGAAGAAAAAGCTGAGCAAGATAAACTGATTGCTATTGCCAGCGCTAAAAAAAGCTTCATCATTTTATTAGCTCAGTTAAATACGCTGGAACTGAACGAAGAAAACTCTGAGTCATTCTCCGAACAGTTACAAGCGCTCGATCAAAGCTGGAAAGCGGCCAAAAACATCAGCAACCCTGATACAGCTCAAAACAAAACGTTTGAAAACACAATGCAAGCTTGGCTTGCTTTAGATAATACCCGCACACAATTAACAGAGCAACAAGACGCTCTTGAAGCATTGATTGAACAAGCCTCACAGTTAGAAAAAACCAGTTTAAGCAAAAGCCAAAACCTACAAAAAGAGCTGACAAAAACGGTAAAACAGTTACCGTGGAAAACGCCAGCAGCACATATCAGCTTAGAGACCCCAGCACTATTAACTGAGTTGGATAACGTTTTACAAAACGTCATCAAGCACAATCAAAACTTAAGTGCTCACGAAGCGGATAGTTCGAAGCAACTTGCTCAACGTTTAACTGAACTTGAAAATAATATTGATGAAGGCCATTTAAAAGACGCCAACAAAACGCATCAGTATGTTGTGCAAGCGATGAAAAAAATCAGCCAGCAAGAAGCTAAAAAATTCCAGCGTCAATACCAAAATTTAACCGCGAAATTAACTGAGATTCGCGATTGGCAGGGCTACGCAGCAACGCCTAAAAAAGAAGCGCTGTGCGTTAGCATGGAAAATTTAGTTGGCAGCGAAATAGACCCTGCGTTATTAGCTGAGAAAATCCATAGCTTCCAAGAAGAGTGGAAAGCGATTGGCCCCATTGCGCGTCAAGATGACAAGATATTGTGGAACAGATTCCGCAGTGCCGCTGACAAAGCGTATGAGCCTTGCAAAGTCTACTACGCCGATATGGCAAACCTTCGCCAACAAAACTTATTTAACCGCCAAGCACTTATCGCTCAACTAACGGATTACGAAGCCAGCATGGATTGGGACAGTGCCGATTGGAGCATTGTACAAAAAACCCTCGATGCCGCCCGCGAAACATTCCGCAGTTTCTCGCCGGTTGATCGTAATGAACATAAGAATAGTCAAGCGAGCCTGCAAGAAATAGCCGATAAAATTTATGCGCATATCCAAGAAGAATACCAGCGTAATATAGAAGCCAAAGAAGTATTAATTAACCAAGCCAAATCACTGCAAGAGATTGAAGACTTAAGCCAAGCCATTGAGCAAAGTAAACAATTGCAATCTGATTGGAAAACCATTGGCATGACGCCCAATAAAGCCGATCAAAAATTATGGCAAGAGTTTCGTATCGCCTGTGATGCCGTATTCTCTCGTCGTGACGAACAGCGTCAGCAAAATAAGGTTCACATTGAAGCCAGTATTGAACAAGCTCAAGCGATCCTTATTAAAGCGGAAGCCGCAGCCCAAGAAAGTAATACTGAGAACAAAGAAGCATTACAACTTTGCTTATCAGAATTTTCTGAATTATCTTTACCGAAAGCGCTTTATGCAAAATTGCGCAAACGCTTGGCCGACGCTCAGCAGCAACAAGATGATTTAGTCTCGCACGCTAAAGTTGCTAAAAAACAACAAGCTTGGATTACGCTAACGGATAGATTATTAGCCATTAGCTTGAAGTCTAGCGATGCAGAGCAAGCCGCTACGCTATACAAGGCCGACGAAGCTGACCTTAAATTGCCACAAGGCATTGATAAGTCACAATTTGAAAGCAAGTGGAATGAAGCGCCTGCAGAAATGAGCAATACCGATGAATTACGTGATGCTTGTATCGCGCTAGAGATTGCAGCTGAACTGCAATCTCCTGCAGAAGACCAACAAGCTCGTATGGCATATCAAGTACAGCGTTTGGCTCAAGGGTTAGGACAAGCAGGAAATTTGCAACAGCAGATCAGCGACTCCGTTAACCAATGGTTAACACTAAATGCAGATCAAGCTTGGCAGCAGCGCTATAACCAAGCGTTATTGGCCGCCGCTAAGCAGCTTTAGAGATTTCTAAAACTTAATTGATGTACTTAGCGATAATACGCTAAGTACATTTAACACGCCTTACGAATCACGTAAAAAAACACCCCTTCACGCTCCTCATCTAATACCAACTCGTGCCCTAAAAAACTGCAGAACTTAATAAAATCTCGACGGGTCGACGGGTCTGTCGCTTGTATCTCAACCGCCTCACCTACTTCCATTTTCCTGATTTCGTCATGCAGCATCATTACAGGTTCTGGGCAAAACAACCCCTTAGCATCCATCTGATGTTCAAACGTTACTTCCGACATAATCTAATTAATCCGCTTCTAAAAACTTAAACCATTGCCTACGAATGATAGGCATTAATATTTTTCTTATTGACCAGCATGGCCAACAAACCCATAACACACAAAAATACAGCAAAGTAATAATGCATAGTATAACCAAAATTAGCCGCGAAAAATCCCGCCAGACTGCTGGCAATTAACGTCGACAAAACAACCAAGCATGATTGTAATGCGTAATCAGAGCCTGCGCTGGACTCACGGCAACGATCCATCATTACCGTAAAGAGCGCCACTGTCGCCATGCCTCCGGTAACATGCTCAGCAATGATTAACGAATAAATTAACGTCCAATCCAAAGAGGTCAGTAATGAATACAACCCAATCGCAATCCCCTCTAAGCAAACAAATAACAGTAAAGCCTGCATTCGGCTCAATAACTTCAGTAATAAACCGCCTAATAAAGCACCCACCAATCCCGCTATAGTCCCCCATACCCCTAGAAGCTCTGCAAACTCAGGTAACGTCACACCCAAGTCAACCAAGTGAGGGCGAATCATGACCGTACCAAAGGCATCCCCCACTTTATAAGTCAGTAGCAAAAGTAACCACGCCGACGCGCCGGGTAAACGCAAGAAGCCCAGCCAATGATTAAATACAGGCTCTTTATCAACCTTAACGCGTGCAGGCTGCCAAAACCAAAGAGGTATCAAACCTAGAATCATCAATCCTGCAAGCGCCCAAAGCGTGCCTGCCCACCCCAATTGTGCAAATATGGCCAATAATAAACCACCGCCAATAATCATGCCTAAGCGATAACCCGCAACTTGCACACTATTGCCCAAGCCTCGCTGAGCAGGCGCAATATTTTCAACCGCCAACGCATCGGTCGCAATATCTTGAGTGACCACAAATACCGTTAATACCAGCAATGCACACGCAAGCCCTACCGCAGCTTGGCTGATCCAGAAATTTAAGGGGATAGAAGCAATAAAAATAAGAACGATTGCGGCCACAGCATTTGCAAAAACAATCCATGTTTTGCGAATGTGTCCATCAATACGGCCGCCGGTTAAGCGCTTTAACGGTTGGTAGTGATCCAACAGAGGTGCCCACAAGAACTTCAACACCCAAGGCAGCGATACTAAAGACATTAAGCCAATAGCTTCTAAACTCATACCCTGCTGGCGCAGCAATGTTGGTAGTGCTTGGCTAAAAAAGCCGTGAGGTAAACCTTGAGTTAAATATAGGGTTAAAAGAACCCACCACTTAAACATGAGACCGCCAATTATTCTGAGTTATATTGGCGGTATTAGAACCTGAAAGAAGCCATTATTGAAGGTAAAAATAAAAATAAACGCGTGAGCGCCATTTCATAAATGATGAAATAGCGCTATTCGATCATCTGCCGTAATCCTTGTACAAATACTTCGGGCGGCTGACCACCAGAAATCATATATTTTTCATCAATAATAAACGTCGGCACCGCCGTTACGCCCATCTGGCGCCATTGCTCTTGCAGTGCTCTCACATCTCCAGCGTACACCCCATCGGCCAACAATTTGCGGGCGAAATCTGCGTCTAAACCCACCTCGCCTACAATCTGTGCCAGCACCTCATCATCATGAACATCTCGTCCTTGTGTAAAGTAAGCCGTCAGTAATGCCATTTTTAACTCGGTTTGCAGATTAGAAGACTCTCCTGCCCAATGCAAAAGCTGATGAGCCTTGAACGTATTAAGAATTCTTTGGCCTTCCGTAAAATTAAATTCAAAGCCCAGCTTCGCACCCAATTGCGTAATATGATCTCTATTCTGCTGACTCTGTTCTGGCGTGCTGCCGTATTTTTCAGCGATATGCTCACCCAATTCCTGACCTTGCTCAGACATATTGGGATTCAACTCAAACGGCTGCCAATGAATGTCCGCTTCCAACTCCCCCTCTAATTGCTTTAGTGCCTCGTTAAGGCCTTTGTAGCCGATGACACACCATGGACACATGACATCTGACACGATATCGATGCGTAGCTTTTTAATGCCTGATGTTTTAATGCCTGGCTTTTCAATGTCGGAGTTAGCAGAGATAGTCACTATTAAGAACCTATATTATTTATATACTCAGTAATTTATCTCACAATGAGCGCCATTTCACAACTGCATTGTCCTGATTAAAGCGTTACGAAATGTACTGACATTAATACAACTGAATACCGCTTATTCACACTATTTATTAGCACTATTAATTAGCACTATTTAAGAATATTTTCTCGCTCCCTATTGTTTTGGACTACGCTTCCTAGTGAGGCAGTCTAAAAAGTAGACTGTCGCAAAATAGACAAAAGTGTCGCATTCATATCGGAATAGCCTTTCATGAACATTGATCTAATGATTCTGGATAACAATCCCGTTTCAAGAAACTGCATTAGCGAAAAAATCCGTGCCATTAATAATATTGATGGCAAAGCTGATCATGATCGTGTCAATGATAATAACCCTCCTCAATCAATGTCGGCCAACAAACCAATCACCTTATCTATATACGACACCGATAACTTCCGCGATGCCGTCAATACCATCAATCGTCTAAAAATTGATATAGTCATCATAAACATCTCATCCATTGATATCGATAAATACAAAGAGGACTGTAAACAACTAAGAAGCATTTACTCTTTTTCTCCTATTGTTGCCCTATCAAATTCCGCTAAAGCACACGATTTAGAATATTTTGATTACATAGGGTTTGATGATGTTTTAGACATAGCAATCATCACCCCCAACATATTATGGAGGGTGATCACATCGGCTATTCAGAGGTCAAAAAATTATCATTCATTCCATACATCTAACCAAAGGAAACTAATCAGCAATAGCTTATTAAAACTTTTATTAGATAAAAAAAGCCTTATCAACGTGGCTGAGTCCTCTTGCCAGATAATAAATGCTAAAAACTCAAGCTCTAACTACAATTCTGCCAGCATTTATACGGTTCATGACGACAAGGTTGAATGCATTGCTCACTCTGGGGTAAAAGATTCTGAAGATACCGTCTTCGAATTTCAAAAGAAAATATATTCATTAAAACATTCTGGCGAGTTTACTGATGACTTCAAATATATTAGAAGAGATCTTGATAATAGAACAAGGTTCACTATCCCACTAAAAAATAAAAATACCATTTTCGCATTTTTAAAAATAGAAACCGAGCATGGCATTGTTCATCCATCAGAAGAACTTCGCTATTATAAAGACATGTCAAAAACGCTGTCCGACATTTTTATTTTAGCTCAAGAACGGGAGCGTTTTGAGCAAGTCTATCGACAAAACATTCGTCTTATTAATGAAATGAGTTCAGCAGCCATTGGGATTGATAAATTCGACTCAGTCACCCATTGGAATCATCAAGCTGAAATTTACTTTGGTATTAGCAGTGCTGATGCCATTGGTAAAAGACTATTCGGATTAAAAATAGAATGTGATTGGCCTGTTTTAATTTCAAAGTTATACGATAGTTTAAATGACAATGTAACTTCCGATAGATTTGATATCAGTTATAAAAAAAATGGCTCAGAAGAAGATCGAATCCTATCTATTGCTATCACGCCGTTCTCCGAATCCAATGGTTCATTCACGGGCTACTTACTATTAATAGATGATATTACTGAGAAGAAACACTTAGAGAAAAGGCATCAGCAATCGATGTACCTAGAATCGATTGGTCAATTATCGGCAGGTATAGCACACGAAATAAATACACCCATGCAATACATCAGTGACAACTTGAGTTTCCTAAGAGATTCTTTTAATGATACTGCTAGAGCGTTGAAAGATATTAAAAAATCCCTATTAAGTAAAACTTTGGATGAAGATAAACTCAATGCTATTTTCGAAAAAGCTGATTTTGAATACCTTAGCGAAGAACTTCCGTTAGCGTTTAGTCAAACAACCGAAGGGGTTAATAGAGTTTGTACTATCGTAAAAGCAATGAAGGAATACTCTCATCCAAATTCAGAAGAAAAAGTCGCGACCAATATCAATAGTTGCATTGAAAGTACCATCATTATCTCTAAACATACCTGGAAATATCATTCAGATATGGAAGTCAACTTAGACCCTGATTTGAAAGATGTCATGTGCCACCCAGGGCCCTTTAACGAAGTCATTTTGAACATCATTGTCAACGCAGCCGATGCCATCAAAGACCGTATTGGAAAAGATGCTTCGATAGAGAAAGGGAAAATAAAAATACAAACACTGGGCAAAGAAGATTTCGCTGAGATTAGAATTTCTGATACTGGTGGAGGCATCCCACAATCGATTCAGGAAAAGATATTTGATCCATTCTTCACCACCAAAGCCATCGGAAAAGGGACAGGACAAGGACTCGCACTTTCTTACAGCATTATAAAAGAACGCCACAAGGGTGAGTTAAGTTTCGAAACGGTTCCTGGTGAAAGCACCACTTTTATTTTGCAACTCCCCTATAAATAACGTAACGACAAGGAAAGTGCCGTGAGTATTCCAGAAAAAATATTATTTGTTGATGACGAACCTGATATTCTAAGTTCCTTTAAACGACAGTTTAGAAAAAAGGCTCATATATCAACCGCTACCAGCGGCCAAGAAGCATTGGCGTTAATTGATAGCGAAGACGAGTTTGCCGTCATCGTGTCTGATATGCGCATGCCTAGCATGGATGGTGCTGAATTTTTAGAAAAAGCTAAGAGAAAATCTCCTAATAGCATTAGAATATTATTAACGGGCCAAACCGATCTAAACTCAGCGATCGCCGCCATCAACAAGGGACAAATATTTAGTTTTTTAAGCAAGCCATGTCCGCCAGAGGTACTACAAGATACCTTAAAAAGTGCTATCCGCCAGTATCGGCTAATCAATAGCGAAAAAGATTTATTACAAAATACCGTAAAGGGATCCATCGAGCTACTGAGCGAGTTGTTGGCTATGGTAAAGCCCAATGTTTTTAGTAACTTTAATCGTATAAAAAAATACATCCGTCACATGGCACTTGAACTTGGCGAAGTAGATACTTGGGATTTTGAAGTTGCCTGCATGCTGTACAGTTTAGGCTACCTTACCCTGCCGGAAGAGCTGATAGAAAAAGCATTGAATCCCAATAGTGAACTAACGTCGCATGAAAAATTGGTACTGCAAGATATTCCCTTAATCAGCAGTAAATTGATCAATCATATTCCCCGTTTAGAAAGCATTGCCGAAATGGTCAGATTATCCGATAAGGTAAATCATTTAATTCATAAAGATGCCGGAGCTATTGAGGGCAGAATATTGTTGGGCGCAGACATGCTAAAAATAGCACTGCATTTCGACCATCTGTTAGAGTCGGGACACAACCACAAATCGGCCATTGATCTATTAAGAAAAGATGAGGATGTGAATCAAGAGTTGGTCGAAAAACTATCCAGTATTCAAATCGGCCATGAAGATAATATGATTACCGTCAACGTCGATAATTTATTACCCGGCATGGTATTGCAGGAGGCTATGATAACCGACAATAACTCAACGTTGCTGGCCAAAGGCACAGAGCTTACCGAAGCGTTATTGGTTAGAATTAAGCTGTATACCAAAAACCAAAAGATTAGCCGTCCGATTCAAATTATCGCGTCAGATTAACATACAGACGCGGTAATTCTTTGGGCAGTTGAGCAGGATCTTTAATCACGACAAAACCATTTTTACCAAAGAGATGAGGCAAATATTCATCGGCTTCTTCATCAATGGTCACACAAAAAGGCTGTAATCCCGCTTGCCTGGCTTCGATAATTGCCATGCGCGTATCTTCTACGCCATAACGGCCTTCGTACAAATCCAAATCGTTTGGTTTACCATCAGTAATAATCATCAGCACGCGCTGCTGACTTTTCTCCGCCGAGAGAATTTTAATAGACTGACGAATCGCAGCGCCCATACGAGTATAATAACCGGGCTTTAAATTTTGTATGCGCCCTCGAATATTAGCGCTGTAGCGTTCGTTAAAGTTTTTAATCATATTAAAGCGCACATGCTCACGCTTTAACGAAGAAAACCCATACACCGAAAACCGATCTCCGGTCGCCGCCAAGGCTTCACACAATAACTGCAAACTGTCTTGCACCACATCGATAACGCGTTGCTTATTATTGATATACGCATCGGTCGATAGTGATAGATCGGCCAAAATCAAACAGGATAAGTCTCGCGTTTGATTATTAAAAGAACGATAAAAACCTTGCTCACCGCCACTCACACTTGAGCCACCAATGCCGGCTTTTGTATCCGCCATAAAATGCATCCAGCTGTCTAAATCCAACTCATCACCATCTTGCTGGCGATTCAACCACTGACGAACCGGTTTTAAACCTGAAAACTGTCGACGTAACTTGGCGGCGTCGGCAACTAAATGAGCGGGCAACATACCATAAGTTGGGGCAGTAGATTCTTCACCCAAACCCAGAAGCTCAACTTCAGTTTTATCCAATTCATTAATCATCGGCTGCAAACAACAAAAATCTTGCTGATAACCTTGCTTACGATAATCCCACTCAGGTAATAAAATACCATCACCTAAACGTAAGTCATCATGCTCACTAGACGGTAAATCCAAGTCAAACTTAATACTCGAAGACGCCGCTTGTCGGTTTTTAGAAACACTGATCACATCAAGATCATCAGCAACACTTTCAGCATCTTCTTCATCAGTATCATCCCCTGCTCGATCTACAGGTACGAATTCGCTGAAGCTGAATAAGTTCTCTAAACGAAAAACCATTAATCCCGTATTTTTTTCGTAATTCTCAACTCGTTCGGCTTTTTTTCGCTTACCTTTCTTCTTATTACTCGCCCCTTTTGAATGTTCATCAGCGTCGCCTACCGACTGTTCGCCTGCTTCACAGACACTCATATTACCCGGATATAACCATAGATAAACAGGACAAGGCGCAAACTCAGCGCTGGGAAATACATCAATACTACCGGGTTTTAATAAAGCCTGACGGATAGCACATTCTTGTTCACCCGCCGCAGGAGTTAAACTATCAATCGTCGGACGAATGATAATAAATGCATCTACCAATTGTTTATAAATCGATGCCATGCCGGGATAAGTAGCTAAGACTTTAAGTGTGAGAGCTTGATTATCAACGAACCAATTATTAAACCCGTCAGCCTGTTGCGCCGCCAATGCGACTAGCCAAAGGTAAAGATATTTGTTGAGTGTCGCCGTCGGGAAAAGGCTTAATTCTTCGGGTAAATGCAGGGCTTCTTGATCGCGCCAAGCCAGTTCAACTTGCTCATGAGTACCGGCAATTTTTTGTAAAAAACTACGGCGCATATAATAATCTCGCGGTGTGGCAGCATCAATGCGCAAACCTGCCTCCCCCCCTAGCGCACGAAACAATACACCAATTTCAAAACCTTGATCTTGCAATCGTACCGTCGCATTCTTATGGTCTGTCGAAGCCTTGCCGGTAATATACTCGTGCCACTTTAAGCCTACATACTCTTCCACGATCTGATCCTAACTAAGATTTCTTAGACTCATTGTGCATTTTTTTTACTTCAATTGTTTTGACGGGTATCAAGGAGCTGTGTCTTGATGTTTCCCCTTCACTCCAATCCAACAAGGTTCCCTCAGGATTATCCTTCTGCACTTCTTGGCACGCACTAATGCATTGGGCGCATTGCGTACAGGTAAACTTCGCACGTTTAAAACTTCTCACAGGCAAACGCATGGGGCAAGCAGTCTCGCAATTTTTATCGCAGCTTTGGCAAGCCTTAGCGCGATCACGATCAAACTTTACCAGCATAGCCTTGCTGTTCATCATCCAGAACAGGCTTTGCATTACCCCAAACGCACAACCGTACTTACAAAATAAGTGACGAGCCAATACAAAATCGATGGTAAATACCACGGTCGCGACGATCAAAAATATTGTGGGGTATAAACCCATTTCAAAATTCATTAAATTGGTATACAAGGGAATAGGCGGTAATAAATACGACAACAAACCCAGCGCCCATAAAAAAGCGATGGTCATAGAAATAGCAACAATAATCACCCAATCGATCACCTTTCCTCTTTTCCCTTCGCGTGCTTTCTCCCAAATCGTCACACGCCCCGTACGACGATCCATTAAATCATTGACATATTCTACAACCGAAAAGTGTGGGCATAACCAACCACAATACAAACGCCCCCACTTATAAAAAATATAAATTCCAATCGCGACTGTCAAAATAATCGGCAAAATAAAATACCCTAAAATACGCAGTCCGGCATCCCAATGGTCACTGGCAAGAATCCATTCCGTTGTCATGCCAAACGATAAGACTTGATTGAATACAATAAAGTTAGTCGTCGTTAAGTCAAAACGAAAAACATTTAACACTGGCGCTAATAAAAACAATAAGAAGAACAGGCTTCTCACAATTAAACGCATTCGTTGCAATTTATTTTCTGTCACCTTGCCACCTACTCTCAAGCTACTCTAAACCCACTTTCGATCTTGCTTACAACCAAAAAAAATAGCCAGGCCAGTTTGCACTGACCTAGCTATTCCTTGCTTGGTAACTCGTTATTCATGAAGAATAACGAGTCAGTCAGCACACTCTAAAACGCATACTACTTATTGTGCTTTTTCTAGTTGAGGCTCTTCGCCACCTACAAAGAAACTAGCAATATAAGCGGCCAGACCTATCATAAAGACAACGCCTCCAGCCAAACGTAACCAGTAGAATATCGCTAACTTGTCTTGCGTAGCCATAAAGCTAAGCGCCTCACCCGATTCAGGCAAACGCTGAAGCCATACTTGCAATACACCTGCACCGGTTAAGAACAATGTGATGAATACCATTGAAACTGTCATTAACCAGAAGCTCCACATTTCTACCACTTGAGCCTTGTTACTATTACCATTTGGACGTCCACGCATGATCGGCATCGCGTAAGAAATAATAGTGATAACAATCATTACATAAGCCCCATAGAAGGCCATGTGACCATGGGCTGCTGTAAGTTGTGTGCCGTGTGTGTAGTAATTGATGGGAGCCAGAGTATGTAAGAAACCCCATACACCCGCACCTAAGAATGCCATAACTGCACAGCCCAGCGCCCATAAAGTAGCAGCACGGTTAGGATGCTCACGACGACGACGGTTTACCATGTTGAAAGCAAACAATGTCATCATAAAGAATGGAATTGGCTCAATCGCAGAGAAGATGGAACCCAGCCATAACCAGTACTCAGGTGCGCCAATCCAGAAGAAATGGTGTCCTGTGCCGAGTATGCCCGAGATCAATGCCATCGCGATGATCACATACAACCATTTTTCAATCACTTCACGATCAACGCCGGTTACCTTGATCAATACATAAGCCAAGATCGACGCCATAATCAATTCCCAGACGCCTTCTACCCACAAGTGAACAACATACCACCAAAAGTATTTATCAAGGGCTAGGTTGTCTGGGTTGTAGAAAGAGAACAAAAACATTAAGGCCAAGCCTAATAGACCTGTAATCAATACTAGGTTAACAACGGTTTTACGACCTTTTAGAATCGTCATTCCAATGTTAAATAAGAACCCTAATGCAACAACAACCACGCCTATTTTAGTGATGGTGGGCATCTCTAAGAACTCTCGCCCCATGGTAGGTAATAAATCATTACCGGTAATTTCAGCCAGCGTTGCATAAGGAACCGAAAGGTAACCAATGATCGTCAACGTGCCTGCAGCCGCAAATATCCAGAATAATGCCATCGCCAACTTAGGGCTGTGCAATTCTGTTTCAGCTTCTTCTGGAATCATGTAGTACGCAGCACCCATGAATCCGAACAGTAACCAGACAATCAGCAAGTTGGTATGTACCATACGCGCGACGTTGAATGGAATTTCAGGGAATAGGAAATCACCAATGACGTATTGGGTTCCTAAAATTAAACCGAACAATATCTGACCAACGAATAATACGAGGGCAAAGATAAAATAAGGTTTGGCGACAGCTTGTGACTCATATTTCATAATACGCTCCTTACCCTTCTATGTTTGGTGGCCAGCCATTAGTATTAATCTTAGAGGCATATTCTAAGAAATCCGCCAACGCATCCAAGTCTTCATCTGAAAGATTAAACTGAGGCATTGCTCGACGACCAGGAATCCCTAATGGTTGTGCATTCATCCAGCCTTTGAAAAAGGCCTTAAATGCTACATCACCACCACGGCGCTGGAATACGTTGCCAAGTTCAGGAGCAAAATATGCGCCCTCACCCAAAAGTGAGTGACAACCTACGCAGTTGTTGTCTTCCCATAATTTCTTACCATGGGCGACAGCTTCTGTTAGGTTTTCACGGTTATCCCGATCCGGCATTTGCCGTACGGTGTCCATTGTCAGTCCTACGAATATGAGAATGAAGAAAAGACTTCCCCCCATATACATATTTCTGGCCATGCTTTTAGTAAAGCGTTCAGCCATGGCTCTCTCTCCTCGACTAGTTATAGTTTGTACAGAGTGCAGAATACTCTTTACAGTTCTTGAAATAATGATTCAAATCAATACAAAACTAGTAATCCGCAGCGTAACGGTAGGATATGTAAATAAACGTGCAGCCAATTGATTTAGGTCGGTTTTTTAGGCGTTCGCTTGGCCACGGCACAGGCAAGGATAGGCAGGGATAGGCAGGGATAGAAAGTACAGCGGATTGTCAGTATAAGTTTTCGAATAATACTCTTGCAGCAAGAGTATTATCTTAGAGGCTAAAAATTCGATTAAGGAAAAGACACTAAGTGCTCACCGATATCTTCCCTTATTTTCTCATAACCATGAATGACAACATAAGGCGCGATGCGGGTTTCGTATGTTAATAATACCCGCTTAACAAAACCCCATTTTTTAGCAACGCGTTTCAAGGCATCATCTTGCGGATTTAGCAGGATTAACATATTAGAGACTTCTAAAATTTCAGCCTCTATATCAATCGATTCCGCCGAGACCCCAAGGCCACCAAGAACATTGGTTAAAGACATATATGCGGTTAATATTTTTTCCATGCGTAATAAAAGTAAACGCACGTAGTACTTTGATTTAGGATCAGCTGATTGCTTATTTTCCTGATGTTCTTTTAGTTCATTATTAAGCGCTTGTTGAAGCTCTATATTTTTGAGGTTCCAATTGCCCTGCAAATTGATATTTCGAGAAGCACCTATACCTTCAAATCCTCGATTAACCTGCTCGATGAATATACGCCAGCGTTGCAACAACTCAGGTTTATCACTTAATAAGACATCATAATTTGCAGATTTTTCGGCAATTGCAAGAATAGGCTTCTTATATCGCTCATCACCATCAAAGAAAAGATAGGCACGATAATAGCTCGACATCTGATTGATAGAGATTTCCAAATCGATGAAGTCTTCTGCCGTGGACAGCGAACTAGATAGAAACAGTACAATGCTGAAGAGGAATCTCATTAAATGCTCACTATTATTTTTAACAGGCGTTTATCTTAGAAAGGATAGCGTCAAAATAATATAAAATAACCAAAAACTTACAATATACTTACATAAGTAACACGTTTAACCTGACAAACCACGACCGATCTGCTGCAACTAGTGGTTAAGGTCGCTAAGGTGCGAGTTTTTTCTTTAATGCCTTAGCAATCGGTGACGGGATTTTACCTATTGCGCTTAAGACATGAGGTAAAAACTTCAACTTCAAACCTTCATACTCACTGGGCACAATCGCATCAATCAAATGCGGACCCGGTTCACGAATCGCTCTTGCTAACGCATCATTAAACGCTTCGGCAGTGGTCACTGTTTCTGCTGGCATACCCATGCCCTTTGCCATAGCAACAAAATCGATGGGCGTTTTTGATAAATCCAATTGGGACTTCGCTTTTGGACCTGCGCCTTGCGCCCCAACCCGCTCGAGCTCAATATTGAGAATCGCATACGAGCGATTATTCAAAATCACAACCGTAACATCTAGGTTTTCATTCATCATGGTCCACAGCGATTGAATGGTATACATGGCACTACCATCACCGACCAAAGCAATGACCGAACGATGTACTTTTTCAGCAGTGGTGCCTTCGCCATCGTTACCAGCAATCGCCGCGCCGATAGCGACGGGTAAACCCTGACCAATCGCGCCGCCGGTTAACGTCAGCACATCATGCCTTGGCGCTCCAGCCGTATAAATGGGCAGCTTCAAACCCGAAGTTTGAGCTTCGTCAGAGATAATTGCATTCTCCGGCATAAGCGCCCCAACCGCCTGGCACACTTTAGCGGCATTGAGTTTACCCGATGGCAAGGCAGGTCGATCCGCTGGCTGGCATTTCGGTTCAACATCACCAGCACCAACGGCCTCAACTAAGGCCTGCAAGCTTCCCACCGCATCTTGTTCAATACCAACAAGATGATGCACGCTGCACTTACTGGGTACCAAATAGCTCTTTTTACCGGGGTAGGCAAAAAATGAAACCGGTTCTTGGGTATCAATAATTATTAAATGCTCATAACCCCTTAGCTGCACAGCGGCCATCTCAGCAAGATATGCAATGCGCTCAACATACGGTAACCCTGCGCCACGCTCTAAGCGCGTTGGGAATACTTCACAAAACAGTTTAGCGCCGGTTTTTTCTGAAATTTTCGATGCTGCGATAAGGCCGTCTTCTAATAGCACGCGACGTCCTAATAAAATGGCTGTTTTTTTACCGCGGGTTAATAGCACAGCGGATATTTGCTTAATCAATGTCGCCGCGGCAATGTCGGTTACGGGTGATAAATCAGCCTCGGCGGCAATACCACCCTCGCCCCAAGAAACATCAGCAGGAAGAATCAATGTCGAAATTTGCTGCGGCGCTTTATGAGCAACTTCAATCGCTTCCGCCACATCCGCTCCAACTTGCTCAGTACTGGGGCAAGTACGAATCCAACTCGATACATTACGCGCAACCGTTTCAATATCCGACTCTAACGGCGCATCATATTGCTTATGATAAAGGGCATGATCGCCAATAATATTCACCATCGGCACGCGCGCTTTACGCGCATTATGCAAGTTCGCTAAACCATTGCCCAAACCACAACCCAGGTGCAATAACGTCGCTGCAGGTTTATTAGCAATCCGCGCATAGCCATCAGCAGCCCCCGTTGCTACGCCTTCAAACAAACACAGTACAGCTCGCATATCTGAGTTATCAAGTGCAGCCACAAAATGCATCTCTGACGTTCCAGGATTGGTAAAACAGGTATTAATACCTGCATTCGTTAGGGTTTTGATTAACGCTTTCGCGCCGTTATTTTTACGGATGCTCATTATGCTGTTACTCATAAAGGTCCTTTTATATTTATTCTATTGCGGATTACTGCCACGAGTACCGATGTAAATGACTGAGTTAATAGCACGCTATCACAATGGACAAAAAAATGATTAAAGTAGTTGAATATATAGTTGAATCATTTAATTGATTAAAGTGTCTCGGGATAACGAAGATAATGAATACCATTGAAAGGCTCAATGACATACGAAGACAGATAGAATGACATTTGCGGCCTAGCGCAGACGAATACCATTTGAAGTCACGTGTTATCCTCAAGTGGAGGAATAGCAGCAAATATATCTTTCACCCATTTATATAAACCTTGGTATTTTTCATCCTCCATCGTGCCATTCGATGAGTCTTTTTTAGGATAAAAACCTAAGGTAACCCCCCAAAGCAGGCGCAGCGCTTTTTTCTGTCACTAGAGCCCAAAAACACAAGATCTGACGCTGCTACTCTTAATGACGAAGCCGGCTATCCATTAGCACCACTTACCTCAATGATCGACACCAAATCCACATTCACCTATAATCCATTCCATTTTAACAACCCGTATTCCATCCATAAGCTCGATTTTACCCCTAAGCGATGGATACCCTATGACCTATTCAGGAGATGATTTTGGATTATTTTGAAATATTAGAAGTTGATAAATCAGCCTCGCAAGCTGATATTAAAAAGTCTTTCCGACGATTAGCCGCTAAATATCACCCTGATAGAAATACATCAGAAGATGCAATTCAACGCTTCCAAGACATTCAAGAGTCGTACAGCGTGCTATCCGACCCTAAGAAGCGAACCAACTATATTGAACAAGAATACACAGAGGTCCTGAACCCGAAAGAGTTCACTGCGTCCTACTGGAATCGAGTTTTAAATGCTTAAGAGTAACTATGTCTAAGACTGTTTCTGTGCCAGCCTATTTGGCTGACGACTATCAAATGCTGACTGAAAATATCGAATCTTATCAAGACCCGGAAGATCCCGATGCCTTTAAAAACTATGTTGATAGTTTATTAGGTCAGCTAAACAAAACACCCGGATTTTTAGACGGCATGCCCGACCAGCTCGCTATCTGTTTGCTGTATGTGGTTAAAGTGAATTCTGCCAAATTATTACCACTATGCTCAGACTATGAGCCCCAGTGGGAAGACGTTAAAACCTGCGTCAACGTACATAAGAATTTTCGAGACTTAGTGTCGACACTCTCTAATGAGTACCAAGAGCAATTGAAAACGGCGTTACTGCTGCTTTGCTTTTATGATTTAGGCGCGGCAGAAGAAGAGTTTCACGCCGACGTAGACGAGTCTGAAGAACAAGACGACGATGAATACCAGCAAGATTCTAACGATTATTAATACTACCCGAATTAACAGGATTTTATTTTGAGCCAAGAAGTTGCCATTTTAGCTGAAAAAGTCATTGCGCTAACCCGTGAGAGTGGTCGCAATGCGGGTAATATTTTAGAAGATATTGCATCTACCGAGGGCGATCAGAAAATGATCGCTGTTATTTCTCAACTAGACATCATGAGTGTCGCTAAAATAGTGAGAAATTTTGATGCCACTATCCCGTCAATAGCGGCATGGCTGATGGACCCAGAAACCATCGGAGAGATGTTGGATGTAGAGCCTTCGTATTGGGAAAATGAATTTGAAAAAGGTGCCGTTACCGCACAAGATTCAGTGAAATCTATGTTGTCGCAAATATTTCTTACCCGAGCTGACGACGACGAAAGACAAACCGAAATTTTAGATGCCATCAACCATTCTGAAACGGGACTGTTGTATTTGTCACTGCCTTTTATTGGTTTTGATTTTGAATCTATCGACTTTGAAGAAGAGGCGGTATCGGGTAGCGATGAAGAATTATTGATTAAGATAAAGTCACTTAGCGAATCAATTTATCAAGCGATTCTTGACACGTCTGTAAACGGTAATCTTGATAACATTGAAGCCATTCTTAAATCCCAGGCGAATAACATCAGAGTTGGCGAGATAAGCAGCGATACCGACGACATGTTCGAGCCACTATAAGAGAGACTGACAGATGAATATTGATAAAGTCAGGACTAGACCCTTTTTATTACTGATGATCAGCGATGCCGTTGATAGCGGCTTAATCACGCCTGCAGACATGTCGAAAATAGAAAGCCTGTTGGTCGACATGTCTTTAAAAATAGCCAAGAGCTTTTTTTCACCGGTTATCAGTCATGACCTAAAAAAATCGTGCGCTATTGTTCTGGGAGTCACGACACTTGGGCTGTTAAAGCTAAGTAAAGGCGATACTCTTAAAGCACAAAAAATTCTGCTAGAAGATACCGTTCTTACCTGTTTCCGCAAGGGCTGGGAAGACGTAAACGCGCTCTTTAAGGCACATGGCCCCGACGCGAATCGCGCTATATTATTAACGAACTACCAATACAACGACAACGAACACAAGGACATAGTATCGATTCATGCGGCACTTATGTCCCTGCAGCAAGATGTTAAACTAATGCAGCAAATAGCGGACAAGTTTAAAAATCCACTATCAGGCTTAGCCATCGACCTGCTTGAACTCGATGAAGCGACCATTAAAGCGGATGTTCAGCTATCGATATTTGAAACTATGATGAAGCGCCACGACCTTGGCCACAAACAGTATGATGAGATAAAAGCCCTACTGTCTTCTTACCGTGATAAAGCCGATATTTTTAACGATGAATTCAGTGAAGCCACTGAAACCATTCAGAAGAAATACGGTGTAGCGATAAGTCAACGGATCGAAGACTGGCTACCGAGCATTAAGGAAAACTTTCACGAAACGTTTGAATTACTTGCCTTTGAGAATAGCGGACCTGAAATTTACATCAGCTTTTTTGAACTAGTCTTGCGTGGCAATATAAACCCCACTCATTTTGTTCACGCCTATGAAAGTCTGTTAGAGCCGGAAAGAATGCTGTACCCAGACCTTAAAATGCAAATAGAAGCTGAAGCAGATTTCAAAGACTTACCTGACGAGGAAGAAGCTGACTTGCCATTTGATACGGATCTAATTAGCGATTTTGGCGACAATACGACTATCGATTATTAGCCTGACACAAGGGGTCGATTCTAAGAATTAATCAATCTGAAAACGCCCTTGTGTTGCCTCAGGAATATTCAAGAGATCGGGGTCATCGACCCCTTCTTTGATCAGCAATTCTTTCCAATTGGACAGAGCCTCTAAAACTCTCGCGCTAACCAATACTGCATCTGCACGACTAAGGCCAAGTGCCTTACCCGTATCGATAGCACTGCTTAATTTCGGCAAATAACCAGAATTGTTAAATCGACTAGCATGCTCTGCATGGAGAGGAAAATGCGGGAGAACGTCATATAGAGGGCTTAGCTCCCACCCTTTATCACAAGATAGAAGAGAGAAATTACGAAGATGGTCATCCGTATTTCCAAGTGCCTGATTAATCAACATCGCCCCAAAAAGCTGCATTAAATCTGTTTTAACATCCCAACAGAATTTTTTTATGCAACCGGCAATATCTTCATAAGAATAATTCATCGCATCACACTGCGTATGAGGGTCTTTAAGAAGTGAGTTAATTGTTGCTAACTGCCTTCGGCCTTTTTCAGGCGTTGTATCGAATCTTTTAACCAGTAATGATTTTATTTTTCCGTTCAAAGTATAAATACTGGATTCAGCAGTCCTCAATCCAGCCATTCTACATATTTCTAGAGACGCCCACTCTAATGTAGCAACGTCATGATTATCAGTAACCTGATTGGGTTTGATCATACATGCGTTACCCTCTAGATCTTTCACAAGCATTTTTGGTCTGGCACCACCAATAGCCGACCCACCCCTAACCAGTGCCACATACTCAAGCTCCTCCCTTGAAAGCGCTTCAATATCGCCGGAGTTAAGAGATTCGATAATCTTATCAGCTTTATCCAGGCGCAGACCTTCATCCCAGTTTGGGACCTCCCCATTCATTGTAATTTTACAAGCGCCAATACTTGAGCCTGTGCCAATATAATTTAGAGAGGTAAGGTTTGTTATAAACCGCTTATTAATACGCCTAGCAATCAACCTCTTCCCCCAGTCATCAGGTAATAGATCATCGATGAAACCAACAAAAGAGCTGCCATCAGAAGGGAATCTTTGCATACCTTGTTTATCAAGACCCATCAAAGGGCTTATCTCTGCTGCAAGAGGATGACTTGTATATTCAGCTTCATACATAAACTGCTGTTCAAGTATCTTGCCAGTCTTTGTATGACTTATTGCAAGAAAACCGAGAATCATGCTTGTTCCATCTGGGAACTGCTTGTGAACATCAAAGTAAGAAGCTTCATTTGTCATTTAGACTTATCCCTCAATTCAAATAGATTTTCAGATTTAGGTTTCAGGAAAGCGTTTAACAAACCTTCTTGAAGATCGTAGAGGGAGGAGATCGCCAAAAGAGTATTGAGCGATGGATTGCCTTTGCCCACCTCAATCTTTTGGTATGTATTCTTAGAAACCCCAATACGCAAAGCAAACGCCTCAAGGTCATCATGGGGGTAATAGGTTTTACGGAGCTGCTTGATTTGTTTACCGATTACTTCGGATAAAGTGGGTTCTAAATTCTTCATAAACCAAGAATAAACCAATAGAGTGATATATCAAGGCCAAAATCCTATTTTAAACCAACATATTGGTAAATATGGTTTATATATTGGATATTTACCAATATATTGGTAAATTTATATCTGGAGCAAAAATTCACTTGCTACATGAATATGCCCTACTTAGAGCCTCGGATACCGCATTAGTGATTATAGCGACAATACCACTATCGATTATCTTACTAGTTAAAGGAGTCAACCTCATCGCTGGTTAAATAACGCCACTGGCCCAGTTCAACATCCAAAGAGACTTGGCCAATTTTTTCTCGATGTAAGTGTTTAACACGATTACCCACAGCCCGAAACATACGCTTAACTTGACGAAATTTACCTTGCGTAATCGTCAACAATACTTCGTTAGAGCTTAGTACTGTTACTTTTGCCGGAAGTGTTGGCTCATCTATCCCTTTCAACATAAGCCCCTGCTCAAGCTTTAAGATAGCCTCGTCAGTAAGCTCATCACGTAAAGTTACTCGGTAAACTTTTTCACACTGAGCACTGGGCCTTATTATTTTTGAGGTCCAACTCCCGTCATCAGTAATGAGCACCAAACCCGTGGTATCGGCATCTAAACGCCCAACAATATGCAACTCTGATTTTTTATTCACATCTAAATAATTAAGAATAGAAGGGTGACTTTCGTCAATATTCGAACTCAAGGTATTCGCAGGTTTATGGATTAAGATATAACGGAAGGGCCGCAGTTTCAGTAAGATACCATCCAGTGTTACACGATGATTGCCATATACCTGAACTGCACCAGCCGTAAAGACTTTGTTGTCTATTTTCACCATTCGGCGCTGTAGTACATCAATCGCTTCAGTTCTATTTAGCTCAGTACTCTTACAAATATATTTATCAAGTCGCATTCGACAATTCACACTCAAAAGAAAATCAGTAAGGCCTCACTCTATTTGAGATAACCACTTACTCAAGCCATTTTATAACTTTATCGGGGGAAGATCATAGCGAGGAACGAGCGAAGTAAAACCGTCCCAGCACCGCAGGTGCGATCACCAACTTTTTGTTAGGCATCTCTACGATACATCCAAGAATAGAGCATACCCACGTTAGCAGACATCAATATAGAAATTGGAATCCCAACCATACCCCATACTGTGATAATCCATCCAAAAAAATCATCACTTTTAGCCATAGATTCAAATCTTATATATAAGAAGGGAAATAAAATTGATAATACTACTAAAATTAGAGGTAGCCATTCTTTATACATAACATCTAATAAATGATTATTTTCAATATTCATTAAAAATAAAGGCAATGAGATTAGAGTTAATGGGATACCTATAGACAACAAAGATAAATACCCAAAAAGACTCATAAATGATTCTGTATTCTTTGCCAGAAAATAGCCTAAAAGACTAATGATTAAACCTAAACCAATCATTCCTAGCGATGTATTTCGATGTTTCATATGCCTAACGCTTTTGTTGTGGGGCGCTGAAAGCGTCCAAGCCCCAAAGGGGCTGAACCACCAACTTTTTGTTAAGTGCTTTTTGCTCTAAGTTGCGATTAGCAGCCACCATCACCTCCGCCGCAATCTCCTCCACCGCTCCACCCACCAGAGGAGCTATCGTAGCCTCCACTAGAAGAACTTTCACCTTTAAGATTTGATATTTTCATGAAAGCTACAATAACGCTTACAGCAAAAATAATCGGGCATATTTGACTGAAAGTATATTCGTCCGATCCCATGTCAATAAAATAAAAAGAGGTTGAAGCACTAGCAATAATTAATATCCACAGAAACATAAATAATTCCTTTTAAATTTGCGCCACTTAACGCCACGCAGCGACGGTCCTGCTGGCTGCAATTGTTAGCCACCCTTAACGATAAAAGGTAAAAATTTCCTTGCCTATCCCCGCAATTGCTTTATTTCGTTCATCAAAAGATGCATCAGTCTGTGTTAGATAAATACTGATAATAAGAGGCGTACGTTTACCTGACCAAACAACCGCTGTAATTCCTCTTGAACCATAACCTCCTGCGCCTGAGCGGTCAGCAATCGACCAGTCATTTGGAAGTGATGAACGCAATAAACTATCTGATACTTTATTGTCCATCATCCACATCTTAAGCTGGTTTTTAGAGGATTCTGATAACGCATTTCCAAACAGTAGTTCGTGCAAACTTTTTACAATTGCATTCGGTGTGGTTGTATCTCTTACATCTCCATCAATCGCTTCATTTAAATATGGTTCAATTCGATCTAGACGAGTCACTTCGTCACCAATAGATCGCATAAACTTAGTTAAAGCGCTTGGTCCATTGATGCCATCAAGTACTATATTAGCAGCGGTATTGTCGCTCATAATCATTGCTGCAGAACACGCTTGCTTTAGAGAAAAACTCTCACCAACATGTTTTTTTGTTACAGGTGACCAAGTGATTAGAGAGCTATCCTTTATAACTACAGACGAATCAAAAGACTGATCACCATTATCTACATCGGAAAGCAATTTCGCACATGCTAGAGTTTTAAACGTACTCATTAACGGAAAACGTACATCACCATCGTAGTCCCAAAGTTGTTTACTGCTAACGTCATAAACTGATACTCCAACACGAGCACTTAACTCACTTTCAACTTGTTTTATTTTCTCAATAATAGGGTTGGCATTTGCGTAAGAAGTAAAAGAAATATTTAACACTAAAATAAATGCACAAACCACATTCTTTGAATGACACTGGAAGTTCATATTTTAAACTGACTCTTAGAATATAAGTAAAAACAAGTTTAACATTGAAATACTTGCCTGTTTAATATCAACCTAGAGGGCTAACGCCAATATTGTGGGGCGCTGAAAGCGTCCCAGTCCCGAAGGGACGTTCACCAATGTCTTGTTAAATTCTCTCTTCTGCACATAATAGACTCCCTAATCAGCTTCCCTCACTACTGGATATAATTACCAAAATTGTTAAAACTCATACTATAGCCAAGAATGAAATTTTTATGCTATCAGCAACCGCTTGCAGGCAAATGAAAAATTCTATTAAGGTATTCGTCCTTTAATTCGTAACCGAATTTATACTCTCCGTTCCCAAACCCATATAGGTCTGGAAGAAACTTCACTTTATCTGGAATTCTATCTCTTAGTATTTTGAATTCTTCATCAGATACTGTTGGTATTTTATGCTCACAACCAACCTTTAAAGAGTGTATCTCCACAACCTCACCTAAAGAATCATATTTATCCTGGAGGATAATTTCTTTATGCCTCTTAAAATCAAAAGACACATTCTCTCCACGAACACCTTTAATCTTTGGAGTGTGAGAAATATCTATCTTCACAAACTTAGATTTTCTTAATAAAATATTTGGGTATTTCGATTTTGCTTCTACTGGGTTAAGTTCTAAAGAAAGTTGCTGTTCAACAGATAGCCCGGCTATTTTTTTATTTTCAATAGGGTCTCTTGAATACACATCTGCATGCATTGCTCTTGATAAGCTCCACCACCTAGTAAAATATTCATTTCTTGTGATTGTGTTACTCGATCTATCTTTGAAAGATATGTCAATAATTGCATAAGTTTCGCAAGAACAATCTGCATAGCTATCAAACGAAAGTACCAGTAACAATATCGTAAGTATTTTAGTCGTGTTCATTTTCAATCCTAAAAATTGTCATGGTAGAACGGCCAGTTACCTGAACCGCCCCCACACAGATCCGGACGTGCGGAACTACCGCATCCGGCTCCTCAGCTATATATTCGCTCGTGTAATTCACAAGTCCCTTCTCCATCTGCTCAGTACCAATCAACCGGAATCGACCGTTTACTAACTTTCAATGGCTCAATTTTAAAATATCCTAACATATCCGTGAAGCTACTCCAGTTATAACTTCTGCGCTGACTTCGTCGGTTTAGCCACTTATACAAACTGCGTGAAACATAGTGTGATAAGCGAGATAAACTACGACTATTGTCCGGCAATCCAAAGTAGTTCTGAAAACCCATAAGCTTGCGTTTAAGTATCGGCATTGTCTCTTTGAGTGGCCGTGAGCGATTGTATTTTATCCACTGATAAAATTCACTCATGGCTGCTTTCAATTTATTGGGTGCAGTATATCGCCGAACGATCGGCTTTCTATTTGCATCCAAGCTCCAATAAAACTCAAAGCCTAAAAATTGAAAGTTACGTTTACGACCAGGATGAAAACGACTGAATCGCTTCAGATGTGTTTTCTCTGGCGCAACGCTCAAGCCAAACTTATTCAAACGTTTAGGAAGCACACGATAAAAGTTATCGGCATCAATGCCATATTGAAAGGCGACAACAAAATCGTCCGCATAGCGGATCAACATTGCTCTGCCTTTCATTCTGGGTTTTACGATCTTTTCAAACCATAAATCCAACGCATAATGCAGATAAATGTTTGCCAGTACTGGGCTGATCACACCACCTTGTGGTGTTCCAGATTCCGGTTTATTAAAGCAACCATCAGGAGATTTTATCCGTGCTTTCAACCACTGTTTAATCAAGCCTAAAAGTGATTTGTCGTCGATACGCTGTTCGAGCATTTTCATCAACCAGTCATGATTCATATTATCAAAGAAGCCTTTAATATCGGCTTCGACAATATATCCATAACCTTTAAATTGAAGATTAAGTCTCAAACTGTGTATCGCTTTATGCGCACTTTTATTTGGACGATAACCATAACTGTTGGGCAGAAAGTCTTGTTCCCAGATGTTTTGAAGTATCTGGCTTACGCCTTGCTGCACCAATTTGTCATCGACCGTTGGCAGGCCTAGTGGTCGTTGTTTACCATTCGCTTTAGGAATAAATACACGTTTAATATCCGCCGCTCGGAAAGATTTATTTCTAAGCTGCTGAGTTAAACGCTGGATATTTTCAGGAAGTTTTGACTGGTATTTTGTAATGGTTATTCCATCAATACCCGTCTTTGCCTTTTTATTGAGTTGACCCCAGCTTTGATTCAGAAAATCAGCATCGAGCATTCCATAGAGATTTTGAAATCTGTGCTTGGGGTGGGTTCGTGCTTTAATTGCGATTGAAAGCAAGGTAGTTTTCATAGTGATTCCAGCCCGACATTGTCCGGACTATGTGTCTGTTGCTTTCATTATATAACTGTCAGCCCCTTCGCCATGTAGACGGCTTTCCCGCCCCCAGACTACTATGAGCTGATCCGACTTCCGAGCAGCCTTCGTTCGTCTCACCATTAGGTTAAACATCCCTACCTGATCCTTCAGGAGCACACTCGGATCTCTCAAGTTCCTGATGCATCTCTATATACATGCCACGACTTAATAACTCCGCTGACTCGCCACAATCTAACCATTACGATTGCTTTGCATGGACTTCGATGGCGTTACAAACCTCGTCAATCAGAATTCACAATTCTCGGAGCGATAACAGCACTGCAGGATCACGACAATCCCTATGGCCTATATATTTCTCTGTGTACGCTTCACCTGTTTTGTTCGCTTGCTGTATTTAATTTTAAGAAAAAAAAATTAAATACGGGAAAGTACTTTCGATCCACAAACTCCGCCACAGGCGCAACACTCGATACGGGTGATGGGTTAAATCTTACCCGACAGGGACTTGCACCCTGCAAGACACATCAAGCTTTGCTTGACGCTCTAACGCTTTTGTTGTGGGGCGGTGAAACGTAGCGAGGAACGAGTGAAGTGTAACCGTCCCAGCACCGTAGGTGCGTTCACCAACTTATTGTTATGATTTCTTATCAGCAACTAGACGTGATGCAGCCCTAGTGAAAATATAAAGATTATCACCCTTTGAGTTGTAATCGTGTCGAAGCAAACCATATTCCAGTAACGTTCTAAGATCATCTTCTACGAATCTTGGTTCAGATATTTCTAGGTTTCCACTTGTTTCTATGAACATATACTCTGGTCCATTCATCATTTTTAGTTCAAGAACTTTTGTAGCCCCAGCTGCTTCAAATTGCTCTAATATATTCACTGCTTGTTCTGAAAGAGTGCTATCAGGATTAACTGCATTAGCTAAAACATCGAAACCGTCAACGGTACTTGCAAAAGCAGTTATTGCTGCATCTATTTTATCTAGTTTCTCTTTAAAAATTTTATGGTCTTGATTCAAAAGAGCCTTAATGTAGATTGTTGCATTAACATTTAACTCTAGCAGCCCTTTAATTTCCGTATGATTTGCATTGGCAAGCCACTCCATAAAATCATTAAATTCAAGTTGTGCTTGGCTTCCTTTCTCTGAACGATATTGGCCAAGTAGGCCAACAATGATTGCAAACGATTCAGCTATCAAGACAGACTCTCCATTTTTTGTGATTCATAACGCCTAAAGCATGGGCGCGGCTTCATCGCGTCCAATGCCTTTACTTGTTATGGCTTTACGCCAATTTTTTAACGAAGAAGCCATGTACGTATTTCTTGTATATACCCTGCAAAATTAAATCGTAACTAGGATGATTAAACTCGTTTTCAGGTACTGCTATTAACTCTAGTAACAAGGCAACCTCAGAGATTGGTGAGGTCTCATGCTCTTTCAGGGCACCAATGATTTTCTTTGTTTGGGGCTGGCAGTGAAAGTCCTCTTCGTATTCCCCAATAATATCATCTAGGTCACAGAGAAGATAAATAACAGCCCCTTCTCTGATAAGAGCTTCATCAAGGTCTAAGTTCCTGCCGCTTCCTTCTCTTACTTCAAGGCCCAAAAAATCATACCCATTAAAGTCATTTTGATCGAGATAAACTGTTTGATCATTGGTAATGCCACCTTCATTAAGTAGATGGTAATAAAGCAATAGAACTGACGCCATTGCCTTGTTTCCAATTTCATAGTTTGTATTATCGATAATCATCGGAATAATCTATCGCCCATAACAGTGCGATAGAACGGTCCCTTCGGTCCGTATATTCGCTTTTTAGGCATAGTAATGCTCCACTAGTTTCTTGTAGTTGGCTCTAGCACAATCATAAGCGTGCAGCCCAGAAATTAAAGCAATTTTAAGTGGTGCTTCGCCAATTTTCACCCTTTCTGCTTGAAGCATATAAGAAAACTCATTCTCTTCTGTAAGATCACTATATGAGCAAAGCACACCTTCGAAATTTGGATGACAATATTCGGAAAGGTTTTCGTAATGCTTGCGAATACCAGGGTACAATTTTTCAAGTTTATCAATGGCACCCAAAATATTCACAGAATCAAATCCTGTTGTTGCATTCCTGCTACCCAATGCTGTTCGCTGAAGCTGGCCAGTCAGTTGATCAAGTGAATCATTATTTAAGGCTGATTCGATATACCTATTTAATGAAAATATAAGTGCTGCCGTTTCAAGGCAAGCTCTAACAGTTAGTAGAAATGGTATTAGCGACTGATGCCCATGAAGCATAACTGCCTCATCGCCCAAATTAACAAGACGATGTAACAATGCATCTCGTATGGAGATAATTTTGAAAGGTACAGTTGAATGGAACCTTTTAATTTTTGGGTCGACTCCTTTAGGTAAGATTGACTTTATTTCCTCCAATCTCAGGGACACGTCATCCATGTTCATACTCGTTACCTATGTGTGCCTAACAGTGCGATAGAACGGACCCTTCGGTCCGTATATTCGCTTTTTATAGCTCTCTATAATCTAAGCGGATCTTCAAAAGATCAGCTACTTCATTGAGATGCGTTGATATCTCAATGCAATTTGGCTGCCCAGGAGTTGATGCAGTATCTTTATTCATCTCGTACCAGACAAAGTTTAAATTACGGCATCCTTCTAGCAATTTTTTTTCAGAAGGCAAGCCTAAGATAAAACCAAAAAAACGATAAAAAGGAATCGCTTCTTTCTTAGCCATTACCTCTGAGATTACTATTCTGAGGTCGCGCTGTAATTCAGGATCAGCGTTTCCATTAGTTATTCTTGCATTGTATCGTAGAAAAAATCCGCTAATGCCACCCAAGGACTCTTTAAAAGAGACTATTGGTTCTAGTACTAGTTTCAATATGAATTGACTAACGACGAATACAGAAACACCCGCCATAACTGTTAAAAAAATAGAATCTTTCAATATAACCTCTTTAAGCTATAACATTTTAATCATGCGCATGCGCGTTTGCACGGAAGTGTCTTTTTGAAACTTCACGGCAACTGATTGATTTAACTTGGTAATTCATGAAATCCATTTCCAAGCTCCAGATAAACGCGCATGCGCGTTTGCACAAATAACGAGGGTCTCGTTATGTCAGTGCTTATATTGATAATGCACTGATTTTGCTACATTTTCCTGAATTGTTCCAGTGCAAACGCGCAAGGTTACAAATATTTCCGTGCAAATGTGCATTGAAACGACCCAGTATCAAAAATCAACTGTATGTATAGGCATAGTTCTAACTTGCTGATATTAGGCGCTACTGCTCATAGTAATTCTGGTTTCCACTTTGGATTGTTTCGCCCAATTAATAGGGTTCGTTGCTACGATTTGGCCAGAATGGAAGCAAGTCATTCGTCATAAAAGTATCTGCTGGGGCGCAGCGCCCCTCCTGCTATTACAACGGAGTCTGTCTTTTGACGTAAACGACTATTTCAGCGACTTCGATTAAAAAAAGACAAACCTAAGATGACAGGCTTACGCCGAGCATGGCTATAAAATAAGATCTAGTGATTAGAAACTATGGACAACAGTCACTGTGAAGGCCGAATGGCCTCCAGCAAAGTGAGATGTTTTATTGATTTAATGGCGCAGCGATTACGGGAAGATAAAACATTAAATTAATACGCCATTTTTGCTCTTGGTTTAGCAAACACTAAATGATTTACGCCAATGGAACGTTCTTCAAAACCGCCTTCGCAATAGCTTAAATAGAACTGCCACATCCGTTTGAAGTCATCACTGTATCCCAGCTCAGTTATCAACTTCGATTTCTCGTTAAAGGTCTCATGCCAAGCCTTTAACGTGCGAGCGTAATGCAAACCAAAGTCTTGCGCTTGCACAAGATTCAGATCACTGGCATCGGTACTGGCATTCACCAGAGCCGTTACCGATGGAATACAGCTACCAGGGAAGATATAGCGCTGAATAAAATCAACATCTTTACGCGCTTGATCATAACGCTGATCAGCAATGGTAATCGCTTGTATCAAGGCTATGCCATCAGGCTTTAATAACGCGCTGCAATGTGAGAAGAAGGTATTATAGAATTTCCAACCCACGGCTTCGATCATTTCAATAGACACTAGCTTATCGAATTGACCTGCGTAGTCTTTTTTAAGATCTCTATAATCTTCCAACAATAGCGTTATTTTATCTTGTAAACCTTCGTCTTCGACGCGCTGCTTAGCCAGATTGAATTGTTGCTGAGAGATCGTAGTCGTCGTTACTTTGCAGCCATAATTCTTAGCGGCATAAATAGCCAAACCACCCCAACCCGTGCCAATTTCAACCAAATGATCATCAGCGGTAAGTTGTAGCTTTTCGCAAATAATTTGAAGTTTATTCAATGACGCCTCTTCCATACTGGCATCTGCCGCTGGAAAAATACCCGAGGAGTACATCATGGTAGGATCCAAAAAAGCTTCAAATAAGTCATTGCCTAAATCATAATGCGCGGCAATATTTCTACGCGAACCTTTGGCAGAATTCTGATTGAAATAATGAAAGCCTTTGAGCAAGGGTTTAGAGATTAACGCTAAGCCACCTTCTAACTGATCAAGAATATCAATATTGCGCACCATAACCCTGACCAGCATTGTTAGGTCTGGGCTACTCCAGTCTCCGGTCATAAACGATTCCGCAGCGCCAATACTGCCCCCCGTCATAATTTCGCCATAACAGCTAACATCATGTACAACTAAGCGCCCTATTAAGTCAGTATCTTCGCTTGATTGACCAAAGCTAAAAATTTCACCATTCTCTTCAATTTGCAAGCAGCCCGAATGCAAGTTTAATAGCTGATTATGCACCAGCTTTCTGGCAATTTTAGACAATTGACCTTTAGCAGGAATAAAGCTTTTTGTTTTTGTATCGATATTTGCAATAGATGGCATATTCATAATTGTCTCCGGTGCTCTTAACGAGAAGTCTTATCTATATTTGAGTTATCTATATTTGAGTTGTCGGTATTAGGATGATCGTAAAAGGGCGAACGCTTTAACCAAAGTTTCAGCGCATTCCAATAAATGCCAACAACAACCTTAACGGTCATAAAGGGGTATTGAAATAATACCCTTGGCATCGCTTCATTAAATTCATGGCGCTGTAATATCAGCGTCGCATCAAAGTGTTTGTCTCCGTCATCAACCGCTGTGTCATCACTGTAATTATCCATGTGAACATGCAGACTGCTATTAGGCTCTGAAAACGCCCAACGATAATCCATATTCATCGGGTTAAACGGCGACACATGAAACTGTTTATGAAACTCAAACACATGCTTCCCTTCACCCTTCATCTGATAACTCATGCTAATTGCCTGATCAACAAAGCTCTGAGCAACGGGTAAAACATAACTGTGTTTTTCATCCCAAGGGGTATTGGTAATTTCTGCCACTATCGTTAGCAGCTGATTTTCAGCATTAAAGCAATAATAAAAAGTGACCGGATTGATGCTGTAACCGTAATAGCGCACATTAGTTAGCATTCTTACTGCCGTTATTTCATTCGCGGCATCACCAAACTCGGTCGCTACTTTTTCAATGACCGCTGTTTTAAGATCGCTAACATTCGGATTTAAATAGTCATCGCGATTGAACGATGCCAAGTTAAATTTACCTTTAGAGAAAAACCAATAGCGCTTTAATAAACTGGGTAATTCGTCCAAGTCTAAATACATCATAAACAGTGAGTAGTTAAGCGCATGACCAACGGGCTTGAAGCGGCGATGCCTGACCTCACCTTGATAAATAGCGCTAATCACAGTTCAATGCCAAACGATTTTGCAACTCGTAACGCACTATTCACACCATCTTCATGAAAACCATTAAACCAATAAGCACCACAAAAATGGCTGCGATTTTTATTGTTAATTTCACTGTGTCTTTGCTGTGCGGCAATACCGTCCATGGTAAACACGGGATGGGCATAATCGTATTTATCAATAATTTTACCCGGTGCGATTTCAGCCGTACGATTTAGTGTCACCATAAAATCATCTGGTGCATCGGTAAAATTCTGCAAGGCATTCATGTGATACGTCACCATAGCGTACTCACTTAGACGCTGAGGAATATGATAATTCCAGGCAGCCCATGCCAGTTTTCTCTTCGGCATTAAACGACGATCGGTATGTAAAACCACTTCATTGCGCTGATAAGGAATGGCCCCTAAAATATCATTTTCATCTTGAGTCGGTTCATCTAACATTCCCAATGCTTGATCACTGTGGCAAGCAAATACCACCTGATCAAATTCATGCTCATCGCCAGACATTGTTTTAACTGTAACCTTCTCCGCAGATCGTTTAACCGAAGCAATGGGGCTATTAAGATGGATATTATCTTTGAACGGTTGGCTCAAAGGCTCGACATACGACTGCGAACCTCCGGTAATAACACGCCATTGAGGTCTATTATCAACACTCAACATACCGTGATTATTAAAGAATTTTAAGAAAAACTGTAATGGAAACTCCATCATCACATCAACAGAAGCAGACCAAATAGCCGCCCCCATAGGTACAACATAATGATTCACAAAGTGATCACCATAACCATGTTCTTTAACAAACTCACCTAACGTTTGACCTTCCGGAATAGTATCCTTTTGAACCATCTCGACGGTTTGCTTATTAAAGCGCAAAATATCTTTAATCATAAACCAGAAGCTAGGTTTGAATAAGTTGCTGCGTTGGGCAAACAAGCTGTTCAAACTGGTGCCGTTATATTCCAAAGCAGTATTTTCGTCACGCACGCTGAAACTCATTTCAGACGCTTCACTTTCAACGCCAATCTGATCCATTAATTTAATAAAGTTTGGATAGGTCCAATCGTTAAACACAATAAAGCCCGTATTAACGCCGTACGTTTTTCCACCTGACTGAACCGTTTTAGTATGAGTATGCCCACCCAAGTATTTATTGGCTTCAAACAACGTCACATCGTGCTTACGACTTAATAAATACGCAGACAATAAACCTGATATACCAGCACCGACTACCGCTATTTTTTGCCTTACTTGAGGCTGTGCTTCTTTCATACCTACCACCTAATTTCTACTTATGCTTATGCTTATGTTTATATTAGTATTTATACTTATTTGTTTCGGTTGACGTACTGACTTACGCCAATCTATTTTTTAGGAAAAATATAATTCGTTTCAATAAAGGAATGTGTTCATACAACAAGGCGCCACCATCAAAATAATCGCGATGACGAACAACCTTGCCGTGTTTAAAATCGAGTTGACTGGCGCCCTTAACAGAAATCAAATGTCCGCCATTTAACTTAGGATGCTGATAAGACATGGTCCACGTCAACATTCCACTGTCTTCATCGACCCAGTGATTTTCAAAATCGAAATGAATGTAGTTAACATTTTCATAAAGGTTGTCGAAATACTCGAACAAAGATTCAATGCCCTTTATATTATGAAAACAATCTTCAAACTGAATATCATCGCCATATACTGCATTCAATAATTCAAAGGTTAACGAGTCTCTATCGAGCGTATTATAAAGTTGTTTAAAGCGCTCTAAAATCTGTTCACTTTGCATCATTGTCTCTGCCCTCTTGTAATATTCGGCTCGGCACAGGGTGCAAGTCATGAACAATACCCATCCAGCTCAACACTTTTAATAGATAATAAGAGATGTCGATCTCCCACCAATAAAATCCTTGGCGCGCCGATACCGCGAAACGATGATGATTGTTATGCCAACCTTCACCTAGGGTTAATAGTGCTAAATAAATATTATTGCGACTATCATCCTTGGTATCAAAACGACGTTTACCCCAAATATGACACAACGAATTAATGGTGAATGTTGAATGTGCTAGAGCAACGGTAGAAATAAAGAAACCCCAAATCAACATCTGCCAGCCACTCGTTTCTAATGCAGGATAATAAGCTTCTAAAAATTTACCGAATAAGAAAATCCCCGTCGCAAATAGAAAAGGCACAAGAATATCGAAGCGATTAATAAATCGTAATTCAGGAAATTTAGCTAAATCTTTAATGACACTATAATCAGTTTTAAATGCATCTTCGCAGGTAAACCAACCCACATGACTCCACCAAAAACCATTCTTTGGAGAATGTAAGTCATTATCGCCATCGGCATATTTATGATGTTTTCTATGATGGGAAGCCCACCATAGCGGACCTCGTTGTGCTGCGCTGGCACCTAAAACAGCAAATACAAACTGCCAAAATCGATTGGTCTTAAAACTGCGATGAGAAAAATAGCGATGATAAAAGGCGGTGATTGCAAACATTCTTAACCAGAACATAACCAAACACATAATGATCGCTGCTGGGCTCCAGCCCACGAAAAATACAAATAAACACGTTAAATGCACCGCAAAGAATGGAATGATTCTTTGCCAATTAACTTGTCTACCGTCCGTTTTCTTCAGAGTAGCCTCTGAACCTTTAATAGGCTCGGCCTCTGAATCAATCCAACGTATCGCGTTATGGCCCAACTGCTTTAAAGCCTTCATTTAATCATTTATTCCTTGTACAGCTGGCGATACATTCAGGTTTTTAAATAAAGCCTTGGTATGTTCGGCGGCAATTTTTAAATCAACGATCGGAGTAGGATAACCATGTTGCATTGCTAACGCCTTACTGGGTTGATGTATGGCTTTGCCTTGGATACTGGCAAGCTCTTTAACATACTTACGCACGAAACTGCCCTTTGGATCAAATCGTTCAGCTTGGCGGTATGGATTGAAGATTCTAAAATACGGTACGGCATCAACCCCCGTGCTTGCCGACCACTGCCAACCACCATTATTTGATGCTAAATCCGCATCCGCCAGCTTGCCATAAAAATACGCTTCGCCTAAACGCCAATCTATCTGCAAGTGCTTGGTTAAAAACATCGCGACAACCATACGCAATCGATTGTGCATCCAACCGGTCGTATTGAGCTGGCGCATCGCCGCATCAACAATAGGAACCCCTGTTCTACCCTCACACCAGGCTTGAAAATCTTGGTTATCTGCTTTCCAAGGCAAGTTATCGGTTAAATCCTTAAAAGGTTTACCTTTACACACTTTTGGAAAAGCAACCAAGATATGACGATAAAATTCACGCCACACTAATTCATTAAGCCAGCATCGTGCGCCATCACCACTGACCTCAAATAATAATTCAACGTCTTGCTGAGAATGACTCACCATCGCTTGCAAACACTGACGCGTTGTTATCACACCCAAAGCCAAATAAACCGACAAGTGACTGGTCGCATCCAAATCAGGAAAGTCTCGACTATTGTGATAATCGCTGACGTTTTGTTCTATAAATTCATTTAAACGATCATGCGCTTCATCTTCGCCAATGGGCCATTGATCTTTGGTTTGTATATCGACATCGATCAAGTAATTTTTAAGGCAACTTATGTCGGAGGTTAACGCTAATTCCGCTTGAGGTTCGGGTTTGTAATAGAGTGGTCTTGCTAAGGCCGATACATTTTGCTGCCAATTTTTAGCATAAGCCGAAAAGACCTTATAGCATTCTCGACTGCCGTTAAGAATAGAGCCAGGGGCCACAATGCACTGATCGTGATAGCCAAAGCATTCAATATTAAGCTGAGCTAGTTGATTAACCACACTATCGCTGCACGATTTTTCATTCACTTCGTACTCGTGATTGTAGTACATGTTAGTAATGTTTAAATCGCGGCATAGACCCGCTAACGACTGAGGAACATTTAAAAACAACGCACAATCAATCACAATTAACGGCACATTCAGTTTTGCTAATTGCTCTTCTAGTTCAAACAAATGATCAACAATCAAGCGACGCTTAATCTGAGACAGTCCGTGCTTGTCCCACTGCTCGTTCGTCAGACAATAGACCGCTACGGTTGGGCCTTTAGACATGGCGTTGAATAACGCAGGGTTGTCATAAATGCGTAAATCGCTGCGCAGCCAAACTAGGTTGTTCATATTTGTTTTCTCATTATTAAGACGTTACTTGTTCAGCAAGTTGTTGACCACTGAGCCAAGCTGATTCAACCCCATCGAAATCGGTATTTAAATAGTCACCAATTAAGCCTAGACCTTCTTCATCCCATAAGTAGCCTTCTTTGGTCTCTATTCCTTGAGTAATACAAGAATATAACCAGCGATGGACATATGCATTAGTAATTCGCAATGGCTGCTGAAGATGCTGTTCAAGCTCTCTCATCAGCGCACCCTTCACCTGTTCATGCGTTGACTCTAAATGATCACGAGTCCAATTTTGGCTTGCCTGAACCTGTAGAATCGTTGAGCCAACATTAAATTCACGGTTTCTACGCCCAGGTTTGCAACTCTCTTGGCTAATAGAATAAACAGTATCGCTTTTCGGATACGAGATAGCGGGCAAACCTGATAAATCATTATCAAGTTCCAATCCCATAACCCACTGCGCGCCGACTTTAACGCTTTCCAACGCCCCTTTAAAACGGCTGCCCGCAGGCAATAGGTCATATGCTTGAGCGGGAGGTGTCGCAAGAATGACATTTTTCGCTTTTGCCAATAATTTTTCACCGCGATCATTTTCACCACCCTCATTTTCACCCCTTTCATTAAAGGTGAACAAATGCCAGATATCGTCGATGCGTTGTAGAGAACTCACTCGGGTAGAAAAATGACATTCTAAATTTTCACTCAAATGACGGGTTAATGCAGAATTTCTAGAAACAGCCACATAGTGAGTTTTATTTTGATCATCCATCCACCAAGGTGCAATTACTCCACCTGAGTGCCAGCTTTCAAGCTGTTGAGAAAATATTTCACTTTTTCCTGTAATGCTGACGCAACCAAGATCGAAGGCCATTGCCTCACCGCCATCATAAACCACTCGTTTCGATGACAAACGTCCACCCGTGCCGCGTGCTTTTTCAAACACCGCCAACTTATGGCCCAAAGCGCTTATTTTACTGGCTGCGGTCAGGCCCGCTATTCCAGCTCCAATTACAGCAAAGTCTAATATTGGGTTTAATTCAGGACCGGTTTGATACCCTTGAGTACTTGATTTCGTTAGATCATTCATTTTTATAAATTCAATATAATGGTATATATAAAAAATACGCCAAAAATCAATATTTGGATCACCCTTCATAAAGTATCTTTTATTGATTAATACTTTACCAGCCGTCAGCATTGCTTTAGATTTGCTTGGCGTATACGACATTTAATAATTACACAGTGGTATAATTTTGACTAAGAGCACTCAGTCCAATGCTCAATATCTAAACCAGTTAGTTTTGCAAATAGCACAACATAATGAACAAGCCTACTTAGAATTGTTTGAATCCTGTGCCGGCCGCTTAAAGGCCTATGCTATTAAATGCGGGTCCAATCCGTCGGATGCGGAAGACCTGCTACAAGAATGCATGCTCACGGTTTGGAATAAAGCACCCCAATTTAATCCCAAGGCTGCGTCAGCGATGACTTGGATGTATACCATCATCCGTAATCGACGCATCGACCTATTACGCAAAGAAAAGCCCAACTTAATTCAATCGTTTGATTTATGGCCCGATGGTGATTTTGAACTTGCCTATTCCGATCAATTTGCCTCATCTCAACTAGATGATGATGTTGAAGGTGATCTGAATGTGAACCTCGTGCGTATACTGATTGAATCGCTACCCGAAGAGCAGAGACAAATCGTTTATAAGGTGTACTTTGAAGGTAAATCTCACAGTGAGATATCCCTTGATCTTGGCTTACCCCTTGGCACCATTAAGTCTCGCTTACGCTTGGCAATGAAAAAACTTGATAACCTTGCGAAAGAGCAAATGACATGGCTAATTATCATCCTGCTGACGAACTTTTAATGCAATTTGCGGCGGGTCAACTGACCAACGCATTGGGCATTCAGGCAGCTTGTCATATCGAAAGCTGCCAACAATGCCATCATAAAGTTCGCTTATATGAACAACTGGGAGGAGACTTAATTGATATCTCAACTCCTGCCGAGCTTGAACCTAATGCAAAATCAAGGCTGCTAAGCAACCTAAAGATGCAACGTTCCGGCGCGCAATCAGATTCTGAAGAATCAAAAAACAACGATGCGAATGTATTTCATACGCTAGACGGTCTGTATAAAGAACAGCTTGCCAACGCCAACCAAAGGTTGCCTCGGCCACTGCGTCGCTTTCTGCCTGATTATTATGAAAATTTACCGTGGAAGGGGTTTAGCAAGAGCATTCAAAGCTATGATCTGCCCTTTTCAGATGATAACTACATTGCGCGCTTTTATAAAATTGCCGCAGGCAAAGAGCTGCCCCAACATACGCACAAAGGTAATGAATTTACCTTAGTGATGTCTGGGAGTTTTTCAGACTTATCGGGAGATTATCACCCAGGAGATTTTGTTTTAGCTGATACCAGCACTCATCATCAGCCGAAAGCTCATGAAAGAGAAGACTGTATTTGCTTTGCCGTAACCGATGCACCGTTAAAAATGACGGGCTTTTTTGGTCGAATGCTAAACCCTTTCATGAAATAAGTTATCTCTTTAGTAATCCATTTTTTCCATTACTGCGTATATTAAAGTATCAGTAATGAGAAAATAGGTTAGGGAAGAGATTATGATCCGCAATGAAATTATCTGGATTACCGGTGCTAGCAGCGGCATTGGTCGAGCACTGGCTAAGCAATTAGCGCAGCAAGACAACAAGGTCATTGCCTCTGGACGCAACCGTGAAGCACTTGCAGACCTAGCACTCGAATCTGACAATATTTTTCCTCTAATATGTGATTTAGTTAAAGACAATAAAGACAGTATTCAACAGTCTTTGGGGGAATTAACCGGCCACCTAGACCGCATCGTACTTTCGGCTGGCGACTGCCAGTACCTAGATATCGATCAAAACGACTGGTCATGCATTGATCATGTTATGGCGATTAACTTTCATGGCAGCGTACGCGCTATTCAAGCCGCTTTACCGCTATTAGAAAAATCAGACAATGGCCATATCGTAGGCGTCTCCTCCATGGCCAGCCTAGCGCCTTTCACCCAAGCCGAAGCTTATGGCGCATCTAAGGCGGCACTGAGTTATTTTTTAAGCGCTTTACGCATTGACTTAAAAGCCAAGAATATTGATGTCACCGATATCATGCCGGGCTTTATTGATACCCCGTTGACGCAGAAGAATGATTTTTCTATGCCCTTTTTACTATCACCTAATGAAGCTAGCCGTAGAATCATCAAAGCCATTGAAAAGCGCAGCTTTACTGGCATATTCCCCAAGCGCTTGTATTGGCTCTTTAAGTTTATTGCTTTCATCCCAAAAACTTGGGTAAAAATTAATAGTCCAAAAGAAAAAGCATCGACCTCTGAAGGCGCGAACTAATGCTGACAGAGATTAATAAAGCCTGTATTGCTAACAAAAAACTGATCGTTAATGCCATCGGTTTTCAGTTGGTTTGGTTTATCTGCGTTCAAGGTCACAACCTTTACGCGGCTTTTGCAGCGATTGCGTTACTTAGCCTTTATCAATTGATATTTAATACACAATCAAAAACATGGAAGGCATTAATAGCATTCAGTTTAGTAGGTTATTTGGGGGATGGCATTATTGCCATGATGCTCAACCTAAATTATCTAGGCTCTTTTAATATTAACACCAACGCTAACGACAGCTTTAATGAGAGCTTTAATGAGAGCTTTAATGAAAATATTAATATCTTGGCACCGCTTTGGTTATTAAGTCTTTGGTTGGCATTTGCAACCACTCTAAACCATTCAATGCGGTGGTTATTTAAAACACCCTACTTAACCGTTTTTATTGCACTTTTCTTTGTTCCAATTAGTTACTTTGCAGGAATCAAACTTTCTGGATCTACTTTTGTTCTTTCATCTAGTTCAATACCTTATTGGACATTCTTTATCGCTGAAGGAGTATGGTGGGCCATTTTGCTAATGGGTTATCAAAAATTGACGACATCACAGAAAACCACAGGGATGACACATGCTTAAAATCATAATGGCCATACTATTGTCAATATCGACAAGCATCGCATCCGCAGACCAAAAATTCATCGGCTACGCCTACGATCTCGATACACAAGAGCTGCTTTATACTGAACATCATAACTATCTAACACCTACGCTTCATGAGGTGCAGTATAAAGAGGTTGATGGAGAATTGTTCGCCACGAAAACTATCGATTACAAACACAGCTATTTCGCTCCAGACTTTACTCAGCATAATCTAAGAAATGGCGAAAAAATTGATATTAAAAGAAAGGCTCGATCTGAGAATGACACCAAACATAAAGATCAAGTTCAATATCAAGTTCAATATCAAGTTCAATATCAAGAAAGTTCAAAAGAGACCTTACAGAAAGAAACGATTAACTATAGCCCAAAGCTGATTATTGATGCTGGCTTTGATCATTTCATTACAGAAAACTGGCAAGTACTGAGCTCAGGGAAAGAAATGATCATTAATTACTTAATTCCTTCGTTACAAGATTATTATGAACTGACAATAAAAGAAGAGACCTGTAAGTCTAAATCTCAGAATGAAAGCCAGCATTGCTTCTCTATTTCTGCATCCAGTTTTTTTATCAGCTTATTTTCGAATCAATTAAAACTGAGCTACAGTAAAAACAGCAGTACGAAAAACAACAGTGAAGATAACAACCGAGAAAACATTAAATTAATGGGGTTTCAAGGACGTTCAAACATTTCTGATAGTAAAGGCAACTATCAAGACGTCAATATTATTTATCAATATTAATACGATTAGTTACAACCATAAAAACTAAGGACCAATACCATGAAATCAATATACTCTTTTTCATTTTCTTTCTTTATTCTGCTCTTTTTAACTGCCTGTAGCTCAGTCGATATTACTCAATATAAAGAAAACCAACCTAGACTGGTGCTTGATCAATTCTTTAACGGTGAGCTAACCGCTCATGGTATTTTGAAAAATCGTAGCGGCGAAGTAACACGTTATTTTAATGTCACAATGACAGGCACTTGGGACGATCAAGGTGTTGGCACCTTGGCAGAGAAGTTTATATTTAACGATGACAGTATAGAGTTTAGAACTTGGACATTTACCCCAATAGAAACTGGAAGTGGTATTCAATATCAAGCAACCGCCAATGATACTTTAGCACCGACCATGATCGACCTTAGCGGCAATGCCTTTTTTATGAATTATGATTTAATGATTAATTATCAAGGTGATGACATAGACGTAAACATCGATGACAAAATGTATCTCATTAACGATGATGTCATTATTAATGAATCGGTAATGACCAAGTATGGGATAGAAGTTGCCTATATCACCCTTACGATTATTAAAACCTCACGTTAATAACGAGCCCTTTTAAATAACGGACTCTATTAACTAACAATTCGTTTAATACTCTTTATAGGGTAAAAATTTACCCGATAAAACGACATTAACTCGATCACCTTTAGGGTCTTCTTCTCGATTAATATCCATTGAAAAGTCGATGGCACTCATAATGCCATCGCCAAATTCTTCATGAATTAATTCTTTAATAGTTGAACCATAAACACTAACAATCTCATACCAGCGATATATCAATGGATCGGTCGGTACCGCCGTGGGTAAAGATCCCTTGTACGGTGGAATTTGTAACCATGCAATCGCATCATCAGGTAAAGAGAATATTTTCCCAACAATTTCTGCTTGCTTCTTATTTAAAGTCATCTGCCCCAAACACGCAGCAGTGGTCCATTCATTTGAGAGCTCTATCGCATCCGCTACCTGGTGCCACTTAATGCCTTTAGAGACTTTATTGGCTAATATTAACTGAGTTACTTCATCACGGTTATAAATCATACTGGAACTCCTCTTTACGGGTTTCTTTATAGGTTTTTAACTTCAAGTAATAGATACACCACAGCGACCGCCAAACCGAATGAAATGCCTTGCCATACAGCCACAGGATTACGCTCGATTAAAGGCGGTCTAGTTTTATTCAAAAATTCTTTATTGGGCTTGCGTAAATCATGAAGATATTCAAATAGGTCGAGCTGACGACGGTCAGGTAATGGACTTACCGCTTTACGCACAGCTGAATCAACCCATGAGGGGATTCCTCTATCATCAGATAACAAAGTTTTATAGTGTAGCTTTCTTTGTTCGGAAATAGTTTTAGTTCGAGCGATTTTCGCATCATAAGGATAGCTCCCTGATAATAAATAATAGCTAACCACCCCTAATGAAAATAACTCAGACTGAACATCACCTTGCTCGCCCAGAAAATATTCAGGAGCACTGTATAATGCAGTACCCAATAAATATGTCGCAGGAGAATCGTTTCGGGTTTCTTCTAAACCAGCAATTCTGACAGAGCCAAAATCAATAATTTTCAATGTTCCCGTTTTATCTAGCATAATATTTTCAGGACGCAGGTCTTGATGCAACATATCCATTTTATGAAACGCGTTTAGACCCTTTGCGATTTGCTCAATGAAACCACGTACAACCTCTAAGCTAGGGTTGGGATTATCTTGTGCCCACTGAGCCAATGTCTGCCCTTCTATGTATTCAAAAACAGTATAAATATAATGACGAGGTCGCTCGGCTAAACCCGCTTTCAACACATGTGCACTATTAATTCTTCTCGCCACCCACTCTTCTAATAAAAAACGCTCTAGATGCTCTGCATCGCTTTCAATATCACTCGCGGGAGTTTTAATAACTACTTGTTTTTTTGTATTGTTATCTTCTGCTAAATAAACACGACTACGGCTATTAGCATGCAAATTTCGCAAGATGGTATAACCATCAAACTGCATCCGTGCTTCTAATACCGGCGGTAGCTCTAACGCTTCCATGTGTTGGGATATATTAGCTTGATTTTTATCAGGTAATTGATCAACCCGAATTATTTGAATGGATAAATTATCATCACTGCCTAAATCATAGGCTTTTTTTACTAGCGTTTGAGCAGCCTTATCTAAATCATCGGCCTGCTCTTTAACGGTATTAATTATTTCATCTGATGGCAAAAAATCATAAATACCATCAGTACAAACAATAAACACATCCTCTTGATTAAGGTTTATTGTTTGATGATCAAAACTGCATTGGCCTTCAATACCCAAGGCACGACTTAAATAACTTTTAGCCTCTCCATTAGAACCACTGGCCCACAATCTATGGTCGTTGGTTAACTGTTCCAAGCCCTGATCATTAAGCCGATAAATGCGGGTATCACCCACATGAAAGAGATGCGCACTGTGATTTTTTAATACCAGAGCACTAAACGTAGAAACATAGCCTTTATCTTTATCGTAACGGCCGGCGCCTGACATGGTTTGCGAATACAACCATGAGTTGATTGATTTTAAAACACGTTCAACAGAGCTTTTTACCGTCCAAGCTTCGGACGTACAGTAGTAATCATCAATGAATGTTTTAACGGCCGTTTCACTGGCAATATGACTGGTATCGCTTGAGCTAATGCCATCGGACATTGCGACAACAATACCTTTTAATGTAAGCAAAGAATCTTGGGGTATAAAAGATCCATGACAGTCTTGATTGTCTGCTTTTCGGCCCTTATCTGAATACTGGCCAATGGAAACGTTCAATACTGCTGTCATGGTGCTCTCTTCTTAAGTGCTACCGAATTAATTAGATTTTGCCAATGCTGCAGTACGTGACTCAGTCGTACGCTTGGGTGCCGTTTTAACGTGTGTCGTATAAAGTGTTAAACCCGTAAAGGCTAAGCCACCTACAAGGTTACCTAATGCCGTTGGAATCTCGTTCCAAACAATATAATCCATGAAAGAAAATTCACCACCCATAATCAAGCTGAATGGAAAAAGGAACATGTTAACAACAGAGTGCTCAAAGCCCATGTAGAAGAACAAGAAGATAGGCATCCACATAGCAATCACCTTACCGCTAACAGAAGTAGAAATTAATGCACCCACAACGCCCAGCGATACCATCCAGTTGCATAACATGCCGCGAATAAAAATGGTTATCCAACCATCAACACCATGAGCCGCATAACCTAAAGTACGTGCCTCGCCAATGCTGGCTACTTTAGCGCCTACAGCACCAGGGTCGACGTTAAAACCATACGTAAAAATAAAGGCAATCATAAAGGCTACTGTTAATGCGCCAGCAAAATTACCAAGGAAGACCAAACCCCAGTTTCTTAATACGCCGCCAACCGTCACACCCGGTCTTTTATCAAGTAATGCCAAGGGTGCTAAAACAAAGACTCCCGTTAATAAATCAAACCCCATTAAATACAGCATACAAAAACCGACAGGAAACAGAATAGCTCCTAATAAAAAGCTCCCTGTATTCACCGCAATAGTAATCGCAAATACCGCCGCCAATGCCAAAATGGCACCTGCCATAAAAGCACGAATAAGGGTATCACGGGTTGACATGAATATTTTAGATTCACCGGCATCTACCATTTTGGTAGCAAACTCAGCGGGGGCCAGATAAGACATAGTCTTTCTCTCTTTCGTTAGGATTAAATAATTAATCTCTGTAGAGCAAGCGCTATGCCAAAGAAAGTTTTTTACGTTAATACCTTAAAATACCAAGATACAAAGGCGATTATTGAAAATAATCATGTGCCTATAAAAATAAAATGCACACATTTGAGGCCATTGAAAAATCTAAAATCCGTCATTGCCTTTTAATAGTGCGCCACCACTTAGGTGAAACGGCAGTGATTGATCAACGTATCGTTTTTCATCTAATTATCTGCACGCTGACTAAGGTTGTGTTAAAAACTCGCAACTAAGCAGTACATTAAACAATCAACAGGATACGGCCAAATTTGTTAAAGATAAGAAGAGTTCATCCTACGTCATAGACGTTTAATAATGAGCGCCTTTATTACAAGTATGTTTCTCATTTGCATTTAACAGCAATTAATTTTATAAAGGACGTAAATAATTTCCCTAGGTTCTCACATGATCACACTGCATCACCTAAACAACTCACGCTCTCAACGAATCATATGGCTGCTTGAAGAGTTAAAGCTAGAGTATGTTATTGAATTTCATAAACGCGATGCTAAAACCTATCTTGCAGGAGACAGTTTAAAAGGAATCCATGCGTTAGGAAAAAGCCCTGTTATTAGTGATGATAAAACGGGAATGACACTGGCCGAAAGCGGCGCAATAATTGAATATTTGGTGCAAACCTATGGTGCACACTTAATGCCTGAACAGGGTTCAGCAGCCTATTGGCAATATCTTTATTGGCTACACTTTAGCGAAGGTTCTTTGATGCCGCCTATGGTAATGAACTTGGTACTATCAAAGGTGAAAGACAGCCCAATGCCGTTCTTTGTTAAGCCGATTGCCAAAAAGATTGCCGATCAAATCGTTAAGCAGTTCTCTGGGCCAAATATAAAACGCAGCTTAGAATTTATTGAAGAGCATTTGAGTAAAAACACATGGTTTTGCGGCGATCAATTAACCGGAGCCGATGTACAAATGAGCTTCCCGTTAGAAGCCAGTGCAGCCCGTGGCATGGTTGATCAATACCCTAACATTTTGGCCTACGTAAAGCGTTTTCAAGCGTTACCAGCCTATCAAGCCGCCTTAGCAAAAGGCGGCGATTACGATTATGCTTAATCGATGCGTGTGTATTTTCTGATCATCAACGTTCTTTCTGCTAACCTCTTTTAAAGAGATTAACTTAACCAGACCATCATCAGAAAAGATCCTATACCCGCAACAAAAGCACCTATTGTTAGTCGTTTTAACTTAGGTGCTTGCCATGCCATCATAAAGCCTGAAAACAATATAAACCCCATCGCTATCGCAAAAAAAGCCGCATAAACTTTAAAAACAATACCGCCTTTCGCTTTATGAAGCTGAACAAGGTTTCGGTACCAGCTGGTATGCTTAATCGTAAGCTTCGCCACTCTCGTATCATTGCTTGGCTCTAAGCTGATATCTTTTGATGAACCCGCCCACTCCAAGATAAAGTCATTGCCGATATTTTTAATTTTGGCCTCACCCGTTGGATAACTTAACTTTAAATTATCTAATTCGCGCTCTGCCAATGCCTTCAAGCTTGTTAATTCTGGTTTTAATTCTTGAGTATACTGAATGCTGTACACCTCATTTGAATAACCGCCTTTAATACCCCAGGTATACAAAGCACCTGTGATCATAAACATAATCGCGACCGGGAAAATAAACGCGGCCAATATGGCATGCACCTTCATGAGTTGCATTCGAGTGATCATAGATTTTTTCCTAAATTTAACAGGTTTCAAATGATGATGCTGAAAGTAACACTCTAAATAGCGAATAATCAGCCAGATTAAATAAGCACCGTGTTTTAGCGGCTTATTTTAGCGGCTTATTTTAGCGGTTTAGTACCTTCGACCTCAGATACCGTATTAGCCTCAGCGCGCTCAATAATTTTCAACATAATTGATTGAATGGCTTCATCTTCACGCACATTTGTTTTACTAACAAACTTTTGCTCTTGTGGCTCAGCGCCCTCTTCCATAATGAACGAGATAACGACTTCAGTCGCAATATCAACCGTTGCGCCTGAAACCTCGCCAAAATATTCTAGAGAGACCTGAGGGTAACCATTGAAGCCTTTCTTAACTTGCTTAGCGATGCGCTTTTTTGCTTTATCTAAATTCATAGCGAAAATCCTTTGCACGGCCTCAATGACCATAACTTTCAGGCTAGATTACCAAATTAATCTCACAATGAGCAGATTTCTTTCAATACATTGCAGGCATATTGACCTGCCCCCCAGAGCTGCCATGTTGTAACGAGTATCAATGTTCATGACTAATCGCGTGGGTCGCTATAGAAAACTGAGGAAATCGATGCTGTGCGTATGCTTTATGACAGCTAGAACAGGCTTCAAACAACTTTGAATAATAAAAATTGATCAACTCAGGTTTTTTCATCTCCGCAGCATGAGCTAACATACCCGCCATATAATGAAACTCTTGATCTTGACGGATAAAATCTTCGGGTAACTTAGAGTGCAGCTCATGTTTCTGATGCTTAGTTAAACTTTGCTTTAGAATAAAACTATCTTTGACCTGCTTTGCAATAGACGCAATTGCTTGCGTATCACCTGCGGCATTGGCCGAGATTATATCTTTCATCGCCCGCTCAACCGCCAGCATCTCTTTTTTTAACAGGCCCCGAACTTCTGTAGACAAATTTTCTACACCGACGAGGGTCATTTCTGCGGTTTCTTCCGCCATAGCCGTCGACGAAACCATTAAGCTCAATATCGATAAATTTACCAACGTCGCTGCAAAAACTGCGCGATAAGAAATAGATTTCATAAATTCACCTTTAACCTTATATATAATAGATGAGCCTTCCGACTTACAAACTCTACAACATTTGTAATGCATGTCACTGATTCATGACATGTTATCGGTAAATTTCACATAAAAATCACACAATTAAGTGCGTTCAAATAGGCTTATAGAAGGATTAGTAACGCTGATAAAAGCAGAAAGAATAGATTAACAAGAGAAAAATACACGCATTTTAGAATAACGCGGTGTATAGCAATACTTACTAACGTCAAGTTAAAGCGATGGCTAAATAGCCAATCTCTTTAACTCAACATTAATGAGCTACAGATCTAGGTTTCGCTTTAAAACTCTTCCAGATGTAATGATTCGCGTCGTGCGATACAATTCTGGATGTTTCTCACTGTCGGCATAACGCATAGGTTCGCCTGACGTAGGGCTAACAAACCAAGATGCTTCTGGACGAGCTTCGCCTAACTCTTTTTTAAACGCTTGTGGTGTAATACCTAGCGCCTCAGCTGCGGCATTGAATGTGCAACGTGTTTTTACTTCGTTGATGTAATCGACTATCAGGGTAATTTTGTTCTGCACTACAAGGTGCTCCTTGTAAAGTTAACAATTCATTTATAGGACAACACAGTATAGCGAACTATCGCAAGAAAAGGTAAATCTTCGGCTCTCCTGATGAATCACAGTGCTTTAAGCCGCAATCCCATGATTAATTGGGTGTATCGCTTCACTTGCTAGGGGTAAAAATACCGTAAATCTTAAAAAATGAAGCATACCGGACTAAATATCCATAAAACGATCAGCCTTTTGAACAAACATACGGCATAAAGATATTTAGAAGCACCTGAAAATTTGTTTCAATTGCTATATCATGCTGCGTTAATCTATATACCTTCCAAAAAATGCAAAGGACATGCCGCATGCTGGACAGCTCCATCAGTTATGAAACTCCAGAAGGCATTCAAATCCAGTTGCCAATTGCGGGCCCCCTTATACGTGGTCTCGCATGGCTCATCGACTTTTTGATTCGTAGTGTTGTTTATATTATTGCAGTCATTGCTTTATCTTCCTTAGGTGAAGTGGGCCAAGGCATTCTGCTGATCGGATTATTTTTTGGCGAATGGCTGTACCCTACAATATTTGAAGTAATGAAAGGCGCCTCTCCAGGAAAAATGATCATGGGCCTGTATGTCACCATGGATGATGGCACAGCGCTCACTTGGCAAGCGGGTCTTACCCGCAACTTATTACGCGCAGTAGATTTTCTTCCCTTTCTTTATATTACTGGTTTAATCTGCTCATTATGTAATCGAAACTTTCAGCGTATTGGTGATTTAGTCGCTGGGTCATTAGTGGTCTATAAAGAGGAAGATAAACAATTACATTCAGAAAAAAATGTCTATAAACCCAAGGCCCTACCATTGCCTTTTACTGCTCGCGAGCAGCGCATATTGCTGCACTTCCAAGATCGTCATGACAATATTTCAGAGAGTCGAAAAATTGAGTTAGCAAATATTTTAGCCCCTGTCATTAATCATAAAGATCAAGAAGCTGTAGATATACTCAATCAATACGCAGCTTGGGTTCGAGGGGCAGACGCTCAAGAGGCTAAGCAATGAAACAGATAGCCTTTGAAACCCAAAACCAACAATTTTGGCAAGAATTCTCACACCTACTTGATCAATTAGAAGGCGTAGAAATAAAAGACAATACATTCGCCAATAATTGGCCAAAGTTTCCTGCCCATTATCGTAAAATGAGTCAGTTTTTATCCGTGGCTCAGAGCCGACAATACAGCCCTGTGTTAATCGACTTTTTACACCAGCTAGTATTACGTGGCCATCGACACCTTTATCGACAAAAGCCTGCCATGTGGTCGGCCTTTGCAACATTCATTACTCAAAGTTTTCCCCAAGCATTACGTCGCGAATGGCGAGTCTGGTTAATATCTTCAGGCCTGTTTTATATTCCCGCGATTTTTATGGGATTAATGTGTTACTTCGACAGTGAATTTTTGTACAGCCTTGTCACTTACGAGCAAGTTCAACAAGTGGAATATATGTACGACCCATCTAACGCAACACTGGCACGACCCGAAGGCCGTGAATCTGATTCCGACTTTATGATGTTTGGTTATTATATTTTTAACAACGTAGGCATAGACTTCAAAACCTATGCGTCCGGATTATTATTGGGCATCGGCTCGATATTTTTCATGATATTCAACGGCCTCCATATCGGTGGTATTGCAGGCCACCTAACCAATAAAGGTTACATAGAGACTTTCTGGCCCTTCGTCTCAGGACATAGTGCATTAGAACTTACCGCAGCCACCATCGCAGGAGCAGCTGGTTTAAAACTGGGGTATTCCTTAATTAATCCAAAAGGTTTTACTCGTGGATTAGCGCTAAAACAAGCCGGTATCGACTCATTCCCACTTATTTGCGGTGCAGGATTCATGACATTTTTAGCCGCATTCGTTGAAGGTTTTTGGTCAGCCACCCCAGGTATTCCAAACCTAATAAAATACGCCATAGGCATCGCAGCCTGGCTCGCCGTATTCAGTTATTTATTACTGGCAGGCCGAAAATCATGAAGCTAGAAAATCTCCAAATTACTTTGGCCCAACGTACGCCTTGGCAGGCCATGGACCTTGGTTTACAAGTGGCGCGTCAGCACTATAAAAGCCTATTGATAATCAGCGCCCTCATCACCAGTGTATTAGCACTACTTCTGTTCGCCTTGAGCCAGAATGCAATTCTTGCCTGCGCATTATTATTTTGGTTTAAGCCCATTATCGAACGTCCCTTACTGTTTTATATAAGTCGCGCTATTTTTTCCGATGCTCCCAGCCTTAAGCAATCACTGCTCAGTTTAACGAGCATGGCCGATCGCTTATGGTTTAAAACATTGTTTATTCAGCGCGTGAGTATCAGTCGTTCATTCAATGCTCCCGCCGTGCAATTAGAAGGAATGAAAGGTGAAGCTTTAAGTCGTCGTTTATACACACTGCATCATACTGAAAATGGCTCTGCGTGGTTGAGTATTATCGGCATTCATATTGAATGCGCGCTGCAAATAGCACTGTTACTGCTGCCTATTTTTTTATTACCCAGTGGAATAATTCATCTGGATGATTTCCAGTTATTAGAAGACAAAAATAATGCCATCAGTATATTAACGCTGTTAACCTACACGATTGCGGTGGCGTGCGTGGCTCCGTTCTATGTCTGCTGCGGTTTTATTTTATATTTAAATCAGCGCACTCATTTAGAAGCTTGGGACATAGAACTTGGCTTTAAAAAAATCAGTAGCCGACTGGCCAGCTTTAGCACCGTTAATGCAAATATTCTAATATTAACCTTAGTGAGCATTCTTTCTTTTAGCCCCATACCATCGTGGGCTGATGAGCCTGAAAATATAGCTGAATCATGCACGGTTGAAGATCAGCAAGATGCGAGAGCGGCTATCGAAGAACTCTACCCTCAAAACGAATCCATTAATGCCAAATACGTTCGCGGTGCATTAACCGACGTTTTAAACTCTGATGTTTTTGGCGAGCATTACAAAGAAAAAGACTACTCGATAGATTGGGACTGGGACTGGGATTGGGACCTAGATAACGAAACCGATAACCAAGCAGAATTCCCTTGGTTAAGCCTAATTAAAGATCTAGCTCTGTACTTTAAATATTTCATCATTGTATTACTGGCTCTATTATTGGTGTTTGTTCTTAGCAAGTACCAACCTTGGCAGTACCTTTCTAGGTTTAAAAAACAGCAAGAAGATAAACCCCAATCCATTCTTGGTATGGACATGAGCCAACAGAACCTGCCCAATAATTTTCTTAACATCATAGAAAATCACTTAAAACAGCAGCAACTTAGACAAGCGTTAAGTTTAATGTTTAGAGCTCACCTAATTAACGCCATTCATGTAAAGCACATTCCATTCAAACAAAGTAATACCGAACAAGAATGTCTGGTCATCATGCAGGCTAACAGTCCAAAAGAAGAAGCTGAGTGCTTTGCCGAACTCGTTATGCATTGGCAAATGCTGGCTTACGCGCACCAAAGCGTTAACGCAGAGGCTATTAATACCTTATTTAAACATTGGCAGTTCTTCGTCATAGAGGGGCCAGAAAAATGAAAATACGTTCTGCCTTAATAAGTCTCATCGTTATTACTGCCCTAGCATTAGCTGGGTGGTGGGTTTCTCAACACATCACTATTAGCTATGAAGACAAACGCAAATCACCGCAAGAAGACATTCGCTTCAACCCTATGTCCGCGCTAGAGCACCTACTATTAAGTTTTGATATAGAAGTGCAAAGCGAAAACAATCGCAATTTACTGCATAACTTGCCCAGTACACATGACGCAATCGTAATTCGTAATTTAAAACACCCTCTCACCCACGAGCGAGAGCTGGCATTATTAAGCTGGATCAAACAAGGTGGCCAGCTGGTATATGAACCTTATTGGCTAGGGAAAAGTGACAGTCGCCAATACTTTCACGAAAAACTGGGCGTACTGATTCAAGAAGCTGAAGACTGGGAAAACACTCAACAGCCCAATCACAGCTGGGCCAACATACAAGGTGAAGATTTATTTTTTCACATGAATCCTCAGTATGTACTGACGTTAAAACAGGTCGATTTCTCAGAAGACAGCACTTTAGAACCCAATATATTAGAATCGAATACATTAGAATCAAATATATTAGACGACAGCCGCCAAATCATCATTCAATCCAACGAAGGTGCTCACGGAATAAAAGTAATTCACGGCCAAGGCTCAGTCTTGCTGCTAAGCGATACTGATTTCTTAGCGACGCCTCCCGTCTGGCAAAGTTATTATAATATTGAAGAAGATAACAATTATTACCTTACCGATTTATCCACTCACGATCATGCATATTTTATGTGGATGCTTTTAAAAGACAGGCAAAAAGTATGGCTAATCTATGAGAATACTTCTCCTGCATTTTTAGCCATCGTTTATAAAAACTTTCCGTCGCTGGTCATTTTTAGCAGCATCTGGCTACTGCTATTTTTTCTATTTTTGCTGAAACGCTTTGGCCCTGTGATTTCTCAACTGCCGGGAAATCAGCGTAATTTAAAACAACACATTCAACAAGTGAGCTACTACCACTGGCAACAAGACAAAGCCAATCACTTATTAAACGTTTGGCGTTCACGCATTCAACACAGATTATTTGTTAAGCACCCGCACTTAGCTGGTCTAAATGATCGTACGCTATACAGCATGCTCGCCGAACTAAGCGGTCTTAACGCATCTGAAATTAAGCAGGCTTGGTCTGACCCCTGCCGCAATCAAAACGAATTCATCAGCTATACCAAGAGATTAAAAAAATTATGGACAATATAGACAGCGGCTCACTCACTATTGAACCCAGCACTGACTCTAATAGTGCCTTCGCTGACGCACAAAAAAGCATTCAGAAGCTTACTCTAGAGCTTAAAAAAGTAATGGTCGGTCAAGATAAAGTGATCGAACAAACCATCTTGTGCTTATTAGCCGCCGGTCATGCCTTGGTAGAAGGCGTACCGGGTTTGGGGAAAACTTTATTAGTTCGCAGCCTGTCACAAGCAATGGGAGGTAAGTTCAACCGCATTCAATTCACTCCCGACCTCATGCCGTCAGATGTTTCTGGTCACGCCATGTTTAATAAACAGAGCGATGATTTTGTTATTCGTAAAGGCCCTGTCTTTTGCAATTTATTATTGGCCGATGAAATTAACCGCGCCCCCGCCAAAACTCAATCGTCCTTACTCGAAGCCATGCAAGAACAGCAAGTAACGGTAGAAGGACAAAGCCTGTCTCTACCCTCACCTTTCATGGTAATGGCTACACAAAACCCACTTGAGCACGAAGGCACTTATCCGTTACCCGAAGCCCAACTGGATCGATTTTTATTACACATCTGGGTCGAGTACCCAACCGTTGAAGAAGAAATTGAACTTAGCAAACGCTTATCCGGCAACATCGGCGACCAGCTAGACGTAAGCGCCATTGAACAAGTTCTAACGATGGCGCAAGTTCACGACCTGCAAATGCTGCTCACCAAAATGGAAGTTGATCAATCCATTCACGAATACGCAGTACGCTTAGTGCGCGCGACTCGCGATTGGCATGGCATAGAAGTAGGCGCAGGCCCTAGAGGCAGCTTGGCATTATTACGCGTGGCAAAAGCTCACGCCCTAATGCAGGGTCGCAACTTTGTATTACCCGACGATATTAAATCCATGGCTGTAAGCGTATTGCGCCATCGTATTCGCCTAACCGCAGAATTGGAAATTGAGGGCATCGGTGCCTCGCAGGTCATCAACGAATTATTGCAAAATGTGGAAGCACCTAGAGTATGACCCCAAGTAAAAAACTGCTGATCATTGCTGCACTTTTTTTACCCTGTGCATTAGCGGCCGATTTTTATCCGCCCATCACAACAGGTTTATACACAGTCGCCGTAATTTTTTTACTGCTTATGTTATTCGATGCCGTTCGTGGAGGGTTAATACCCAATCCTCACGCAGAACGCCAGATTGAAGCAAACTTAGCAGTACAAACGTGGAATCCGGTAACGTTAACATTGACCAACGAAACCGCCAGCAACATTAAAATGAGCGTATTCGACAGCCAAGATGAAAGTACACAAAGCCAAGGATTACCACAATCCTTGATGCTGACGCCCAACAGCCAGGCCATTGTTGAGTATCAGATAAAAGCGACTCAACGCGGTAACATTCAGTTCAATGATATAGATTGCCTACTTCAATCGCCTTGGGGATTTTGGCATTTACGCCGCAGTATTCTCTGTGAAAGCCAAGTGCGCGTGCAACCAAACTATAAAAGTGTTTTTGAGTTTGCTTTATTAGGCGATGAACAAAAACTGGCAAAAATGGGCAACCGCCAACAACGTCGACGTGGAGAAGGCACCGAATTTCACCAGCTTAGGGCATACCAAGCGGGCGATCCTATGCGCAAGATAGACTGGAAAGCCTCATCTCGTATCGGTAAGTTAATCAGCAAAGAATTTCAGGACGAACAAGATCAACAACTGGTTTTTTTATTGGATACTGGCCGCCGCATGCGCCATAAAGATGAAGATGTAGAGCACATGGATCAAACTCTAAACTCCATGTTATTGCTCTCTCACGTTGCCGCCAAGCAAGGAGACTCCGTAGGCTTCATGGCTTTTGGTAACAACCATACCTGGTGTCCACCGAGAAAACACAAAGCGATAGTGAAGCATTTGCTCGATCACTGCTATGGTTTACATGCTGGGCTGGTTATGTCGGATTATTTAGTAGCCGCGCAACGACTCATTGGCTTACAAAAACGTCGCGCACTCGTTATTATTTTAACCAATAGTCGAGACGAAGATCGTAATGATTTAGAGAAAGCCGTATTAATATTAAGAAAGCGCCATCTCGTAGTCGTGGCTGATTTACATGAAAGTTTTCTAGCTGATACTCTGAAACAAGATCCTAAGAACTTTGAACAAAGCTTAGAAATGCTAACCACAGAGAACTTTATGCGCCAACGACAAGAGATGCACAGTTCGTTGAATAATTTAGGGGCAATGTGCCTAGATTGTACTGCAGAAGAGCTTCCCGCTACGCTGGTGAATAGTTACCAGCATATAAAAAACTCAGGTCGCTTGTAAGAAATTAGGCCGCCAATGAGAACGGCCTAAAAGTGAAACCGTTACATCGTAAAAATCTTACGATAACCGGTATAAACGGTAATACTCATTAATGGAATCATAATAAATAAACCTAGGCCCACTGGAATGGTCGCCACGAACAACCAAAATAACATGATCAAACCATACACCGTCAACGACAACCAGTTTTTCAAAGATGCCTTAAAACTCATACCCAGCGCTTGAAATACGCCAACAGATTGCAAAGCAATAAGTGGTGTAGCAAACCAAGACATCATCACAAGCACCAAAGTACCGACCATCATGATGATAAAGCCAATAATCATGCCCACAGGATTAATATCAAGAGTTGCAGGATCAACTTCTTGCCCCATATATCCAGAGTAAGCGGCCATGAAAGTACCCGACCCCATGAACATAAATCCAACCAGTAGATTAACTAAGCCGATAATCGACATGACAAAAGCCAAACCAAACACACCACGACCATTCGCTTTAATGGCCGAAAACAAGTGACCAAATTTTAACGCCTCACCCTTTTCAACATCTCTAGCAGCAATGAGTAAACCCGCAAACAAAGGTGTGTAAAACAAACTCCCAAAAATAGAACCTATTATCGGGATCATACTGAGCACTATCATGATAACGAACATAATAACGCTCATAAGAGTCCACTTAAATGGCGATACTTTATAAATATTCCAAGCATCTGCGACAATGCGATTCCCCTGCCCAGCAGTTAACTTCTTGGCGGGACAAAAAACAGCATCACCACTTACATTAACAGTTTCGACTTGCGAAGTAGGTGCACTATAAGGGTTTACAACGTTCTGATCAGTCATGTTTCTTCCTTGATAAGTTAATTAGCACCGCAGTGTATATAATAACAGCGGCTAAACCAAGCAACACGCGCAAGGTGTTGCAAACTCCATCACGTTTTAACTACCCCATGCCACCCTCTATATTCAATCGCCACCGCAACCTCCTCCGCTACCACCGCCATCACCTGCACAACCGCCGTCTCCGGCTGATCCAGCACAACCAGAAGAACATCCGATATGACTACCGCAATGACCTCCGGTAGATCCTCCGCCTGAACTAGAAATACTCAATTTCATACAATCGAGCTGATAGTGAAAACCATCTTCAATATTTAATAGAGCATCTAAAGCGAAGATTACAGGCAACCGTTTAGGTAAAAAGGGATTTATTCTTTCTAAGTGACACGCTATTCGCCAGGCTCTTTTAATACCCGCTTGCGCAATATTCTGAGACTTCATCGTTTCTGCAGGAGAATGGTGTAAAAAACGACCCAATGCTCTTGAACAAAACTTGTCATATTCTCGGGTAAAAAGAATAAACTCATGCCAAGCGATATCAACAACCTGAGACGGCATCGCAATCATCTTTTGATGAGATAGTGAAATCAAATGAAAGTAATCCCTCAAGCCACGCATTACTTGATCTAATTCAAAATCCTTAAGATGAGGATACGTTTTAGCCACATTGGTTTTTATCGTTTTAGGGAATACATACTCTTTTATAAATGTTTCTCGACGCATCACTAAGACTTTCTGAAAAACGATGACAAATAAAATAGCGCTTAAAAAAACACCTATAATTGGAAGAATTAAATCCATAAAAAACTCCTAAAGATTACACCAGCAATCAAGCTCTAGCTTTCAAGTACACCATTTTATAAAAAAACAAGCTCAATAAAACAACGGGTAATAAAATAATAATGAATAGAAACAAGATTTTCAATAACCCCTCAAGACTTGACTCCCCCCCCATAAAAGCGATTAAGATCACCATAGTCACAGGAATTGATGAGATCGCTGAAAATGCATGTGCCTTAAAAGTCGTTCTAAAAAACTGACTTGTCATTTTAAATAAAATCGACCAGTAAAGTGCTCCGGTAAAACCGAAAACAACAAGGCCCATTAACGCTATTAAAAAGGGTAACCCTAAGACATCAAGTAACGGTACTCCGTCAGTAACCAGAACATAAATGGCTATAACTGATGAACTAAAAATAGATAATGCTAATAAAGAAAGTAATATAGAACTAAAAATCCTGAAGTATAATGTCATAATGTAAATATCAATCCATGAATATCGTATGAAGCCCTTACAATTATGTCTGATAATACAACCAATCTGACCCAGTGACTACTTTCCCGCGTCCGTTTAATTACTGTGTTAATTTTAGTTTATTTAAAGGGTTAATTAACAAGAGATTGTCTATTTATAGACTATAAACCACTAATAATACTAAGATATAAATTTAATTAATCACCCTCCTATTTTAATGGCTATAGCCTTTGTATAACCTAAAAGCATACTTCACATAAAACTCTTTCATTGGACGCCAACGAATAATGCGCCCAATATCCAATCTTCATTAAGAGGTTTACATCATGGGAATCTGGGTATTTTTCACCATTATGGCGGTAGTAATGCAATCAGTGCGTTCGGCCGCACAAAAGAACTTATCAAATAATTTGTCTTCGCTGAGCGTCACTTATACGCGATATATTTATGGATTACCGATTGGTTTAATGTATGTAATCAGCTTATTCATCGTATTCGACATTCAGGCCGATCAAATCAGCCTAGCCATCAGCCAACTAAAATTCTGGGTATTTGTCTTAATAGCATCCGTCGCTCAAATTTTAGCCACCGCATTTGTGGTGCGTTTGTTTTCGTACCGTAATTTTTCAGTCGCTATCGCTTTTTCCAAAACCGAAGCAATAATGGCGGGATTGTTTGCCGCAATCTTCTTTCAAGATTACTTGTCAGAATTAGGCTGGATTGCCGTGGGCTTAGGCGTTATTGGCATTGCATTGTTATCGAAAATCAACATTAGGCAATTATCATCAATTCCCAAGAAGGCATTATTCTATGGAATTGGTTCAGGGGTATTGTTTGCGTTTACCAGCTTAAGTTTACGGGAGGCCAGCTTGATATTGAATTTACCATTATTACTAAGTGCCTCCGTCACTTTAGTATTTATGTTGATTTTACAGTCTGCTATTTGTTACATAGCCATCAAAAAGACACAAAGCGAACAATTAATTAAGATTAAGTCACACAGGAAAACAGCGTGGTTTATTGGCATCACCAGTGCATTAGGTTCAATTGGCTGGTTCAGTGCGATGAGTTTACAGCACGTGGCCATAGTGAAAACATTGGGGCAGTTAGAAATGGTGTTTATGCTATTGCTGTCGGTGTTTTACTTTAAAGAGAAAGTAAGCCGCCAAGAATTATGTGGTATTGGCTTGATTTCGTTGAGTGTGGTGTTTGTGTTTATTTGAATAGTTAGCGTCAATTAAGAGGCATTGATAGCACTTTCACAAAAATGCCACAGGCTTTTATTCATAAGGGCTGTGGCATTGTCGTCAATCATTTAAAACACGGTATTTTATATCGTATTAACTAGTTGATTTAATGACTAGTCCCCCGCTCATACTGGGTTTTATTCCATACATTGTATTTGCCAGAAGGCTTCACCATGGGCAGGCGTTTTTCTTCTTCTAATGTATTGGCGTCATAAACAATGATTTCGCCATCCATATCCCAAATACTTAGAATTACCTTGCTGCCATCTTTATTAAACTCAACATGGGCGGCGGTTTTACCCGGTGATGGGCGTAGGGTTTTCACAATCTCTAACGTCGATTTATCGATTACATGGACTTTATCTTTGTTAGGGCCAAAGAATACATCCACCCAAGCATAAGGTGAGTTTTCATGGCTGCGCATAAAGAAACCTGGGCCTTCGGTTTTGATTTCTTTTATTACTTTCCATGTTTTCATATCGATTACCGATACCTTGCCTTCTTTTAGGTTTGGCGAGGCTAAGACTTGTCGCATTTCTAATAAACCTTTTTCATTTTTAATCGGGTAATCCCAAGTAATACCTGAACCCAAGTGTGGCATTCCTGGTAATGGAATGCTGTGAACTACCTTGCCTAAATCTAGATCGACAACTTGGCCGCCTGCAGCGCCACGAGATGCACCTATGAGAAGTTTGTAATCTGGGTCGAAGAAGAAGTCATCTAGATAATCGTTTACTGCTATTTTTCTCACGGTTGAAGATTTTCCCTCTACTGGATATGGAATTTCCCAAACTTCTTTTAAATCTTTGAGGGCAGCGATGTATGTATTGCGTGGTGGTGCGTTATACACCGCACTTACCCGTGAGGTTTTACCTTCGCTATTCATTACAGGATAAATTTTTAGCATATCGAGATTTTCAGCATCGAACATCACTAAGTTATTTGGTAAATAGTTGGCGACCATGACCGATTTACCGTCCGATGAAATGGCTAGGTTGCGGGTATTAATACCGGCGCGTACTTCGGCTACGACTTTTAGATTATAAATATCGTATTTTGTAATCCAGCCATCGCGGGAGGCAAAATACACATAACGTCCATCAGGGGAATATTTTGGGCCGCCATGTAATGCGAAGCGGCTTTTGAAACGATGAATGGGTTCAAACGTATCGCCGTTTAAAACGGTTACGTGGTGATCGCCAATTTCTACGACTAAAAACAGATTCATTAGGTCGGCTTCGAATACGGGTTTATTCGGAAGCTCTCCTTGTGTGTGAGTGACCACTTGCGTTGCTAGTATGTCTTTTTCAGTCCAGCTTGGTATCACTTTAGGTGGTGTGAAAATATAATCAACAAGCGCTTGGCGTTGGTCAGCGTCTAGAATATTTTTAAACGCAGGCATTTGTGTGGCGGTACGCCCTTCTGCTATTACGGTTGTTGCGTTGTTTTTACGCAAACGTTTTAAATTATCAGGCAGTAATGCGGGACCCATTGCACCTAAACGTTCTGAACCATGACAGGCAGCGCAGTGTTTGCTGTAATCTACTTCGACCTTAGAAACTACATCACCTACGCCTGATGCTTGTACAGAAAAAGCAGAAACGCTGATCGCTGCACCTACAATCGCTATTTTCCCTAGCATTGATCGTTTATTTTTTAACATCTTTTTTCCTTAGCCTTTAAAAGCTGTACAAGCCCACTCCCTGCAATTTAGGCTTGGGCTAGATTATTTTCTTCAGAATTTCGAACTGCTTTTTCAGCCGCTTTCTTTGCATTTATCTTTTCTTGTTTCTTGGCGTTTTTTTCTGCAATCGTAACGACTTCGCCTACAATCATCATTGTCGGTGGCTTTAAACCATTATCTATAATGGCTTGTGGTAATGCCCCTAACGTTGTGAATACGGTGCGTTGTTGTAAGGTCGTGCCGCGTTCTATTAATCCTACTGGGGTATCGGCCTCGCGCCCTTCTGCTTGCAGGCTGTCGGAAATTAATTGGGCGTTATTAAGGCCCATGTAGAACACGACGGTTCTGTCATTACTGGCGAGGGCTTTCCAATCGAGCTCTAATTTTCCATCGTGTTTTATATGACCCGTGGCAAGTGTTACTGATTGAGCGAAGTCACGATGGGTTAACGGAAATCCTGCATAAGCCGAGCAACCGGATGCGGCGGTAATGCCGGGGACGATGATGCTTTCTATTTCGTGATCCATTAAGAATTCGACCTCTTCGCCACCACGGCCAAAGATGTACGGGTCGCCGCCTTTTAAACGCACGACGCGCTTGCCTAGCTTGGCTTGATCCACTAATACTTGATTAGTTTGCTCTTGGGTTAGCACGTGCTCTTTACAGCTTTTTCCAGCATTTATTAATTCGGCTTTGGCCGGCTTTAGTGCGGCGATTTCGTCGGAAACTAAACGGTCGCAAACTAATACGTCAGCTTGTTGAATCAGCATTAAGGCGTTTAAGGTTAATAAACCTGGGTCACCTGGGCCAGCACCGACTAAGGCGACTTGGCCGGGTTGCAGCTGTGGAATGCGTGACATGATATGCGAGGGTAAGACCACATTCACCATTATTTTACTTCCTGCTTCTTGTATCTCTGACATCATCAAAACTCCTACAGATTCTCTTTATTTTTTAAAGACATTTATCTTTCACTTAGAGATTCACTGCGTTTATAAACTGTTGCGGCTTTTCTACAGCGGCGACATGCTCGGTTCTTACTTCGTGACTAGGGAGTGGCATACGGTCTTCTTCTTCGGTTTCAACGCCGATTTCTGCATTGGATAAATAACAGGCTGGATCTTCCGCCCACGGATCGTCGGTTAATGAATACGCACGCACGCGAGTATTGCCACCGCAGATTTTCAAATACTGGCAGGCACCACAACGACCTTTTACTGGGCGTGGCGACATGCGGAAGCCTTTCATTAATTCATCTTCTGGGTTAGCCCAGATTTCAGAGAATTTTTTCTCACGCACGTTGCCTAGATTGTAATCCCACCAGAAAGTATCTGGGTGAACATTACCAAGGTTGTCGATGTTTGAGATGTTTACGCCCGAGGAATTTCCGCCCCAGTTTTCTAAACGCTGGCGCAATGCTTCAACTTCTTCAGGGACATTTTTTTCTGCCCACTGCAATAAATAAGGGCCGTCGGCGTCGTTATTACCTGTCACGTATTCTCGTTCGATGCCTTGCTTTAATTCGTTCCAGCTGCGTTCAAAGATCATATCTAAAGCATCGCGGGTCATTTGATGAAAGACATCACGCTTGCGATTACGTTTACCACGACCGGCGTAGTTCAGGTGGGAAAGATAAAATTTATCCAGATCGTATTCGTCCATTAGATCTAAGATCAAAGGTAATTCGTGGGCGTTATCTTGGGTTAAGGTGAAGCGCAAGCCGACTTTAATACCTCGTTCTTGGCACAGTTTGATACCGTGCATTGATTCTTTAAAGGCGCCTTTACGCTGACGAAATTCATCATGAGTCGCTTCGATACCATCAATACTGACGCCGATGTAATCGTATTTTGCAGCAACGATTTTTTCGATATTTGATTCGTCGATTAAGGTGCCGTTAGTAGAAAGACCAACATAAAAACCCATGTCTTTGGCACGCTTTGAAATATCCCAAATGTCTGGGCGTAACAGTGGCTCTCCACCAGACAAAATTAATACTGGTACTTTAAATTCTTTTAGATCGTCCATGACGGTGTAGACTTCGTTGGTAGACAGCTCCCCTTTAAAGTCGACGTCCGCTGAAATGGAGTAACAATGCTTACACGTTAAATTACAACGGCGAATCAAGTTCCAAATAACAACGGGGCCGGGTGGCTTTATTGATGGACCAAGCGGAGTGGGCGCGTGCAGTGTTTTCATGTATTGGGTAATGCGAAACATATTATTTCCCCTCAGTCTTTTTTGATTCACTGGCGTTATCATCTTTCTTTGAAAGACGCATACCGGTTTTTTTCAGAATTTTTGAGCTGTATAAAATCTCGCTGCCTAAGCAAGCATCACCTAATAGTGCTTTTAGTTTTTCTGCTCGTTCCTCTACTTGTGCGCGCTCGGTGCCGTGAACCATGGCAAATAAATTGTACGACCAGTAAGGCTCATGACGTGGGCGCTGATAACAATGGCTCACGTAAGGCAGCTCGCCAATTTGGCGGCCTAAGCGTTTTACATCGCTATCTTTTACATTCCATACCGTCATGCCGTTGGCTTTAAAGCCAATGCGATAATGATTGGGGACTACGGCGATACGGCGAATAACTCCACGCTCTAACATTTTTTCTAAGCGACAGATGACTTCGTCTTCTGAGATGCCAATTTTTTCGCCAACAATCTGGTAAGGGCGTTCACTAACCGGAAGACCTTCTTGGGTCGCCACGACAAGAGCGCGATCAACTTCGGTTAAAATGAAGTCGATTTTTACTGTGTCAGTTGTGGATATTGATGTGTCCTTATTTGAAAAAGGAGACTTAGCCTTGGGATTGAAGCTGTCGATATCAACGACGTTATTAGAGTTCGAATTCTTACAGTGCAAATCTAAGTCCGACATAAAACTCTTCCTCTTTTGGCATGTTAAATACGTGATAGCCTGTAGCTGCTTCTAACTCTTCAATGCAGTCTTCAATTTCTTCTGGGCTTTCGGTAGCTAATACAAACCACATATTAAGTTCGTGTTCACGGCGGTAGTTATGCGCAACTTGCGGGAAGGCATTGACTTGTTCTGTGACGCGGCCGTAGTCTTCTTCGATCACGGTCATTGCGGCTAATGTTAAGCCGCCCCCCATACGTTCGGCCTGATACATGGGGCCAAAGCGACTGAGCATACCTTCGTCTAATAAGGCTTGGATACGCTGCATGACGTCCACTTCGGTGACCGTTAATTCTTCTTTGGTGAGTTGTTGAGCAACGGTATTGAATGGGCGCGGGGTTAGCGGGAAGCCGTCTTGTAGCAAGTTAATTAATTTTTTGTCTAGTTCGCTTAACTCTTTGCTTAACTCTTTGCTTAACTCTTTTTTGAGTTCTTTCTTTAGCTCTGTATTTATAGCTGCGCTCATAATGATTGTTCCTTGAAGGTCAGGCCCTTTGAAGCTAACTCGTGAGAAGCTTGCACATATTGGCCACCGCATTGTTTAAATAATTTGTAGCTGAATAAAACATCGCGTTTGAAATCTGCTAAATCGTTTTGCTCTGTTATTGAGGCTAACTGCTGTAATACCGTTTCTCTGTCTTGGCCATGGATCATGCTGAACAGGTTGTAATTCCATTCTGGCAGCTGGCGCGGGCGCTGATAACACAGGGTCACGGCATCACATGAACTAAGAAGCTCACCCACGTTGTTAACCTTATCTTCGGGAATATCCCATACCACCATCGCGTTGGCGGTGTAGCCTAAGCTGTGATGTTTAACGACTAAACCAAAGCGTTTAATCATGCCATCATTCTGCCAGTCAGTGATGGCTTGCATCACTTGGCTTTCAGTTAAACCAAGCTCTTGAGCTAGCGTTAAATAAGGCTGTTCGGTAAGCGGTAAACCATTTTGTATCGCTTTGCGCAAACGTAACTGCGAAATGTCATCCATCGTCTTTACCACCTATCACTGCCACTTCACTTTAAAACCTAAGTCGATGAAATGACTCTTCACCATGGGTAACGACATCACTTTATAGCCGCCACTTAATTCAATCGCTTTCAGACTTGCCTGTAATTGATCTTGGTCAGGTGCGGTAACAACAAACCAAAGATTAAATTTATGTTCACGCGCATAGTTGTGATTAACCCCTTCAAAAGCGTTTACACGCTCGGCCACTTCCGCTAATACTGCCTCGGGTACAGCCATGGCGGCCAAGGTGCTAGCACCCGCTTTTTTGTGATTAAATACGGGGCCAATACGCGAGAGTGTTCCGTTTTCTTTTAATCGTTTTAGTGCAGAAACCACATCACTTTCAGTGACACCTAAACGCTTGGCCACCTCCAAATACGGACGCGAACAGACGGGCAAGTCTTTTTGGTATTCGTCGATAAGTTGCTGCTCTAATAACTTCATGTCGTGTTATTCCTAAAGCCTTTTATAGCCCGATAATGTGCGCACGATTGGTGAAAAATATTCCGCTTGGGCTGTCTGCTTGGAAACATTTTTCTTCAACGAAAGTATTGGTATCGTAAATACAAACTTTATTTTCGTCGCGTACCGATGCCCACACTTTTTCACCGCGTGGATTAAATTCCATATGCAGTACGGCTTTTCCGGGCTTTTTCTCATGAATGATTTTTAACTTTTCGGTCTCGATTACCTGCAGTGTGTCATTATCGGGGTAAGCGAAATTCACCCATACGTGGCGACCATCAGGGCGAGCCATTACGAAGATAGGCTGGCCGTGTACGGGAATTGCAGCTTCTTGTTCCCACGTTGTCATGTTTAAGACTAATACTTCGTGACGCCCTACTGCGGGAACAAAAGCACGATTGCCCGAGATAGCCCAGCCTTCTAGATGAGGCATTTTATAAACTGGCAGACGCTTTTCGCCCATGCCGTAGTTTGGCAAAATACGTGTAACGCCCTTTTCTGGATGCCATAAATCCAACATAGCCATGCCGTCTTCACCGAATAATCCGGCAATGTAATAACGGCCGTCTGGGCTCATTAATGCATCATAAGGTTTTTGGCCTATATCAAAGAATTTGGTAATAATGGGTTTGCCAGAATCAAGATCAACGATCCAGATTTCACCGCTATCAAACAGACTGAAAACGAATTGTTGACCTGGTGCATCGACTAAGCCCACCGTTTTAGATTGCTTGCCGTCACGACCTATGGCGGGTAGATCGAATTTAAGTTCTAGGGTTTCGCTATCAAAAATACGCACGCCACCGGGGGTATAATTTGATACCGCCACCAATTTTCCATCTTGGGAAATGGCTCCACCAATGCTGTTACCCGCCTGCATTATGCGTTTGTCGATTTGTTGTTTTGTGATATCAACTTTTGTTAACCCGCCATCACGGCCAAAGACATAAGCGAAGCGCTCGTCGCGAGAATAGACGATGGAAGCGTGAGATAAATCCCCTAACCCGCTGATGCGAGCCAAGCGGGTTTGGCTTGTGGTATTCACAATTTGAACCGAGCCTGTAGCGCGCTCGACAATGACACCGAGATCACCTGTGGCGATAGTTTCTACTGTTTGTGCGACAGTTTGTGACGCTGGCTGTAAGCCTGATTGTAAAATGGGGGATGAACTCAGTGCGCAGCCAGTCAAAAGAGAAGCCGTGGCAATCAACCCAGTTAATACATTGTATTTAAGTGTTGTCTTCATGATATTATCCATTAGCTCTCAATTATTTTTCCTATCGGATTTTCCTAAAAAGCGGCCATCTTTAAGTTCGGCAACCAGCCATTCAATTTCTGCAGTTGTTAAAATATTATCCCAGGCAGGCATGGCTAATGTTTCACGGCCGTACTTAATGGTATTCACTAAAATATAATTCGGGGTATCAGCTAGATTTTCTGGCAATAGGGCTGGACCTAAGCCGCCTTTCATTGTCATACCGTGGCAAGAGCCACAGTCTTGTTTTAGTAAATGGGTAAGTTCTTGTTGGCGTTCGTGACTGGGAATTTCAGCATGGCTCAAGGTCGCCATCATCACAGCAGCACTGACGATCATGACGGTTATTGCAGTTGAAATTAAACGCTTAATTGTCATATTGAAAACGCCTCGTTTTTTCTTTGTTCATTTTTAAATCAATGAAAAAAGTATAAAGGGAAAGGCCTTGAGACATAATGCTGACTTAGCTTTTAGATGATACATATCAAGCTATTTCAGAGTTATTTTTTGATATAAAGCGGAGGTTTAATAACGTTCTATTTTAGAGCGTTAAAATACTGATTTAGAACAAGTTTTTAATTCTACGAGAATAAATATACAGAAATAAAATAAGAAAAACCTACCGAGATAGCAGATTATAAAAAAGTGTATTAGCGCTATAGGACTTTAAAATAGGGTAATCGCGATGACATAGCCTGAGCCAAATTAACCATTCCCCACAATACAAACGAGGTATGCATAATGGTAAAATATAAAATAATCATTGGCCATGCCTGCGTTGAGCCTTCCGTCATCAAATAGATTAATGAACAGCCACCGACCACTGCGACACCACCAATTACCGAGAGCCACAGAGCAACCCGAGAATGTGATTGATCAAGCTCTTTTTGGCTAACGTTGGTTTCAATGACACGGCGTTGCTTTAGGTCTTGGCATTCGTCTAAATTAAGGTCTAGCGCATCTCGAATTTTTTGCGGTGTGCTACTGCCTTTATTTTTTGCAGGAAGCCATACAAGCTTGCGATATAACATGGCAAGCAGCAGGAAAGAAATTCCTGGGAGTGCCAACAAGTTTGCCAAGTACAGTGCTTGTGCTTGTACGGATTTATTCATGTATTTTACTCACTTACGCACGCATCGATAACCGTTTTGAGGGCCGCGACGGTTGCTTCGTCATCAGATAAAGGTTCGGCCATTGCAGCATAACAGGCTTGTTTAATACCCACACCACTAACCACCAGCTTAGCGGCATAGATGATTAAACGCGTAGACGCGGCTTCTTCTAGATCGTGGTCTTTTAGATTACGCAAGGCAGTACCTAAACGAACCAACTGCTCAACCAGTTCCATTGGTGCACCACTTTCTTGGGCAACAATTTTTGCTTCAATGTCTTCACTTGGATAGTCAAAACTCATCGCCATAAAGCGCTGACGTGTACTGGGCTTCATGCCTTTAATGAGGTTTTGATAACCTGGATTGTACGACACGACTAGCATAAAACCAGGCGCTGCCTCTAAGTATTCGCCCGTCCGTTCAATGGGTAATACTCGACGATCGTCGGCTAATGGGTGCAGCACAACAGTGGTATCTTTTCGCGCTTCGACCACTTCATCTAAATAACAGATACCGCCTTCTCGAACGGCCTTAGTCAATGGGCCGTCTTGCCAATACGTGCCTTCTGGACCAATGAGGTGACGCCCGACAAGGTCGGCAGCGGTTAGATCATCGTGGCAAGAAACGGTATACAAAGGACGGCCTAATTTTTCCGCCATGGCGGCGATAAAACGGGTTTTACCACAACCAGTAGGGCCTTTGATTAGCACGGGAAGCTGGTTGTTATAGGCGTGGGTAAATAACTCCACTTCGTTGCCTTGTGGCTCGTAGTACAAATTATTGCTTGCATTATTTATGGCGATTTCAACGGTCATAGTCTTTCCTCACGCTTATGACTTTTACAATATGCTGTTCATAGTAGTCAACTATTGGCAAAGGCTATTGATTAGCATCAGGTTTTAGCGGGTTAATGCGCCTTGGCCGGTGGTTTTATGGCAAACTGCGAGAATAGTAAAAGATGAAGTGATGATATGAGCCAATCTGATAATACAGAACCTACTGTGCGTAAATGTGATAACTGCCATGGCACTGTCGGCCTGAAAGATAAAATGTGTACGCGTTGTGGCTTCGCCCTCTCTCCTGTACGCAGCACTAAAGCGAAGTGGCGTGGAATTAGTTTTCCGGTATTTGTATTTTGGGTATCGGTTTTTTGTGTGTTGATGATGCTGTGGCTGCCGCGTTAGCGACAGGCCAAGGCTAATGCCATAGTTTATGGTTTATCACTTACACTAAGGGTTTGCGATTAAAGCTTACGACTAAACGTTGAGACGATATTTCCTGTGCTCGTCAGGTTAGCTTGGTCATAATCAAAAGCTCCTTCTTGTTTTTCTCCGACAACGGTTAACTCAAACTTGATATTCGTATTTTCTGCTAAGCCATCACCACACTGAACATCTAAAACCGTTGATGATTTTGCTTGCCATACACACCAAAGATCTTCTTTTTCCTCTTGGCCTAGTACGAGTTTATTAGGATGTAAGGTGCCCTTGCCATCAAACTCTAGCTCGAGCGCACTGTACTGTGACAAAGGCGCATCAACACTTGATTCCCAATGGCCCGCACCAGGGTGCCCACTGCAGCCTTGCAGAAAAATTGAAGCTGTTAGTGCCAATGATACGGAGAATCCTAATGCAACTTTTTTATTCATACGGCCTCTTTTCTTAATTCTGTATTTATTGAACATGCACGGTCCCCATCATTTTCGGATGAGGGCCACATCGATAATTAAACGTACCGACTTGGTTAAAGGTTCGCTGGTAGGTTTCGCCAGGGAAGAGATAATCAGGCTCTCGGTCCCCTGCTTCTTCAAACCATACGCTGTGATATTGGCGTTTTTCTTTATTGCTCCAAACGACGGTATCACCAACATTAATCACTAGGTATTGAGGAACAAATTCGAACTTTATGATTTCAGCCTCTATCACTTCTGCGTTTAATGGCAACGAGACTATTGAGGCAATCAGAGCTATCAACAGTATGCATGTATTTTTCATAACTTCAGTATCCTTTATTTTTCATTAAAGACATTGATTAGAAACAAAAAAGGCATCTTTTAATCATTTAAAAGATACCTTTATCGTGCCTAGACTTTGCTGATATTACCTCTGTTGATATTACTGTTTCGCAGCGTTCAACTCAGCAGCTTCGTTATCTAAGCCTAACTTGTAGCCTAGTGAAACATGATGGAAACGAGAGTTGGTATAGTCATCGTGAATTGCAAAACCAAAGTTGTACAAAACATCTTTGCCAATACTCACATCACCTTGCTTATTGGATACTAGCTTACGTTTCATAATGACTGACCAAGTGCCGTTTTTAAGCTTGGCATCAAACTCAGCCCCCTGTCCACCCGTCATGCTACGATCTGCCAAGATGTGACCATCTTCTACAATCGCTTCACCAGACTTGTAGCGTACGATATCCATATAGCCTTTCTCGCCCATCAACGCTTTAATGTCATCTTCAGATTTCAATTTATCCCAACCGCCTTTTTTCTTGCCACCACGTCCTTTAATCTCAAGTTTAGTACGAGTCTCTTTAAGGTATTTTGTCACACCATTTTCTAAGTTGATTCTCGAAGCAAACTTACTGCCTTTTAAAGTTTTAGCATCAGGTGCATCTGGCATATTTCTCGCGTCATGGTGACACGTTGCCCAGCAGCCCGCACGATCTGCAAATTCAACATTGTCGTTGGCAAACATCACGGCCAGCTTCATTGGATTTAAAGGATCCATTTTCCCACCATCAACGAAAGGCACTGGCACATGGTCACCATCGGCCCAACTAAAGCGCATGTATAAGTGATCAGCATCGTAAGTAGAATCAACGGTCACTGGGATACTGCCACGCTTACCTGCGATTGGCGTATCTTCCGCTTTTTCACCGCTCACAATCTTAGCGCCCATTGCCGCTGTTTCTTTATCGTGACACGTTACGCAACGATCTCCGCCTTTAGTAAACGGACGTGCGCCACCATGATCACGACCATTTTGAATCCATTCGATCGATGTTTGGCCAGGATAAAAGATAGTAATCTCACGGCTATTGGCTTTTGACCAATCAACATTGATACTGCTAGCAGAAGTGTCGTTAGTAGACTTAGGTGCCTTTTTTCCAGCAGGAGAATGGCTCTGTTTGTATTTTTCTAACGCGTCTTGCACTGCACTTTCAATGGCTTTTTTCTCTTTTGCTATAGCTTCATCTTTTTCAACTTTAGCGGTTTCAGCATCTATCTTATCTTGCTTTTCAATACGCGCTAAACCTTCAAGATACATTTTTGGGACTTCACGAATATAGTCAGGATTGGGTTTTTCAATCTCCTCCAGTTCTTCGTCTGATAGTTGATGACGAACACTGTTATGAGCAATGCCTTTATGGCAATCGATACACGTTTGACCTTCTTGAAAAGCATTTAAATGTTGTTTACGCGCACGAGGTTTTTGGAATTCTGGATTCATTGATTCGATCGTATGGCAGTTTCTGCACTCACGAGAATCAGTAGTTTTCATCGCATTCCAAACACTTTTCGCCATGGTTAAGCGATGCTCTTCGAACTCTTCTTTAGTATCAATTTTACCCGTCAACCAAGAGAACACTTCTTTAGAAGCCTGAATCTTACGCACCATTTTATGAATCCATGGGCGTGGTACGTGACAGTCTGGGCAACCCGCTCGTACACCAGTACGATTCGAGTAGTGAATGCTGGGTTTATATTCTTGATATACGTTAGCTTCCATTTCATGGCAGCCAATACAAAATTCCATTTGGTTTGTCGCTTCCAAGGCGGTATTGAAACCACCCCAAAAAAGGACGCCAACTATAAAAAACACTACAGCACCTGCGATCGTAGTGCCAAGAACTAATCGTCTATTAAAAAAATGGGGTTTATGAACAATTTCTTCTGTCACTCTGTCATCAGTCATAATAATTTCGCCGAAATGAGGTACTGCATAATTTCATTATATTTGAGAGGGCAAGGAAACCCTTGCCCAATCACGGTTTTTACTTACTAGGTTTTGTGGTTCATGCGGTTATAAACGTTGAACTTACCGGTAGGCGTTGTTAAACCTTTGATACGGTGCTTCTCTTCTAGCGTTTTCGCATCATAGACAACAATTTCACCGGTAGGGTTTGAAGCATCTACACGGTTCCAAACAGATACCCAAACTTCAGTACCGTCGTCATTGAATTCCATGTGTAATGCCGCTTTGCCTTCTTCTTCTGTTACCCGAATTGTTTTCACAATTTCGTGCGTCTTTTTATCGAAGACTTGTACCGACTGCTGAACTTCTGGTTCTGGGTGCTTAAGTTGATCAACCCAAACGTAATCAGAAGTTTCATGCGTACGAATGAATACACCAGGGCCGTCTGTTTCAACTTCGTAGCAAAGTTTCCACGCTTGATCGGGATGACCAATAGGATCATTACCCCAAATAGAGACTGAGCCTTCTCCTAGGTGAGTCGTGCCACCAACAGGGCCGCACTCTTCATCAATCCAGTTAGCACCTGGACCTGGGTGAGGCAATTTAGCCACGTCGATCATTTTTTCAAGCTTGCGAGTCTTGGTATCGATAACAACCATCTTATTAGAGGCGTTGGCAGCGATTTGGAAATAACGACCCGTTGGATCGAAGAAACCATCATGCAAGAATTCTGCGGAAGCCATTGAGGTAATGGTTAAGTTGTCTAGGTCGTTATAATCAACTTGCAACATTTGACCTGTTTCTTTAACCGCGACAATAAACGATGATTGAATTGGGCTGGTATAAATCGCCGCAACACGCGCTTCGTTAATATAATCCCCTTTGGTATTGTAACCACGAGTAGAAACAACCTTCAGCGGATCTAGTGTTACTGCGTCCATAATGACGAAGTGTGGTGGCCAGTAACCACCGGCAATAACGTATTTTCCATCACCTGATACTGCGATATCACGTGCGTCGTATGCCATCTTAGTTTCAGCGACTAACATTTTTTCAGGGGTTTGCCATAAATCGATTTTGTTAACCTTGCCATCACGGCCAATGGTGTACCAAAAACGGCCGACTTCATCTTTAGGATGTTCAGTTTTATGGTGCTCAGTACCTTTAATTACGTGTACTGCATAGCCCGTATTGATGTGCGTGATAATTTCTTTAGTATCGCCGTCAATGATTGCGGCAGTGCCCGCATCACGCTCAATAACCACAAAGAAGTTTTTCCAATTACGACCATGCAATGGCTTAGTTGGGTAATCTTTTGGCGCGACAAATTCTTTAGTAAAAGATTTCATTTGCGCTAGTGACATCTCAGGTGGAACCGGGGGCTCCATCTGAATAAAGGTCGCTAAGTTTTTAATTTGTTCTTTGCTGAAGATGTCATCGAAATTATTCATTCCGCCTTCAGTACCGTAAGCAATAATTTTTTCTAAACGAACCTGACCTTTTGTCAAAGTACTTTCTGGCTCTAGGTTTTTGCCCGTAGCGCCTTTCCGCAATACACCATGACAACCTGCACAACGCTGGAAATATAATAAACTGGTTTCTTCAAATACTTTTTCAGATAATGTTGGACCCTTGGCTGGGGCTGCTGTACTGACGCCCGCTGTTGCCATGCCGATGGCCAGACCTATGACCGACAATCCAAATTTTAGCTTTTTCATACCAACTCTCTCTCGTGGTTATAAAGGTAAACAAAGAAGCAATACGCTCATTTTCTTTACATTGCTTTACGCACACTATGGTTGAATATGAAACTGAGATAATGACTTCGGTCAATTCAGGTAACAGCGTTGAAAACAATTTTTATTTTGTTGACATAGCGCAACTATAAATCTTAAAACTCTGTTGCTTGCATCCTTTTATGTAAAGCTAAGCATCATTACTTTTTGTGATCTTTGTGACTAACAACTGGATGTAGACTATGAAAAAACGATCAAATGCTCTAATTTTCGCTGCATTAATCGGATTAATTATCGTTGCGATTGGATTGGGCTTTCTTATGGGAGTAGGTAACCCAATCCCTTGGATTTTAATTGCAGTATTATTATTAATTCCTTTTGCTTATAAAAAATATCACAAGCCCTCTTTGATTTTTTGGAAAGAAGAATACAGCGTTGGAGTGAAGTCATTAGATGACGATCATAAACGTTTAATTTTTTTATTGAATCAATTTAAAACAGCTTATGACTATGATACTAGCGCTGATTTTGAGCGCCAAGCCTTAGAGCAACTGGTTGAATATACGCGTTTTCACTTTACTCGCGAAGAAGATATGATGCAGCAAGCAGGCTACTCTGATATTGAAAATCATAAAAATCAGCATATTAAAATGATTGCTCAGGTTGAAGATTTTGTTGATCAATACCGTCGCGAAGGTCACGATAGTCTGAACGAAGTGAGTGAGTTCTTATCTGACTGGTTGATCAGACATATCAACGGTACGGATAAGCAATACACTCAATGCATGCTAGAGAAAGGTTTGAGCTAATCATTTAAATGAAAGGTTTGTACTAAAAAAACGAGAAAAAAAAGAAGAGCCATCGCTCTTCTTTTTTAATGCTAAGGCGCTAAACGCTCAACCGACCACTCACCATCCTCATCTTTGGTATACATAAAACGATCGTGCAGGCGGTTCTCACGGCCCTGCCAAAACTCAATCTGTACTGGCTTGATACGTATCCCACCCCAGAATGAAGGCAAACTAATATCACCATTTTTAAATTGATTCTTTAGCTGCAAAAACTTTTCTTCTAGCATAGCGCGAGAATTAATCGGACGACTTTGGTGCGACGCTAATGCTGCAATTTGACTGTCTTTTGGGCGACTCAAAAAATACTTCATCGACTCCGCGGTCGAGACAAACTCAACTTCTCCTGTCACGATGACTTGGCGCTCTAAGTGTGTCCATGGAAATAACAGAGCAATTTTATTGTTCTGTTTTAATTCACGGGCTTTACGACTGTCTAGGTTGGTAAAAAAGACGAAGCCTTTTTCGTTGTAGTATTTTAATAATACCGTACGCAAAGAAGGCATGCCATTCTCGCCCACCGTCGCGACACTCATCGCCGTGGGATCTGACATAGGCGTTTGCGTAGCGATGGACAACCACTGGTCAAATTGCTCCATCGGATCGGCTTTTAATTCACTGCGCTTTAAGCCAGCCTGCATGTACTGTCTGCGTATATTTTCAATATCCATAGCGTTCTTCTTTAAATAATGAGTGCTGCTCGATACCTAGCCACACTTTGAATCTCCACAGTTAAGGCAAGTTAAGCAACCGTCCATAAGTATGGTCGCCTTGGTATGGCATTTTTTACAAATGTTCGCTTCTGCTGGAAAATCCCCTTGCCCTACTTTATTGCTTTTCGCTAAAGAATCAAATTCTGCGCGCTTTTCATCGAGTATCTTTTGCTGCTGTGTAGGGATTTTAGCAGGCTTCATCAAACCTATCATAATTAAATGCTTTTCTAACGCATGTCCTATTTCTGCCACCAGCGAGGGCATGTAGATTCCCCCCTTTTTTAAATAGCCGCCGTGAGGGTCGAATACCGCTTTAAATTCTTCAACTAAAAAGGTCACGTCTCCGCCCTTGCGGAAAACCGCAGAAGCGACTCGGGTTAATGCGACGATCCATTGAAACTGATCCATGTTTTTTGAATTAATAAACATCTCAAACGGGCGACGCAGCTCATGCTCGGTGTCGGGATTTAAGACCACATCATTAATCGTTACATACAGCGCATGATCCGCCATGGGCGGTTTTATTTTATAAGTTGATCCTAGTAACATTTCTGGGCGCTTTAAGCACTCGTGCATGTGTTCAATATCATCCGCGGCGAGATCGACCACTTCATAAGCTGTTATTGTCTTTTCGATTTTTATCATAATAAATTTCCTTAAGCCGTTAGAGCTTGCCGTAATAGCCTTCTTTTAACGCATCGTAGAGATTGGCCGCACTGTGGGTTTCGCCATCGTACTCAACCATCTCATTCCCTTTTAGCTCGACAACTTGATCGTCGCTTAAGGTAAATCGATATAAGGTTTTCTCCAGATCTTTCTCTTGCACTAATACCCCTTGAAATACTTCGGGATTGAAACGGAACGTTGTGCAGCCTTTTAAAGATTTATCATAAGCGTATTGGTAGATGTGCTTAAACTCTTCAAACGGATAATCACTTGGCACGTTGGCAGTTTTTGAAATTGAAGAATCAATCCACTTTTGTGCAGCCGCTTGAATATCAACATGCTGCTCAGGCGTGACGGCATCAGAGGTGATAAAATAATCAGGCAGTTCGATGTCACTGCCCTCTTCTTTAATATGATTGAGCGCTCTGTACGCTAATAATTCATACGAATAGACATCAACTTTTTCTTTGGTTTTACGTCCAGGTTTTATAATGTTACGAGCATAATGATGGGCAAAGCTCGGCTCAATACCGTTGCTGGCATTATTGGCGACCGACAAACTGATGGTACCTGTGGGCGCGATGGAACTGTGGTGGGTAAAGCGCGAACCTATTTTCTCAAGGTCTTTTATTAACTCTGGTGCCTCCTCCGCAAGCTGTTGCATATAGCGACTGTATTTGGCATGCAGAATTTTTCCCTTTACCTTGTCACCAAGCTTATAACCATCAACCGCTAACTCTGGACGTTGGCGAAAATGTGCTTGAGTGAGTACAAACTCTTCTTCCATAATGGGCGCGGGGCCTTTTTCTTTTGCCAGTTCAAGTCCTTGCTGCCAACCGACTAACGCTAATTGGCGGGTAACTTCTTCTGTAAACAGCTGCGAGGCTTCATCGCCATATTTCATGCCGAGCATGGTAATGGAAGAACCCAAGCCTAAATACCCCATGCCATGGCGGCGTTTATTGCGAATTTCATGTTCCTGCTCTGGCAGAGGCAGACCATTAATCTCCACTACGTTATCGAGCATTCGGGTAAATATCGCAATCACTTCTTTGAACTTGGCCCAGTCAAATTGTGCCTGCTGAGTGAAAGGTTGATCGATAAAAACGGTTAAATTAATCGACCCTAATAAACAGCTGCCATACGGCGGTAATGGCTGTTCACCACAGGGATTGGTGGCTCGAATATTTTCACAGAACCAGTTGTTGTTCATCTGATTAACTTTATCAATAAGGATAAAGCCCGGTTCCGCAAAATCATACGTCGACGTCATAATAACGTTCCACAATTTTTTCGCCGCAATTGTGCGGTAAACCTTGCATGCAACTTCACCGATATCGTTAACGATATAGTCTTTACTGATCGGCCAGTCCTTCCAAATCACTTGCTGGCTATCAGTGAGGTCTAGACCTTCGCGTTGTTGTTCTTTTTCACACAATGGAAACACTAAGGGCCAGTCGGCATCGGTTTTCACGGCATGCATAAACTCGTCAGTAATTAATAACGATAAGTTGAACTGACGCAAGCGGCCGTCTTCACGCTTGGCTTTAATAAAATCTAATACGTCGGGATGGGAGACATCAAACGTCGCCATTTGCGCGCCACGACGACCACCCGCCGACGAGACGGTAAAACACATTTTATCGAAGATATCCATGAATGAGAGTGGGCCGGATGTATAAGCACCTGCACCGTTTACAAACGCATCCTTTGGTCGTAAGGTCGAAAACTCGTAACCAATGCCACACCCTGCTTTAAGGGTTAACCCTGCTTGCTGCACTTTATCTAAAATGCCCTGCATCGAATCCTCAACGATGCCCGACACGGTGCAGTTTATGGTCGATGTCGCTGGCTTGTACTCAGAGGCACCCGCATTCGACATGATTCGACCAGCAGGAATCGCTCCCCAACGCATGGCCCACTCAAACTTTTTCTGCCATTTAGCTTGTAATGTTTTATTCTTTTCAACGTCTGATATGGCAATGGCAACCCGCTTAAAGGTTGCATTGATATCAGCATCTAGCGGATCTCCCTGAGCCGTCTTTAATCGGTATTTGCTGTCCCAAATATCCTTGGACGCATCTTGCAGTGGCAAGACAAAAGCCTCAACCCCCTCAAGCCGAGGCTTTTGCTGCTCTTGCTTCGAGCTAGCCAACTGATCACCGATTAATTCTTCACTCATAACTTATCCCTTGGATAATCCACCTATAATACGAAAGAAACACCACATGTAGTGCTAAAGACGAAACAAAGATACTAGATATGCTTACAGGAGAAATTGATCTGGATTAAGAAAAGTCTATTTCATACTAAAATGGTCGGAATTAAAAATAAGGAGATTATTGTGAATATCAGAACGGGCCAATACAGGAGGTTTTAATTATCAGGATATAAATTTTATAACATCAATAATTCATGAAAAGCAGAACGCAGGGGAAATAGAGCATGGAGAAGTAAAATAAAAAGCGGGGGGATTATTTGTTAGCAACTCTGGGCTGCTATAAAGCAATCTCGCACCTTTTTCAAAGACGCGAGATAAAGACGCAGAGTAAGAACACAAGACTAGAAAATTAACTAAGCGCGTCTAACTCTTGGATACCGTCCATCATCGCTAAGTGTGTATCCAGCATAAGCTGATCAACATCATCTAAGGTTAAATCTTTGGTCTCTATTGGCTCTAATACTTTGATGTGTGCGGTTCCGTTATCCCACTGATCAAGACTGAAACCCTTCAGGTAACTGCTTGTGCACACAGGAATAATTGGAACTCCGGCATTAACCGCTGTGACAAAAGCCCCTTTCTTAAACGGAAGCATATTTTTACCGTGATTACGGGTGCCTTCAGCAAAGAACCAAATAGACGTATCTTTTGTTGTCAGCGCTTTTTTAGTCGTTTCCATCGCTGCCATCGCTTTCTTACGATTACCACGATCGACTAAAATATTGCCACCCAACCAATAAACTTGACCAAAGAAAGGCATCCATTTTAGACTTTTCTTACCTAAGCTCACCATGCGCTTAGGTACGATTGAACCGACGATGAATAGATCCCAATTGCTCTGGTGATTAGACACCACAACACAAGGTTCATGATTGATCATTATTTCAGCATTATAGTGTTTAATTTTAACTCGAATAATTCTGCGGCCTATTTGCGAATATATTTGAGCTAATATGCGGCTATTACTGTGATGAAATGGACGGAATATTATGATGCAAAAAGCCAGTAAAGAACTGATCACAAAATGACATGCTAATAAGATATAACGGACAATTGAAAGCATAAGTCTCTGAACCTATTGATTTATTGGGGTCAGCATACAGATGTTTACTAAATAAACCTAGAGCCAAATCAATAAACACGTATCTGACATTTAATTATTAAGTACACTGTTTAAACAGCTGGCTTTAATGAGTGTTTCAAAAACCCGCTGTTCAAATTGTAGCTTCAAACTTACACCTTCCCCTCCACTACTACTTCACCTATTAAGAAAGATGATTTTCAGAATGGAGTGACATTTTCTTTGTCTTAAACTTGTTTTAAGGGCTTGGTTTAAGGGCTTGGTTTAAGCATTATTGAATAGCGTGATACACTTTTTTGAACGTTTTCCAGTCGGAGTCTTCATCTGCAACAACTTCAATAGGGTAGCCTTCTCCTGGCGCGTCTAGCTGATTCAAATCGTTTTTTATATGCTCAAGATCATCGGTATAAACAACCCACTGATTCACACCATCATGCGTGATGACCATCGCGATAATCGAATGCCCCTGTTTTTCAAACTGCGATTGAAGCTGATAATGGAAAAGCTCAATTTGCTGCATTTCTTGAATGCTAGGATAGCCATTGCTTTCATCACGAGCACTGGCATGCCAAGCAATTTGAATACAAATAGGAAAGCCACTACTGTCGGCGGTTTTTTGCCAATCTTCACGAGTGTGAATGGTAATGGGTAGATCATTAAGAGTGCCATCTGCAATAACCCAGCGATTATCTAACTTCATACACATTTTCCGACATCCGTGATTATGCTTTGAGATTAGCGGATTTATACTAAAAAGCAAAAAAAAAGACTGTTCTCATTCGATATTCGTCTAATAAAATTCTATTTTTCAACCATGTAATGATCTGCCCTAGCGTAGCCTGACGTTAACTTGCTAATATTGTTTTACAAGCCATAGTTAAAGGGAGTTAAGTAAAGGTTGTATATGAAGCAGAGTGTTGTAAATAAGATATTAGCTAACAGCCCTGAACCGCATATTGATGGCATTATTGTCATTAATAGCAAAGGCAAGATACTGGCATTTGATAGTGCCGCACAGGATCTATTTGGCTACAGTGAAAAAGAGGCGGTCGACCATCCCCTTACAATGCTTATGCCTGATATTCAAGCCCAAAATCACCCCGCCTATCTTGCTAAAGCAGATAAAAATCAGTTTCACATGACACACAAACTCAATGCTGAACGAACGATTATTGGCAAACATAAGCAAGGTGAGATGATTCCCCTCACTATTACGGTTTCTGCTGACAGATCTAATCCTGAAATACGCTTTACCGGAGTATTACAAGATTTACGCAAGCACGAAAGTCGACTCTCTCAAATTTTCCAAGACTTTGAAAGCACAACTCAGGCGTTAAACCAACGAATTGAATTTGATGCACTACTGAGCGACTGCAGTAATCGCTTATTAAGCTGCCACCCAGAAGAATTCGTATCGGTTATGGAGAATATTCTGCAAAGTATTGGCGAGTTTTTATCGTTCGATCATTGCTTCATTTTAAAATTCAATAATAACCTTAGCCAGGGAAGCCTCTGGGCCGAGTGGCGACGCTCTGTCAGTTTAATGCTGCCTTTTCCAGAATATTTTAGCATTCCAAACAGCCAGGTATTTCTAGAGGCATACTCTAAAACTAATACCATGGTGCTGTGTAACCGTGAAAATCAAAGCCCTGAGTACGTCACACTCTTTAAGCTTGCGCAAAGCATGTCCCCTAATGGGTTTATCAGCTCTAGAATAACGCCCATTCAAAGTGAGAATGATGCGCCCGCAGGTTGTATTGGTTTTTCTATTTTAGACCCTTCACATAAGCCCTCCGAGTCACAAATTGCCTTACTTAGTACCGCAACGCAGTTATTAATTAATGCTTGGGGGCGCCATCAATTAATTCTAAAGTCTCGAAAAATAGAACAGGACCTGCTGAACGCCAACCGCATCCTTTCTCAGCAGGCAATGCACGATGCTTTAACGGGATTGCCGAATCGACGCGCTTTTGATCATGGTTTATTACAAGAGTTTGATCGAGCTCAACGACATAATAGTAGTGTCTGTTTGATGATGTGCGATATTGATTTTTTCAAACACTACAATGACTACTTCGGGCACTCTGAAGGAGATTATTGTTTACAGCAAGTTGCTAGAATCTTACAAAGTACCTTTAACCGTGCTGGAGAACTGTGTACCCGCTTTGGCGGTGAAGAATTTGCTATTATTCTACCGTCTATTAATTATCAAGAAGCCACCGAACAGGCCCAGCGCTTATTAAAAAACCTTCTAGATGCTAAAATCCCTCATGCCCCCAGCTCTCAACAGTCCTACTTAACCATCAGTATTGGTATCGCAAAATTTAGCCCCAGTCAGTATTACTCCGATGTTAAGGCATTGATCAGTGCCGCTGACAAAGCACTGTATTTTGCTAAAGAAAACGGCCGAAATCAGCTAGCCTGGGCCAAAGAAGCAGAGTAATATGGCATTCCTATTTTCTACTATTTATTTTTTATTATGCTGTTAAGTAAAACCCTTTTATTGATTATTGCCTGCGCTATTATTACTGTTCTCGCCGCTTACGCCTTTTATTTACACAATAAAGTAAAAGCCGTGTCGAAAGAAAACCAAGACAAAGATGACGCAGAGCGTTTATTAGCCCAAAAGAACTTAGATAAACGCAATAACGGTATTATTTCTGATATCCGATTTATTGCTCAATCCTTGCTCTCTGAGCAATGTGAAATGACCGAAGCCGTCTTACGCATCCATCATTTAGCAGACGCATTAGACAGCGATATTATGCTACAAGATCAGTTTTCGACGATTCATCAGCATTTTACTGCATGCAAAAACATGGCGATTAAAGAGGCTTATAAAGAACTCCCGAAAAAATTACGTTTTCAGCAAGACCAGCAACGCTTTCGTTTAGAAGAAGCGAATAACAGTGCGGTACTAGACGAAGTACAATTGATCATCCAATATGCATTTGCTAACTTAAAGAACTTACACTGATTTAAACCGTCGATGCCTAAAACAACTCAATTTAAGCAAACGCATGTCAACAACCTGCACTTACAACAGAAGGAACAATTCAATATGAGATTTTCTATAAGAGCTTTTATTATCTCTTTAGCAGTGACTTTCAGTAGCTTAAGTATGGCGGATTGGTCGCTACAACAACCATCAAGCATTCACTTTTTGACCAGTAAAAATACTCATACGACTGAGATTCATCATTTCAAAAAGTTTAATGCTTCTGTTAACGCTTCAGGAATAGCCAAACTGACGATCGATCTTGCCAGTGTTGATACCCGTATTGGTATTCGAGATGAACGCATGCAAGAGCACTTGTTTGAAACGTCTCGCTTTAGCCAAGCCAGCTTTGAAGCTGAGATTCCAGCCGACGTTTTCGCTAAAGTCAACGCTGGTCAGCAAACACAATTTGAATTGAAAGGTAAGATTTCCCTCCATGGCGAACAAGCTCAAGCAGGTTGTCAGGTCATAATTAGCCCTAACAAAGATAAAACCATTACAGTAACCAGCATCACGCCGATGTTGATTGCGGCTGAAGATTTTAAATTGGTTGCAGGTATTAACAAACTGAAAGAGATTGCGGGTCTTAAGTCGATCACCTACACCGTCCCTCTGAATTTTAGTTTATCGTTTAAAGCTGACTAATCTCAAACTATGCCAGCAAAAGCCCTCATATTTGACTCAGGCGTTGGCGGATTCAGTGTTTTTCAGCACATCCGCCAAGCAGTACCTGGGTTAGCGACCTGTTATCTTATGGATAACCAATTATTTCCTTATGGTATTCAGCCCGATGACGTTCTGATAGAACGAATCGTATCGCTCTGCCAAAAGGCATGCACCGCCGAAAAAATAGATATTATTGTCATCGCCTGCAATACCGCCAGCACTCTCGCATTACCAGCATTGCGTGAGGTCTTTGACATTCCCATTGTAGGAGTTGTACCGGCGATTAAAACCGCCGCTCAGCACAGTAATAATCGCCACATTGCCTTATTAGCCACCCCAGCCACTATTGATAGGCCTTACATTGACCAATTGATTGCTGATTATGCGGGAGACTGTAAAGTCGATCGAATTGGCAGCAGCGAACTCGTTCAATTGGCCGAACATTATTGGCTAACAGGTAAGCTCGATGCGCAGGCTTTGAATCGTATCTTATTGCCTTGGATCGAAAACGATGGCCTAGACCAAATTGTTTTAGGCTGCACTCACTTTCCAATACTCAGCAATGAAATTGCTAAACTGTACCCTCATATTGGACTGGTTGACTCAGGGCAAGCTATTGCGAGACGCTTATGCTTTATTTTGGAGCAACTGGGCTATGACTTAGAAGCGCTTCAAGTGCCTAATGGGCAACATTCTCTACTCATAACGGCGGCGATTGCTAATAAAGCGTCTTTTTTATCCGCCTGTCAGTGTATTGCACCCTACCAGTCCTTTAACATTATTTGATAATTGCGTAAAATGCGCGGGCATTATGCCTATGCCATAACCTTATATTCTGGAGAAGCGATGAAAGCGCTGTCTGATCTTTACTCTCAAGTCATTACTGAACTTGGGGAAGATGTTAACCGTGAAGGGCTTTTAGACACCCCTAAGCGTGCCGCTAAAGCGATGCAGTTTTTAACCAGTGGTTATGAGCAGTCTTTAGAAGTCATTGTGAATAATGCGGTTTTTGCCAGCGACAATGATGAAATGGTGGTTATTAGTGATATCGAAATGTACTCAATGTGTGAGCATCACATGTTGCCATTTATTGGAAAAGTACATATCGGCTACCTACCTAATGGCCAAGTTTTAGGTTTATCTAAATTGGCCCGCATTACCGATATGTTTGCGCGCCGCTTACAGATTCAAGAAAACCTGACCAAACAAATCGCCGAAGCTGTGCAAGAAGTCACCGGAGCACGCGGTGTTGCTGTTGTCATCGAAGCACGCCATATGTGCATGATGATGCGAGGCGTTCAAAAGCAAAATTCTTCTATGTCTACCTCAGTGATGATGGGATCGTTTAGAGAATCTCCTGCTACTCGTAGTGAGTTCTTGCGCTTAATTGGTAAATAGACACTAGCCTTTGGCTCCTCTCTATGGCGTAATCTACATTCAATTTACGCATAAAAAGGAGCCGGCAATTGGCTTGGCTTGAGACTTGGTTTAACACTGGCTTTTTAATCGATAGCATTACTTGGAGCTGGACACTGGGCATCTACCTTGCCGGTATTGCAGCGGCTATTGATGCCATTTGGAATGGACGCACTTCTCAGGGTACTCTTGCATGGGTTATCGCCCTCACCTTCATTCCTTTTTTCACACTCCCTTTGTATCTTTTTTTTGGCAGTCGAAAATTCCATGGCTATAACAAAGCCCGTAAGTCGAGTTTAAAAGTCTTAAAGCAGCTTCATGCTAAACAAGAATTATGCGCTAAAGCTCATCCTAGCAACCAAAAATCAAACACAATCATTCCTCTTGAAGCACTGTCTCGCCTTCCTCAAAGTGAACAAAATCACGTTCAATTATTAATCAACGGCGAGCAAACTTTTACTTACATATTCCAAGCAATTAAGAAGGCTAAACATTCAATTTTGGTGCAGTTTTATATCGTTAATGATGGTGAGTTAGGACAACGTTTGCAGCAGGCGTTAATCGCAAAGGCCAAAGAAGGGGTCAGCGTTTATTTTTTATACGATGAAATCGGCAGTTCGAGTCTAAGAAATCGCTTTTTAACGCCCATGGAAAACGCGGGCATCGAATGCAGCCGCTTTAATCCTCGAAAAGTGATACGCCGTCTACAGCTAAACTTTCGTAATCACCGAAAACTCGTTGTTATTGATAACCAGACTTGCTTCATTGGTGGCCATAATGTGGGCGATGAATATCTAGGTCACGATCCAAAAATCGGTTTTTGGCGAGATACTCATCTGCAAATCGATGGCCCAGCAACATTAGCCGCCCAATTGTCATTTGCAGAAGACTGGTATTGGGCACAGCAAAAAATACTCGATTTAAAATGGCAGGCTCATAGCTGCGAACACAATGCCAAGGCTCTTATTATTCCTAGTGGCCCCGCCGATACGATAGAGACAATGAGCTTAAGTTTTGTACAGCTCATTTTATCGGCAAAAAATCGAATCTGGATTGCTACACCCTATTTTATTCCCGACTTAAGCGTGATGAGCGCTTTGCAATTAGCAGCATTAAAGGGATTAGACGTTCGCATTTTATTACCTAAAAAAAATGATAATGCGATCATTGCATTGGCAATGCGAAACTATGTGAGTGAATTGCGTGTATTAGGCATTACTTTCTTACAGTACCAGCAAGGTTTTATGCATCAGAAAGTTATGCTGATTGATGACGATTTAAGCTATATCGGGAGTGCTAATTTAGATAATCGCTCTCTACGCATCAATTTTGAACTCAATGCTTTAATTGAATGCGAAAAAATGGCCACAGAAGTAGAGACAATGTTTCTTCACGATTTCAGCTGCAGCGAGATCTATCCTCAAAATAACAATTTATTGGTAAGTTTAGCGGCAAAAGCAGCACGTTTATTATCCCCCATCCTCTAGAGATTGATTCCATTGATATAAACGGAGATCTACTTTAGGTCAATATGCGCCAGCTATCATTGCGATTTCTATCAACGATGTCACTCTACAACCTGTTTATAATATTAAACACACTTTACAATAATGTTTTATTACTCATAGAGTGGCGCAATTAATTATTGCTCAATAAAACCAAGAAAATTAATTTTAACACCCTATTTATAGTAGCCCATTATAGTTGCCCATTTTTAGCACACTTCGCTTTGACTTTGTCTGAGTCTCAGGGGGAATACCCCCTTTTTTTCTATCCTCACCTCACCCAATAAGCATCTAATCTATTAGGGTTTGAGTAGAACATTTACGCTATAATGCCCCCTAATTATTTCTATTGAGCCCCCTCATAATGCTTTCAGTCAGTCGCTTATTTCCCATATTAGCCATCGTCGTCGCCCTATTAGCGTACAACGATCCCGCTCCTCTAATGGGCTGGAGAGATGCAATCATGCCTCTGCTGGCCATGATTATGTTTGCTATGGGACTAACACTGCGCACCAGTGACTTTAAACGTGTTTGGCACAATCCTCAGCCCATTGCATTGGCAATCATTATACAATTTTCTATAATGCCCTTGGCGGCTGTCTTGCTCTCAAAAGCATTTAGCTTATCGGATGAATTGACAATAGGCATGGTTATTGTCGGGGCCTGCGCTGGCGGAACAGCCTCAAACGTAATGACTTACCTAGCCCGTGGCGATGTTGCTCTGTCCGTAAGCATGACACTGGCGTCCACATTGTGGGGAGTTTTTGCAACACCGTGGATCATTAGTATAACCGCGGGTGAAATCATACAAATTGATAGCTTCGGGATTTTATTAAGCCTTATTAAAATGGTTTTAATTCCAATTTTTGCAGGGGCGTTAATCACTCACTTTCAGCCAGGTTTTGCTAATAAAATTAATAAATACTTAGCAGACATTGCGAGTGGCTTAATTTTATTAATCATCGCCATTATTGTTGCGCTTAATGCTGATGAAATAGGAACGCTGGGCTACGGAGTCTTTGCCGCCGTCGCTTTACACAACATCATTGGTTTAATAAGTGGCTATGTCGCGGGCAAACTTACCCGTCAGACCGAAGTAACTTGTCGCACTCTGGCGATCGAGATAGGCATGCAGAACTCAGGCTTAGCCGTGGCATTAGCCCTTAAATATTTTGGTCCAATAGCCGCTTTACCAGGCGCTGTTTTTAGTATTTGGCACAATATTAGCGGAGCATTATTAGCAGGATTATGGCGCTGGCAAACAGATCTGAAGATTCGCAAAGTAGAAGAAGATCGTAAGAATACGGTTAAGCATTTTGATCCTCTGAAGTAATACAATTAACAATATTTCACTGCCGTGATATCACACGGCGGTATATCGTTATCTGGCTTTATGAATTTCAATTAGCTATGAATGATTGGCCAGAATATTACCCATGCAATCAAGTATGGATTAATTTACATGAATACAAAGCCACACTCGCGGGAGATGCTTCCTACCTAAGACTACTTATTAGTGGTGCACTCGACTGCACTTTAGCTTGGCAGACCACACCTGATGGCTCTCATAACCTACATCGATTACTGTTTAATTTAAAGCAGCCTCTGAGTTTTCAAATATTAAAAAACTTAGGCTTCAGCTACTTCAAAGACGATAACTATCTATTGTATTAAAAGACATCATTCACTAGAGAGAATAGAATCTACTCTGGCTTTTTAGGCTTAGGCAAAGGCTCTAGTTCTTTCACCGTAGGATCAAAGGTGTATTTAATTGTAAAACTCCATCGCTCACCTTTTAAAGCAGTTGGGCGAGGTATCACTTCTAACGCCAAGCGTAAGCGGCGCGCGACTTCTTGCACCAGTATTTTTGATGTGTCTGGCGTTTTATTAACGACATTTAACAAATCTCCACTAAGATCAGTAGCAAATGTTAGCTCAACAAGACCACGGTGAGAGAACTGCTTTGCCCAAGGAGGATAAACAACACTTTCGTTAATTTTACTCTGCAGCTGCCAAAGGTATATTTGCTGGTAATAATCTTGCATTGCAAGGTCATGCTTTAAGGTTTTCATCTTCTTACTTTCAGCTAATTTCTGCTGATGCTTTTTATCATTTTTCTGCTTTTGAGAGCTACTGGCCTGACTCTTTTGCTGCTGTTGCTTGCGCTTTAACTCTTCAGCTTGCTTTCGCTTCTGTTTGGCTTCTTGCTCAGCTTCTTCCTTTGCCAATGCTTTTTTCTTATTTATTTCATCTTGCTTCTGCTTTCTGAGCTCTTCTGCAATCAACAGCTCTTGCTGTCTCTTAGCTTTTCTTTTTTCTTCTTCGCTAACAAACCAAGTGCTTACTTCTGCAATTCGATCTTCGCTCACTACCTCAGCAGCCCGAAGTAACAGCTCTGGGTTTGGTGCTGTGACGCCTTCAATTTTATCTCTAAAAATACGATTTGGTGAAAACTTTCCTAACCATGTATTTAACAAATAAGAATATAATTTTTTGCTTTTAGATTTAACAACTTGATGCGAGTTAAAATAAATACTGGTTCCAGTATTAGGCACATAATCGATTACAACCTCATCGCCAGGTCGCAGACTGTTCAGTGGAAAATCTGTAAAGCTCGCAATGGCTTTCGTTAGCTCAGGATCAATATCAACAACATTGTTAATCGCAATATTATTTTGCCATTGTGCTTTCCACTTACGCGTTGACCAACGCTTAGCGATAACTTTAATCCTCATCTGCTGACCTTGACCGCTAGCCAACAAGCCCAACGCATCCTGAGAGGCATCTGTCACATAAAGACTGGCAATATAGTAATCCTTGCCCAGCGCTTGATAAATTGCCGCTCCTTTTATTTCAAGCGAATCTGCCGCCGCATAAACAGGCACAGCCGTCGCAAAAAAAACTACACAAAAGAGATTCAAAAAAACAAAAACGCGCTTAACCAGCATGATCACAATAAAATTTCCCATTTACCTTATATCGCCCAACAAAAGTTAAGCGGCCGAGTGGCCGCTTAAGCTAGACACATCTAATATTGATGTACTACTTTTATTGTATCATCAACATCTAGAGCATCGATATATCCAATTAGACTTGGATCGTTTGCAATCAAGGCTTTAAGCTCTTCAGCGCTATTAACTTCCTTCGGAAATTGAGCTTTACCTGAAAAACGTAATCTTGACCAGTAGCGTCCTAACTGGCTTTCTGATTTAGATAAGTAATCACGATTAAACGTATCTCTTACCTCACTTCCTTGTTTCAAATAAACAGGTTTCGCCACCGTTCCATCAGGAAAGTTAGAAACTTTCGCTAGAAAAATTCGGTTAATTAACTCTTTATTGATACTAGTATAACTATTACCATTTTTAGGGCTAACGACTACTGCAATTTCTGCATGTGCTAACGGGGCTAGTAGAAAAACACTAACGATTAAGCGACTCAAATACTTCATAATTTTTTCCTTAAAAGATCACGTCAACGGCAAAGCTGTACAACATGGCGTGATCGCCTTTCTCACCTTGGTGTTCTAGTTCATCATGGTATTGAGCTTCTACTTTTATTGCAGTATTAACATCATAATCATAACGCAACCCCAAAGTGACACTCTTATCTTCACCTTGTAATTTCAATGCTTTTTGCAACTTGCCGGAATCACCAGAATTTAGAACATCACGTGAATTTGAATACGTTAAGTGTGTTGTAGTGCTACCAATTCGCTTAGCGACAGAAGCTAACCAAGCACGATTATCAACCAACAAACCACTTTCATATTCAATCGCAGTGATTTCTGTAATAAAGCTGTAATCACCATTGTCATACATGATTGCTGCGTTATAAAAATCAGCGGTATGACCATCTAAAGAGAATTCGTTTTCAACATCTAAGTCCAAACCCATTTGCTGCGATAATAAAACAGCACCTGTTTGACCTTGATCAATTCGACGAGAGTTATTAAATTCAACCTGAGCGTCCGCTAGAGTAGCACCTGCATTTTGAAGGTTCGCTCCTGTTGCTGGAGTCTGGTTAGCATTATATGCAGCTTCCGCAATAGTCGCATTTTGAACCGCTGTGACATAAGCAGTATCAACCTGAGAATCCAACGTCATTTCTGTACGTTGTCCACCAAGACGGAAACCCCAATCACCATACGTTGAGTTAAGCGAGATACCCGCAATATTTCTCAAGTCTGCTTTATAGTCTTCATCAAAGATATTCAAGTCATCCGTTAAACGACCGTAGTTTACTTGGATGCTATTATCCAAACTTCCGATTGAAAAACGTTGAGTAAAATCAACACCATCAAAAGACGAGAATGGAATATTATAAATATCAGAAGGTAGGCGAACCCAGTTATAGGCATAACCTACTTCTAAAAATTCTGAGTAATAAAAGAATGGAATTCGTAAACGCCCCATACGGGCAGTAAAATCTTCCGTTGCTTGATAAGAAACAAAAGCCCACGCAGCTTCTGTTTTAAAGTCGTCAGTACCACGAGAAACCAATTGGCCTGTTGCGGTCGTTTTATCATTAACCTGTTTTGAAACTTGCAAAGCAATGATGGTATCTTGTTTAAAGTTACCCTCACCTTCAAAGCCTTCAATCGTTACTTTATCGTTATCTAATATTCCTACACCGACACTCATGAAGCCGTAGATATTTAAATCACTGCTTTCTGCATGAACCGTTGACGTAGCTAATACAGAGATAGCAATCGCCGAACGTATTATTGTTACTATACGCATTATTCACCTCCTGATTTCTAAGGGAGCGCACTTTATACGTTTTTAGTGATGAAGTCGGTATGTTTATAGTGAATAAGTGTATCAATAGTGTTTTTCGGGAACTTTAAGTGTTTTTTGTGATCTGGAGCACATATTGCCCATTTTCTAATACCCTAGCATTAAGAAAAAAGGCGGACCAAGAAAGGAGGGGAGCTGAATACAACTAAGCTAAAACGAAAAAACCCGAAGCACTTTCTGATTAAAGAAGTACTTCGGGTTTTATAAATAGTGGCGGTGAGGGAGAGATTCGAACTCTCGAACGGTTACCCGTTACACGCTTTCCAGGCGTGCGCCTTCGGCCACTCGGCCACCTCACCTTAATCTACGAGCCTCATCGGCTGCAGATGGCGCGTACTATACGTAGTCGACTGTTTAGCGTCAAGCCCACAGCGGGAGTTTTTACCTAAACTTTTGTTTTTAAACGATTTGTTAAACACAAATCTTTTTACCATGAATAAATAGCATTTTTAAAACGAGTCAATATAAGGCCACTCTTGTACATAATCATTTATCGCTAATACTGGGGGCTTCTTTAATTTGCAATTTACATGGCCAACATAAATAAAGCCTAATATTTCTTCATTATCTTGCAAGCCTAACGAAACTTTCACAGAGTCATCACTCACCATTTCTCCTGTGCGCCAAATGGCACCTAAGCCCATTGCGTATGCAGCGGTCAATATATTTTGAATGCCTGCCCCCACTGCCAAGCGCTGTTCAAGCGCTGGTACTTTCGAATTTTCCTGAATATTGGCAATAGCCACAATCATGAGCGGAGCACGCTTAGGCATGCTCTTTAGTTTAGCAATTTTTTCTTCCGTTAAATCAGCATCTTTTTTTAATCCGGCTTCTGCAAATACCTGCCCTAGTGTTTCTAATCCTGAACCACGAATGGTCAGATAGCGCCAAGGTCGCATCCAGGCATGATCAGGTGCTCTAAAAGCCGCACAATACAATTGCTCTAATTGCTGTTGACTAGGCCCAGGCCCTGTAAGTTGAGCAACGGAAACTCGTTGAGTTATCGCAGTTATAGCATCCATAAGGTCCATTTCTATCATTTATTGTTAATTGAATATTTGATTGATGACATTTTAAACGCAATTAATATTTAAAAGCACGAAAAACTCAACTACAGAGCTTGCCTATTGCCACCTAATAAGGGTAAATAGGCGTCAAATTTTTTAATGTAGATGTTATGAGTACAGAGAAAAACACACCGGATTTCAGCGAAACCAGCATGCCCACGCAGGATTATATCTCTCGCGTACTCGGCTATGCGGCGGCTGGCATTACCTTAATGATAGGTACGATTGTAGGTTATTTCTCTAGCAACATTCTATTAGTTGCCCTCATTGCCTTGGTTTACCCTCACCTACTTCAGTACTTTACTCGTTCATTCAGAACTCGCCATCCCTACGGTACGCGCCAAATTTTGATTCACGGCGATGCTATTTTATGTGGAATAATGTTAGCGCTTATTGGCTTCCCTCTTGAGCTGACAATTTTATTCATCATTATGATCAATACCAGTTTTATTGTGGTGGGCAGTATTACTGCTTGGACGTTCTGTGTTATTTCACTTTTTATTGGTGCCGCACTGGGAGTATTAGGTTTTGGCTTCACCCCTGCGAAAGAGATACCGACCGAGGTTTTCATTGCTGCCTCACTAGGTGTGGGTATGCACTTGGCGATCACCGCTTTCAACTCCCATCGCCAAGCTAGGGATTTAATGCGTTTAAAACGTAAATACCAAGGCCAAGTTGAGCGTTTTCAGCAATTATCGCACAAGGTTTCGAAATACATTTCCCCTCAAATTTGGGAATCGATTTTTTCTGGCCGCAAAGAAGTTCGTCTAGAAACGCAGCGCAAAAAACTGATTGTTTTCTTCTCAGATATTGTGGGCTTCACCGCACTTTCTGAGCAAATGGAAGCAGAAAGCTTAACCGATGTTCTAAATACTTACTTAACAGAAATGTCCAAAGTAGCCCTTAAGCACGGTGGCACTATCGACAAGTTCATCGGTGACAGTGTTATGGTTTTCTTTGGGGACCCTAAATCAAACGGCACTAAACGTGATGCCCTTGCCTGCTTAGCGATGGCTATTGATATGCGCCGCCACATGCAGATTTTGCGCAAAAAATGGATCGAACAAGGCATTAAAGTGCCACTGCAAATTCGCATGGGCATTAATACGGGTTATTGCACCGTAGGAAACTTTGGCACTGAAAGCCGCATGGATTACACAATTATTGGCCAGGAAGTCAATCTTGCGAGCCGCCTTGAAAGCAGTGCGGAATCAGGAGAGATCTTGATCTCTGAAGAAACTTACAACCTAGTTAAAGATAAAATAATGTGCCGTTTAAAGGGCAAGGTAGAGATGAAAGGTTTCTCTCAACCCGTGGCGACGTATCAGGTAATTGATTTTCGTCGCGACCTAGGCGCCAACCCTAGCTTTATTGAACACGACTCTGAGGGTTTCTCTTTGTACTTAGATACTCAAAAAGTAAAAAGCTATGACCAAGATCGTATCGCTGATGCTTTAGAAAGCGCGGCGAAAAAAATACGTAATAAGATTATTGCCTAGGATTTTTTATAACACAAACCCACACACAATAAATCTATGAATAAAAAAGCCCAATAGAAGCACTGGGCTTTTTTATATTCTCACTTAGCAGCCACTCAGCCCCTAAAAATAATAGTCTTCTACTGGCGAATCGTTCTAAAATTAACCGCCTGCTTACTTTTATCTGAGCTGCGCATAGGATTAATATCCAAGCCACCGCGACGCACATATCGAGCATACACCGTTAACGACTCTGGCTGACAACGAGTCCATATATCCCAAAAGGTTCGTTCAACACACTGCTCATGAAAATCTTGATGTGTACGTAAAGAAACAATATAAGTTAGCAATGATTTCTCATCAATATGCGCACCTTTATATTCGATATAAATTGAACCCCAGTCAGGCTGACCCGTAACAGGACAATTCGATTTCAATAAATGGCTGACTAACAATCCTTCGAAATCCCCCGCTTCAGCGCCTGTTGCAAGGGTTAATATCTCAGGGTCTAATTCGTACTTATCCATTGAAATATCAAGATCATCAATGCATACCGACTTAGGCTCCGCAGGAAATCGATACTGCAACGATAAAATATCCACAGACACCCCTCCCCCTGCGGCGGCTGATAAATCTTTTTCCATACGCTGCTCAACCATTTCTTTATTGGCAAACTTCGTCTGATTGTAGGAGTTTAAATACAATTTAAAAGACTTTGATTCAATCAAGAATGGACTGGTTGCCGGCAAGCGAAATTCAGCCATAGCAACTTGAGGAATCCCCTTATCATTCAGCCAAGAAACCTCATAACCATTCCAAACATCCTCACCAAAAAAAGGCAAAGAATCACGCTCAATACCAACCGAGCTCCAACCTTCTGCACGAGATATTGGAAATAATAATGTCGGGTCATACCGATCAATATAAGCCGAATTTTTACCTAATGGATTATTTTCACTGTGTACCGATGCCATAAAACCACCTACGTTTTTTTAATTTTAACGATTAACTGCGCATGCCCGTGCCGCGCTTCAATAACCAAACACTAATACTCGACAATACGACAATGAAAGCCACTAACATAGCAATCGAAAATCCAACATTTACATCCGATATTCCCAATATGCCATAGCGAAAACTATTCACCATATAAAGAATAGGATTCAATTTAGATACATCCTGCCAGAATTCAGGCAATAATGAGATGGAGTAAAACACACCACCCAAATACGTTAAAGGCGTAATAATAAACGTAGGGACAATCGTAATATCATCAAACTTCGTGGCGAAAACAGCATTAATAAAGCCACCCAAAGCAAATAAAATCGCAGACAAAATAGTCACAATAATAACCACCGGCAAGCTATGTAATTGCAAATCGGTAAAATACAATGACAACAAGGTTACGATAATACCAACCATCACACCGCGAACCACACCGCCAATTACATACCCAGCCAAAATAACAGAAGGAAACACTGGAGAAACCATGAGTTCTTCAATTGATCGCTGAAATTTATTGCCAAAAAATGATGAAGATACGTTGCCATACGCATTGGTAATGACACTCATCATAATCAGACCAGGCACAATGAACGACATATAATTAACGCCATCCATCTTACCAATACGCGAGCCAATAAGGTTACCGAAAATAATAAAATACAAGATCATGGTAATAGCAGGAGGCAGTAAAGTTTGCTGCCAAATGCGCATAAAACGACGTACTTCTTTAATTACTATGGTACTAAAGGCAACCCATTGAATGGAAAAAACACTGCGTTGAATACGCTGATCGCTGTGCGCAGCACTAACATTTTTATTCATACTAGGATTCCTTATTCTGCGGGCTGTTCTTTTGACTTTTATCATCCTGCTGCCCAGTATCTTTATGGTCATGCACCAGATTCACAAACAACTCTTCCAATCGGTTTGCTTTTGTACGCATGCTACGCACCTGAATATTGGCTTCTGTTAATACAGTGAAAACATCATTCAAACTCTGACCCTTACTCACTGCAATTTCTAAACAATCAGCCGCAACATGCACAAGAGAATAATCAGCTAACGGAGGCAAGCTGTCTAAATCACCCTCAACATCCAATATAAACGTCTCAGTTTTAAGCTGGCTCAATAATTCACGCACACTGGTATTAGTAACAATTTCGCCGTTATTAATAATCGCTATGTTTTTACACAATTGCTCAGCTTCTTCCAAATAATGCGTTGTTAAAATAATGGTCGTGCCTTCTTCATTCAACCTTTTCATGAACTCCCACATAGACCGGCGCAGCTCAATGTCGACCCCCGCAGTGGGCTCATCTAAAATAAGAATTTGAGGCTTATGAATCAACGCACGGGCAATCATTAAACGGCGTTTCATGCCCCCAGAAAGCATTCTGGAAGTCTCATCCCGCTTATCCCACAAGTCCAATGCCTTCAGCAGGCTTTCGGCGTGTGCAGCCACTTGCTTCGCGGTCAAACCGTAATAGCCCGCTTGAGTGATGACGATGTCATACACTTTTTCAAACTGATTAAAATTAAATTCCTGCGGAACAACACCCAAACACTGCTTAGCGGCAAACGTATCCGTTACCAGGTCATGCCCCATAATAGACACACTGCCAGACGTTTTTTGCACCAAAGAAGAAACGATGCCTAATATCGTCGACTTACCCGCCCCATTAGGGCCCAATAAAGCAAAGAAATCTCCTTGCTCAACGGTTAAATCAATTCCTTTTAACGCTTTAAAGCCATTTCCGTAGACTTTCTCTAGCCCTTGGATGGATAATGCAGCAGTCATATTAAACCTTTATCTAAAACCATTTACGATAGAACCCTTTAAATCGTATCAACAGAGTACAAAGAATGAACCAACGGCTCGCCTACCATGTAGAACTATTAAACCAACTAGCAATACAACTCGCTAAAGTGGAAACCTCAGATCAAGAATACAATCAAGAAAATACCATTCTACAGCAACTTGGCCAGCTGATTGAGTCTTTAAAGGACCCTTCTGCGCAACAGTATGATTCAGCGATCTTCGAAGGGCAGCAATGGCTGCATCGTTTTTTAACTCACAACCCAGAATTGGCACCGGCTATTCACCGCGACCTGTTATGGTTTTTTGGTGGTGATTGCCTTCACTTTATGCCAGATGACGAAATTGAGAAATACCAGTTACTTGATGACGCGATGGCCGAAGCCATGTTACGTAATGCACCGTTTAATTATACGTTATCACGCGAAGCTATTTTCAAATAAGCGCTGCACTATAATCAGCCCCACCCAACCTATTAACTCGCGTTAAATAGATTGTGGGGTTTTTTTAGGCCTGCTATTTTTCGACACCCAAATAACAGACATAAAAAAAGCCGCTTCAGTTACCTGAAGCGACTTTTAGAATTTGGAGCGGAAAAGGAGACTCGAACTCCCGACCCCAACCTTGGCAAGGTTATGCTCTACCAACTGAGCTATTTCCGCTGAATGATTTAACTGATTCCTCAGCAGGTTAACAACTTCACTTGTTAACCTCGAACTTGTCAATACGTTCTTTCGTGAGAAAGAATGGTATCCCCAAGGGGATTCGAACCCCTGTTACCGCCGTGAAAGGGCGGTGTCCTAGGCCTCTAGACGATGGGGACACACCGTTTGAGTGATGTGCATTCTACACATCAAATTTTGATTTGCAAGTAATTTATTCTTACAAATCAATAACTTAACTTTAGCCTAGTAAAGATAAATTATTTGGAGCGGAAAAGGAGACTCGAACTCCCGACCCCAACCTTGGCAAGGTTATGCTCTACCAACTGAGCTATTTCCGCATCACACATCGATTAACAACGTACTGATACCAATCTTTCCGAAGAAGGATGGTATCCCCAAGGGGATTCGAACCCCTGTTACCGCCGTGAAAGGGCGGTGTCCTAGGCCTCTAGACGATGGGGACGTCTTGTCTAATCAACGGCGCGCATTCTATGAAGGATACGTATTTGAGTCAACCCCTTTTTTACGTCTAGACTGTATTTATATAAATAAATCTCGTAAACGATGAATATAGGGTGAAACAGAGATATGTCTATTTCCAGTTTAATTTTAGCTGTCGTACTTGTCTGTACGCTCTGCATTATCAGTCTTTGGTTAGTACAACTAAAGCGCCAAAAGGCTATAGAGAAAGCACGTAAAACAATTATTTATAACGCGCAAATTAATCAACTCCTGCAGATTGCTGAAGCAACAGCGCAATATATTGACGATCAATTGATTCTGTTTTTAGCCAATCGTATCGATTACAGTGCACAGTTACTCTATCGCTCTAAAATCGTCCCCGACAAACGCAGCCAGAATACGATCGAACAAGCTCAAAACTGGGTGCTTGACCCTAAAAGCTTACGTAAGCAAGCTCGCAAAGGTAAAAAGGAGAGTCAGCAAAAAAGCTTAAACTTACTCAAGTCAATCATCCAGCATATTCGCCAAGGCGTTTTGGAGCAGCAGGTGAGTCGCAGTGAAGCAAAGTTACTTGCTCACTCCACAAGGTTCGGAAGAATAAAACTCAACTGCTTTCACTATCAGCAAGCGGCCGAAGAGGCATTAAGAAAAGGCGAGTTAACACAAGGCATCGATTCATTAAAAAAAGTGACAACATTGCTCAATAAGGCATCACCCCTTCCCAAAGATTTAAAACAACAGCTGATAAGTTGTCAGGACTTAATTGATAAAACGCAACTCACCCTAAATGACGAACGAGAGAATACAGGCAGTAAACGCCTAGAAGAAGAATTTGATAAAGAAGAAGAGCTGGATCAAAAGCAGGACTGGCAAAAAAAGCAGCTGTATGACCAATAGTTCGCTACAGCATACTCTCTCATCTAATATTACCGTTCTACGGCAATACGCGCAGTACAGCTTTTAACGTTTCTCTGAGTTTAATTAGGTGTTTATTATCAACATCAGCCTGACAAAGCAGTGCCTGTGGAATATGTTTAGCCGCCTCTCTTAAATCGATACCCGCCGTCGTTAAGCTCACAATAACAATGCGTTCATCTTTCTCACTGCGCTGACGACTTAATAAACCTTTAGCCTCCATCCGCTTCAGCAAAGGCGTTACCGTACCTGTATCAAGCTTTAACTTATCAGTGAGTTGACTAACCGCCAACCCCTTCCGCTCGTCTTCCAAGCCTTGCCACATAACCAACATAACCAAATATTGAGGATAAGTCAGATCCAGCGGCTTCAATAACGGCGTATAGTTTTGTATGACCTTGCGCGACAAGCTGTAGAGGCTAAAGCACAACTGGTTATCCAGGTGCAATTCAGAATACACTTCTAACGAATCATTTTTAAAATCTTGTGCCATCGATTTTTTAACCTGCCAATGCCGCTTCAATATCAGATTTCAATGCTTCAGGCTTAGTCGTTGAGGCATAGCGCACAACACGACCCTGCCTGTTAATCAAAAATTTAGTGAAGTTCCACTTAATCTTCTTTGTTCCCAAAACACCTGGCGCCTTAACCTTCAGCTCTTGATACAACGGCGCGGTATCATCGCCGTTTACTTCAATTTTGGAGAACATAGGAAAGCTAACACCGTAGTTTTTCTGGCAAAAGCTCGCGATTTCACTATCAGCACCCTTCTCTTGCTCACCAAACTGGTTACAAGGAAAACCTAAAACCACCAGCCCTTGCGCCTTATACTCTTCATACAAAGCCTCTAGACCTTCATATTGACTTGTAAAGCCACATTTACTGGCGGTATTAACAATAAGAACGACATTGCCTTGGTATTGCGAAAGATCCTGCATCTCTCCTGACAATAACGGCATTTTCTTATTTAGTAGTGACATGAATATATTCCTATTTCAGTTTTTAATGCATTTAATTTGCATTATTTAAACAGCTAAAACTATATTGTGCAAAATATTATTGATCAGAATATAATTTGCCTTAAGTTTTCTTAGTCTACGACTCTTTATCAACCTTATTTTCATCCAGTTTGATTGAGGCTGAGTTAATGCAATAACGTAGCCCCGTCGGTGCAGGGCCATCAGGAAAAACATGGCCTAGGTGCGCGTCGCAACGCTTACACACGACTTCGGTGCGAAGCATAAAGTGACTGATGTCTTTATGCTCTTCAACCGCACTTTCAGCCACTGGCTGACTAAAACTAGGCCAACCACAGCCTGCATCAAATTTTGATTCTGAATCAAACAACACTTCACCGCAGCAAATACACTGATATTGCCCTGCTTTCTCACAATCATGATATTTGCCGGTAAAAGGACGCTCAGTGCCTTTTTTCTGGGTAACGAAATACGTTTCATCATCCAATATCTCGGCCCATTCTGCGGGTGTTTTTACAATTTTACCTTTATCTGAACTCATTATTTATTACTCACTTTCAATCTCTGTAATTCTTTATCATTCAAGGGTATCATTAGCTGTTTATAATTTTGTGACTTTTTAATTTAAGGTGGAATGCGCTCCATGCAGGATATTCTCAAATCCAACAAACTGGCTAATGTTTTTTACGATATTCGTGGGCCCGTTGCGCATGCCGCCAAGAAAATGGAAGAAGACGGCCATCGCATTCTTAAGCTGAATATTGGCAACCCGAAACCTTTTGGCCTCGATGCTCCCGAAGAAATCATCCAAGATGTGATTCTAAACTTACCTGATTCTGAAGGCTATTGCGATTCAAAAGGTCTATTTTCTGCACGCAAAGCGGTCATGCAATACAGCCAACAAAAAGGCATTAAAGACGTAGGCATTGAAGATATTGTTCTGGGTAATGGCGTCAGCGAACTGATCGTAATGTCGATGCAAGGCTTGCTTAATAGTGGCGACGAAGTACTGATCCCTTCACCAGACTACCCTCTTTGGACCGGAGCCGTGAGTTTAGCTGGCGGCACGCCTATTCACTATCATTGTGATGAGCAATCCAACTGGTTTCCAGATATGGATGATATTCGCAAAAAAGTGAATAAAAAGACCAAAGCACTGGTACTGATTAACCCGAACAATCCAACAGGTGCGGTATATCCTGATGAAGTATTGCTAGAGCTTATTCAAATTGCCCGTGAAAATAACTTGATCGTTTTCTCTGATGAGATCTACGACAAAATTTTATTTGATGGTGCAACACATACGTCCACCGCATCACTGGCAGATGATTTATTATTCATAACCTTCAATGGCCTGTCTAAAAATTATCGTCTAGCAGGCTTCCGCGCAGGCTGGATGATCATCAGCGGTGCAAAACACCGAGCTAAAGACTATATCGAAGGTTTAGAAATGCTGGCATCGATGCGTTTATGCGCAAATGTGCCGTCGCAGCATGCAATTCAAACCTCACTTGGCGGCTACCAAAGCATTGATGATTTAGTCGCGCCTGGCGGTCGCATTTACGAGCAGCGCAACATTGCTTATGAAGCTTTAAATAGTATTCCTGGCATCAGCTGTACCAAACCTATGGGGGCGCTATATTGCTTTCCTAAAGTCGATATCAAAAAATTCAACATTCATAATGACGAACGCATGGTATTGGATTTATTAGAACAGCAAAAAATATTAGTGGTTCACGGCACAGCGTTCAACTGGGCGCAACCCGATCACTTCCGCGTGGTATTTTTACCCCGCCCTGAAGATTTAAATTTGGCATTAGATAAGATGGGGCAGTTTTTCTCCACTTATAAACAGCTGTAAATCATGCTAGATGTTCATATCGATGATTTCTTTAAAGACTGTGCAGTGATTTTACTGCACGGCTTTAAATACTTCCCAGCCAAACAAGTACTCTACGTTGAAGATATTTGCGGCCCTGACGAAGCGGATGAATTCGGTTTACACAGCCCAAGACATCTCGCCGGCTTTGGTGCCATTATGTGGTTACAAGAAGAAGGTTATATTCGTTTCAGTGAAGTCGATCGCCAAGAATCCGTAGATGATTTTGTACTCGCAAGCAAAGCCTTTACTCGCCTTCTAATAGTCGATGGTGAAGAACCCACTACTAGCCTTGCCCAAAAAATCGAGTTTGCACGCCTGCAGCATGATTCAAATTTACTGGCTCGTTTAATGCGAGATCATTTTTTACTCTCCTAAGCAGCTTTCCGCCCTTAAAAACTTCAGCACTGACCAAACTTTACGTATTTATCAATAAAGTTTAATCACAAGAGGCTGCTCTTCTATCAACTTCCTGTTAAGATAGTAATGGTTATCATTTACTCTCTTGAGGAAATTTCATGCGCTCTCTTTTATTAACCCTAGTTTTAGCCACCAGTAGTTTTGTCGCAAGCTTCGCCCAGGCTGAACAAGTCAATATTTACTCTTTTCGTCAGCCGTTTTTAATCGAGCCGATATTGGCCGAATTTACTAAAGAAACAGGCATTAAAACGAAAATCATCTTTGCCAAAGACGGCCTCATTCAGCGCATTAAACGTGAAGGTGAACTATCTCCTGCCGATCTTGTATTAACGTCTAATTTCAGCAAATTATTGCAATTAAAAGAAGAAGGCTTGAGCCAGTCATTTGAATTGTCTGATAACTTAAATAACATCCCTGAAAAATTTCGTGATCCAGAGTTGCATTGGATAGCCCTAACAAAGCGCGTCCGAAATATTTATTCATCTAAAGAGCGCGCAGGCGACCTAAGCAATATCCGCTATGAAGACCTAGCCGACGCTAGTTTCAAAGGCCGCATTTGTACGCGCTCAGGTAAGCACCCTTATAACTTAGGGCTTGTGGCATCTATGATTGCTCACCACGGCGAAGCAGAAACCGAAACTTGGCTAAAGGGCGTTAAAGCCAACCTAGCGCGCAAGCCTCAAGGTAATGATCGTGGTCAAGTAAAAGCGATTACAGAAGGCTTATGCGATGTTTCATTGGGTAATAGTTACTACCTAGGCAAGATGTTGCAAGACCCTAACCAGGTTGCTTGGGCGAATGCCGTTAACCTTAATTTCCCTAACCAAGCCGATCGCGGTTCTCACATCAATGTTTCAGGTGCAGTAATTGCCAAATACGCACCACATAAAAAATCAGCACAAGCTTTATTAGAGTTTCTATCGGCACAACAAGCACAGAACCTATACGCGGATTTGAATATGGAATATCCCGTTTCTCCTGACGCAGAGCCATCGGCTTTAGTTAAAAGCTGGGGAACGTTCAAAGAAGACGCACTACCGCTAGAGAAAATTGCTCAATACCGCAAGCAAGCATTAAAATTGATCGATAAAGTTCATTTTGACTTATAATCATTAATCTAAGTATCGTTGTTGTTATTATGATTGTTGTTATGATTGCTGTTATTGAATTAAAGTAACCTAGCTAAATGAATGTAAAACCCACTACAAGCCCGCACAAAGCGGGCTTGATCATATCTGCAAGCACAGCAATCATTTGCTTTGTTATGCTTATGCCGATTGTCGCCTTACTCGTCGAATCTTTATCGAGCTTGGTAATGCCTAATGATGCCGATCATACTTTTAGCAATTTAGCTGACAGTGTTTTGTGGGTGTACATTAAAAATAGTTTAGCCATCGTATCAGGCACTTTGCTCTTCGCATGTTTATTCGCCATTGCCCCTGCTTGGTGGTGCGCCCGCTATGAATTCTCAGGGCGGCGTTATTTACAATGGATGATGGTTTTTCCCCTGGCGATTCCAGCTTATATTTCAGCCTACATTTACACCGACGCCCTCGATTACGCAGGCCCAATACAATCCAGTTTAAGAGACTTTTTTGCTTGGCAGTCGCCCCACGATTATTGGTTTTTCGACATTCGTAGCCGTTGGGGTGCAAGTTTAATGCTCGGCCTAGCCCTATATCCCTACATCTTTTTATTACTGCGCAATACCTTCGAACAAGGCTCACAAAGCCTGAGTCAGGCGGCTCAACTAATGGGTGCCAGTCCGCGTAAAATATTCTGGACCATTCACTTACCACTCGCCCGCCCTGCACTGGCAGTGGGCTGTACTTTAGTTGCCATGGAATCGCTAGCCGATTACGGCACAGTGCAACTATTTGCCATCAACACCTTAACCACCGCTATTTATGACAGTTGGTTGGTATACGGTAGTCTTGCCAGTGCTGCCAAAATTTCCTGTTTAACGCTCTTATTTGTCATCACCCTGACCGCTCTTGAAAAAAACAGCCGAAAAAAACAGCTGCATTTTGATAGCCGCACAGGAAAGACGACTGAGAAAACAAATGCCAGCAATACAAAAACCGGTATAATTTGGTTATTTTGCGGTCTCGTTTTTTGCCTTGGATTTTTAATTCCCCTCATCACGCTAATCGGTTATTGCACAGATTATTGGCTAGAAAACATGAATGATGATGTATGGCAACATAGCCAAAGCACCTTTATATTAGCCACGACCGCTGCCTTTATTGCCACTCTACTCGCTATTTTATTCAACAGTCAGCAGCGCTTTACACCCAATACTCAAAACCAAGCTAAATTAAGCTTGTCGTCTTTGGGTTATGCCATTCCTGGAACGGTTTTGGCGATTGGCATACTCATCCCACTGGGGCAACTTGATATTTGGCTAAATCATTTTATTCAATGGCTAGGTTTCGAAAAAGTAGGACTGATATTTTCGGGCACCAGCTTTGCTTTGATACTGGCCTTTGTTATTCGTTTCTCGGCCATCAGTAACGGCAGCATTCAAGCCGTTTATAAGCAAATGCCCACCAATCTTGATTCAGCGTCGACCATGCTTAAAGCCTCTCGCTTTAAAACATTCCATAAAATTCACCTGCCGATTATGCGGCCCGCCCTGATCAGTGCTTTTTTATTGGTATTTATTGAGTGTGTTAAAGAACTGCCCGCCTCTTTATTATTACGCCCCTTTGATTTTGAAACTTTAGCGACCTACGTCTATCAATTTGCCTCTGACGAACAATTGGAACATGCTGCATCCAGCGCATTACTCATCATCGTCGTCAGCTTACTCCCCATTCTGCTGCTCAGTCGTAGCCAGAAAATGCAATAAGGCTGTGCAGTAGAAATGAAAGATAAAAACATCAGTAACGAACGTTATACACAGAAAAAAACAACCGCTCTTGAATTATTCAACATTCAGCTGGCCATCGACAACCACGCTATATTACAAGCATTAACCTTTGATTTAACCGAAGGTGAAATTCTGTGTTTACTAGGACCCAGTGGATGTGGAAAAACAACGGCGCTAAAGACCATTGCAGGATTATCCATTCCTCAACAAGGTCACATTAGTTTATTCGGTGATACTGTTTTTTCTGACAATATAATAAACCAGCCCCCTGAACAGCGCTCAATCGGTTTTATTTTTCAAGACTATGCTCTTTTTCCACACATGACTGTTAGCCAAAATATAGCGTATGGGCTATCGCATTTAGGTAAGCAAGAAAGACAACAACGTATTAAAGAAAGCCTTGAACTGGTTGAGCTCAGCGACCTTGAGCAGCGCTACCCGCACGAATTATCAGGAGGCCAACAACAACGTATTGCGGTCGCTCGTGCCCTAGCGCCTAAGCCAAAGCTGTTACTAATGGACGAACCTTTTTCTAACATCGACGGCCAAGTAAAACGCCGCATGATGGCGGATTTACGCCGACTATTAAAAGAACACAACATCAGCTGCATTTTTGTCACCCATGCAAAGGAAGAAGCCTTCGCTTTTGCCGATAAAACAGCCGTCATGATCAACGGCCACATTGAGCAGCTCGATATCCCTGCCAAGGTATTCAATCAACCTAATACCTTTGCCGTTGCCGAGTTTATGGAAGCAGGCAATCTTGCAACCCTTAAGCACAGTCAGCAAGTACTCGATAAAATTCCACATCAATGGCCACGAGATATTGATAATTCCGGCTACTGGCTATTCAAGCCCCAACATCTAATTCTGAGCCATAGTCTACAAAATACGGGAATCGAGCTGATTGATAGCACCTATATTGGCCGTGGCTATCAACATGACATTGCCATTCGCTTAACAAAGAGTAATCATGCACCCACGGTTATCTGGAAAGCAGAAACCGAAACACCGCTAGGCATTGCTATTGGCGAAAACATCGCCCTTGAATATGACCAGCAGCCTCACTGGCTACAAGATTAAAAATAATCAGCCAAAAGTTTGGCTCTGCTTTATAATGAATTACTTAATACGGATTTTGGTTGAAATGGTAAAAATGCCCACCCATTCAATGGCACTACGGTTCATTATTTTATCCAGTTTTTGGCTAGCACTTTCTAGTGCTCACGCTGATTGGGGCACAACGGTCACTGCGGATGATAGAAACATCAACCTAGGTCCTAAACTAGAATGGATTGAAGACAGCACGAATGAAATAACCTTCGGACAAGTACGACAACTTCCTAAAAGCTCGTTTACGAATGGCTCTCAATATACGTTCAACAAGGGTTATACCTCGTCAGGATATTGGCTACGTTTCCGCTTAAATTTCCCCAAAGAACTTATCAATAGTCCGTGGCTATTAGAAATCCCTTTTCCACTCTTAGATTATGTAGCCCTGTATTCCCCCGACAAAAACAATGACTATTCCGTTATTTATACTGGTGATCGCAGCCCATTCTCTCAGCGGGATTTAGATACCACAGATTTCGTATTCAGATTAAAACCTGAACAAAAAAGTAACGTTTATTATTTACACGTAAAAACGAAGGATAGCTTACAAGTCCCTTTGCATCTTTGGAGTATTGACCACTTTCCCAAGCACAACTCTTATGTAAGCGGCATGCAGGGTATTTATTTTGGCATAATGATTGTCATGATCTTGTATAACTTATTTATTTATTTATCCATACGTGAACGAAGCTACCTTTACTATATTAGTTACATAACCACCTTCACACTGTTTCAAGCGAGCATCCAAGGCTATGCTTTCGAGCACCTTTGGCCAAACCAAACTAACTGGGCCAACATAAGCATTCCATTTCTAGGGGTTTTATCGTTATTTTTTGCTTCGCTTTTCGCCCGCTGTATTTTACAAACCCATTTATTAATTCCAAGGTTTGATAAAGGCCTGATACTGACGGCCACCGCACTTTTCTTCACATTACCGTTGGTATTGTTCGCGCATTATGACATAGGCATTATTGCTGCTCTTATCTGTACGTTTGTCTTTTTTAATCTTGTGCTGGTGATCGCCTGCTTAGCGGCTATTAAAGGCAACAGAACAGCAAAAGTATTTGTTATTGCGTGGGGTATATTCTTAATCTCTGGCGTGATCAGCATGTTAGGGGCGGTGAACATCTTACCGATTGAATACGCCAGCCAAGTGGCCTTACAGGTAGGTTCTGCTATTGAAGTTATTTTGTTATCAATGGCTCTGGCTGATCGAATTAATTTAATTGAAAAAGAGAAAGTTGAAATAGAATCAAAATCTCGTGAAATTTTACTGCAAGCTAATGTTCAATTAGAAAACAGTAATCGTCTAAAAGATGAATTCATTGCTACCATCAGCCATGAAATTCGCACTCCAATGAATGGCGTATTAGGCTCAGCACAACTGCTTTTAGATACAAATCCCGACGAAAACCAATCACTCTACATCGATACAATTAATCGCTCTGGACAAACCCTATTAGAGATCCTAAATAACATTCTTGATTACTCTAAGATTGAAGCAGATAAACTTGAACTGGAACCTGTTGAATTTAATCTAGAAGAAATGATTAACGAATGCGCTGATTTCTTCAGCGTTCCTGCAAGTCAAAATAACATAAAATTATTTGTGAGAATTCACCGTAATACCCCCAAGAGAATCATTTCAGACCCTGTTCGGTTCAAACAAATTTTATTAAATCTGATCAGCAATGCATTTAAGTTCACCTCACGAGGGCAAGTTGTTATTAATGTACAACTCGCAGAGAACTCAAATGACCAATTATATATCGAAGTAGAAGACAGTGGCTGTGGATTAACCTACGATCAACAAAACATGCTATTTCAGCCTTTTGTTCAAGTAGATGCCAGTAGCTCGCGAGAAAAAGGTGGCACAGGCCTTGGTCTTGCCATTAGTAAAAAACTGACACGCTTAATGCAAGGCAATATAGGTGTTCACAGTTTGCCAGGGAAAGGCGCGACATTTTGGTTTACAGCAGCAATAAAAGTGACTGAAAAAGAAGATAATAACCGCTTTATTTGTGATAAAAGCGTCTGTTTATTACTGTCTAGCCATTATCAGGAAACGTTAATAAAAGAGCAATTGCAAGACTGGGAAATTAAAATTGCCAGCCGACACATGCTGAAATACGATACTGAAATTAATGTCATTAGCGATAACGCTAACCTCCCCGAACTATTAGATTTAGGGGTACCGGCACAAAATATTATTATTATTTCAGACAATCCGCACAAATTTGACGATGCGGTTCACGTTGTTATGTCACCGATAACGCCCCAAAAACTACGCCATGCATTACGTTCATGCAATTCACTTTTATTAAAATCCAGCATCTTAGATAAACAAAGGAAGGAAGAAAAGAAAACTCCAGATTTCTCACACCTTCGCGTATTAGCGGTCGACGATAATGCTGTCAACCGCATGATTATTAAAAAGATGCTGAGTAAATACAAAGTCGAAGCAGATATTGCGGTCGGCGGATTAGATTCAATGGAGCTTATTCGCGAGCAGAAAAAGCGTTATGATTTAATTTTAATGGATATTGAAATGCCAGTGAAAGATGGCTACCAGACAACGGATGATATTCGTAAATACGAGTGCGAACAGAATTTGGAGCCTTGTAAAATCGTTGCAGTTAGTGCCCACTCGATGAAGGAGTCTCGTGGTAAAGCGCTGATTTCTGGTATGGATGATTTCTTAAGTAAACCAATCGATCAAAACATATTGATCGATATTCTAACGATTACTCATGCAAGATCATCCACACCAAAATGATCCTATGGATGACCTGAGATAGTAACTGCAAGACCGGATACATTAACATCATTCAAATAGAATGAGCCAACTGACGCATCCGCAATTATCAAAGACCCGACACCCATATCAAATTCAGCCTGACCAAGTTCAACATGAAGCCCATCGTCATCAGCATAAAGTTCCACTTCAAAATCAGCAGTAAGGTCGGTTAAACGGACGTTCTGAGCACCACCTCTACGCTCTAACTCTTCAAAATAGTTTGAGCTAGTAATGAAAGCATTTTCAACTCGAATACCGAGCGCTGATGATAAATCAATATCAATATCATCAATACCAATACCAATATCAAGAGTAATGTGTGACGTATCGGCATGAATTGTCATAAAGAAATCCGTAAAGAGGCCTGTCATATTAATCGAGTCAATAAGAGTCGCAGACGTCAAAGTGTCCGCACTCATCAAGTCAACACTGCCTGTGGAAATTCCAAAATCGATAAGGCCATTAAATAACCCACCTTGGGGGCCGCCAAGTATAGTTAGGTTTCCATTCGCGGCAACATCAACGTCTATCTTCATACCATCCAACGCATTGCCAGACTGAGTACCAGTACCGATACCCGTTTTACCGAAATAACTAGACTTGTTCGCCCCACCCAAAACGATATCATTTATACCAATACTGCCTTCATCGGTATATACGACACTGCCAATTTCAGCATATATTGTTGATTCAATCGTAACACCCGATTGACCCGTAATAGCACCTAATTGGACATCATCAATAGGGGTAAAGCCCGCGTGAGAGAGTGAGGATGCGGCAAGTATGCTCGTTGCCAAGAAAGAAGTTTTTATTTTCATATCGACCCTTGATTGCAGTTAATTTATTTTATTTTTTTGTAGTTTAAATAAGCACAATCACTGGCGCAATATTTCTATTAGTTTTCAAAGATAAATCATCTTTAACTATTAGAAGAACTTATTAAATAGTTAAAGACTGGTACGAGTGTTTTATCAACACCGAATTAGGAAGGATTTTTTTGAACTATTTACCGTATTATTTTATTAAATTGGTTAAATCAATTTGGCTTGGCATAAACCAATAAGACCCCGTTTTAGCTTTAGAAAACTGCATTAACTTATCGCTAATACCATCTTCTGTTAGCCCTAACATACGATCGAGTTGAACGGTAAAGCGCTGCATTTCGCACGCAAACGCTAAAAAATATAAACCGTGATCAGGCTTGATTTTTTCTTGTTCCGAACCTGCGATATTTAGCTGACTTGCCATATAAGGATAACTGCGGCGATAAATTTTCATATCAACGCCATCGACCTTAGCATCCGTGCGACTAACGTGTGAATTTTCTGGCATCACATCTTCATCAAGCTCTTCATCTTTTTCTTTAGTACGCCCTACCACGTTCTCTTGTTCGGGTATGGGTAGATGATTAAACTTAACGAGATCATGCTGCCAACGCTGAGAAATAACATAACTTCCCCCAGCGCCAACCTTACCTTCAGGAATCAAAGCGACACCTAAACGCTCATCACCTTTTTCATTTTCTGTACCATCAACAAAACCAATCAAGTCGCGCGATTGTTTATTCTTAATGCCTTCAAGATCTAACTGTATGTCAGCCAACAGCTGCATTTTTTGATAAATCTCAATCACTGCGTGAGGAATCAATTCGGCATCAGCACTGTTTAACCAAATAAAAATATCGCCTTGAGTGCCAAGCATAACTAATCCATCGGGATCTATTTCAGCATCAGCACCCAAAGTGAGAAAAGGAACAAGCTCAGCAGGACGCCAGCTTGGATTTAATCGATCCCAGCAACTTGAACCAAAAGCGACATTCAGATTCAAACCATCAATATCAGCGACATATCGAATTAAATCTTTTAAAGCCGCTTTTAATTCCTCATCATTACTTGAGGATTTAATTCGATATTCCAAGAAGCGTCCGTGACGTTTCTCTTCTTCAAATAGTCCTTTTTGTGCGACGTCAATGTTCAATTTTTCTGACCTTTAAAATTATTAATTTTCAATGATATTTTAACGCTTGCCCATACGAACATCAAAACCCGCCGCGGCTAGCGCTTGCTGTAAATCTTGACGCTTACTCGGCACTTCGACACGCATCGTAGGAATATCACGACGCAAAGGATAATTTTTTCTTAGCAGATCAAACTGAGTACGCATCGCCTGCGGCTCACCATTGGTGCGCAATAAAGTCGATCGCATAATACCGTCATCTACTCGCACTTCATATACCGCTCGAATGGCGGTACGCAATGCTTGACGAACAGGCACACTGTCACCAAATTTAATTTTCTTAATCGACGGCTCAGGCAAATACTGCGCTAATTTATTGCGAATAGGCAAACCAAAGGTTTGGCAGCATGCTTGATACACTTGTTCAGTGCCGCGCATTTTTCCATCTAATGAATAACCCGCAATATGTGGCGTCGCCAACATACAACGATTCATGAGTTGCAAATCTAGATTTGGCTCTCCTTCCCACACATCGATAATGCTTTCAAAATCAGCATACTTATCCATGTGAGCCTTTAACGCCGTATTGTCGACCACAGAACCGCGGCAGGTATTAATCAAGCATGCATTCGGCTGCATCTTCTGCAAACGCTGTTCATTGATTAAATGATAGGTTGCATGTTCAGCGGCGTCTTCGGCTAATGTTATAGGAATGTGCAAACTCACCACATCGGCCTTTAAAGCATCATCAAGAGCCGATAACTCGCCCACCTCTTCAGCGTCCTTAAATGGATCAACCGCAATCACAGTAACACCCATGGCTTCTAAGCGGCGGCGTAAACGAAAACCCACATTACCTACGCCAATGATACCCACTGAAAGATCTTGGAAAATTTGATCGCGCTTATCAATCAATACACTAACGGCACTCAGCACATAATCCACCACCGCTTCGGCATTACAGCCTGGGGCGCTGGAGAAAGCGATTTTTTGTTGGTTATTAGCTCTACGCTGCTGATTTAAGGCATCTAAATAAGCTAGATCGATATGATCGGTACCAATAGTGCAGGTACCTATGAACTTCACCGGACTGTTAGCAATCAAAGTCTCATTCACTTTCGTTACCGAACGCACTAAAAGAATATCCGCATCTTTCACATCCTCGCTCGTCATAGTACGACCCGCGACTTTACGAATCTCACCAAATTCACTAAAGAATTGTTCTAATAAGGGAATGTTCTCATCGGCAACGATTTGCACTAGGCTATCCTCAGCATTTGCTGTAATAAAGAGTTTATTAATTAGCGCCCATTCTTACCCAGCTTGAAGTCAGCGTCCATAGGTAAGAATGGATATGATCAAAACATGGTCTATTCTGTGGAGTCAGAAGTCACTATTTGCGTAGAATGAACGCTTTTTAAGCACATTCACTGAATGAATAGCGAACATAAGCTAAATAAGGCAAATTTATGGGCAATGTGAGCATGGCTTTCTTAACGCGCCAAGCCACATGTTTTATACTAAGGCTGCTAATTTTTTTGGCCAACTCGGTCGTTTTTCTAAAAAGACTAAGTGGTCGCTCCAGCCAACGCCTTTTAGTATGTAGTATGGCTGGGGAAATGATAAGAAGAGTATCAACCGTTTAAAAGCATATCGCGCCTTAGATTAGTCGCGGATGAAACTGCTGACATGAAAGCGGTTTTTTCAAATTCATTATTATAACTTGAGTGAGAGATTCCTATGAGCTTGTATACAGAATACCTAGAAGAAATTGAGGTTCGTAAAAACGATCTTGGTTTGAACCCAAAGCCTATTGATACTGCTGATCTTTTATCAGAAATCATTGCTCAGATTAAAGATACTGGCAATGCAGCTCGCGAAGCTTCTCTAGACTTCTTCATCTACAATACGATTCCTGGTACTACAAGTGCTGCTGTCGTTAAAGCGGCGTTCTTGAAAGACATCGCTCTTGGTACAGAGACTGTTGCCGAAATTACTCCTGAATTCGCTCTTGAGCAACTTTCTCACATGAAAGGCGGCCCTTCTGTTGAAGCGCTTCTAGACATCGCACTTTCTGACGACGCACAAGCGAAAGCCGCTGGTGAAGTTCTTAAGTCTCAGGTTTTCTTGTACGAAGCAGATACTTCACGCATTGCTGACGCTTTCAAAGCCGGCAACGCCATTGCTAAAGATCTTCTAGAAAGCTACGCAGCTGCAGAGTTCTTTACCAAGCTTCCTGAAATCCCAGCGAAAATCGATGTTGTTACCTACATCGCTGCTGAAGGCGACATCTCTACTGACCTTCTTTCTCCTGGCAATCAGTCTCACTCACGTGCTGACCGCGAATTACACGGCCAGTGCATGATTACTCCTGAAGCTCAGCAAGAAATCGTTGCGCTTGGTAAGAAGCACCCCAATGCTAAAGTGATGCTAATCGCTGAAAAAGGCACAATGGGTGTTGGTTCTTCTCGTATGTCAGGTGTTAACAACGTGGCACTTTGGGCTGGCGAAAAGACTTCTCCTTACATCCCATTCATCAACAACGCACCGGTTGTTGCAGGAACTAACGGCATCGCGCCAATCTTCTTGACGACTGTTGGTGTGACTGGCGGTATCGGTCTTGACCTTAAAAACTGGGTTAAGAAAGTAGATGCTGAAGGCAACACAGTTAAAGATGCTAACGGCGACAACGTATTAGAAGAAGCTTACTCTGTAGCAACAGGTACAGTTCTTACGATTGATACTGCAGCTAAGAAGCTTTACAACGGCGACAAAGAGCTAGTAGACGTTTCTGACGCGTTCTCTCCTCAGAAAGTTGAATTCATGAAAGCCGGCGGTTCATACGCGCTAACTTTCGGTAAGAAGCTACAGACGTTTGCTGCTGAAACACTAGGCATCCAAGCACCTACAGTATTCGCTCCTTCTAAAGAAATCTCTGTTGAAGGCCAAGGCCTGACGGCTGTTGAAAAAATATTCAACCGTAATGCAGTAGGCGTAGCCTCTTCTACTCCTCTTCACACCGGTTCTGACGTTCGCGTTAAAGTGAACATCGTTGGTTCTCAAGATACGACAGGTCCGATGACTTGCCAAGAACTTGAATCAATGGCGGCTTCTACTATTTCTCCAAGTGTTGATGGTGCCTTCCAGTCTGGTTGTCACACAGCATCTGTATGGGATAACAAAGCTAAAGCTAATACGCCTAAATTGATGGCATTCATGAACGACTTCGGCGTAATCACTGCACGTGATCCGAAAGGCGTTTACCACTCAATGACTGACGTAATCCACAAGGTATTGAACGACATCACTATTGATGATCGCGCAATTATCATTGGTGGTGACTCGCATACTCGTATGTCTAAGGGCGTAGCATTCGGTGCTGACTCTGGTACGGTAGCAATCGCATTGGCAACTGGCGAATGTGCTATGCCAATTCCTGAGTCTGTTAAAGTAACCTTTAAAGGCCAGATGAAAGACCACATCGATTTCCGTGATGTTGTTCACTCTACTCAAGCCCAGATGCTTAACAAGTTCGGCGAAAACGTTTTCCAAGGCCGTGTAATCGAAGTTCAAATCGGAACTTTGCTTGCTGACCAAGCGTTTACGTTCACTGATTGGACTGCAGAAATGAAAGCTAAGGCTTCTATCTGTATTTCTACTGACGATACTTTGGTTCAATCTCTAGAGCTATCGAAAGCCCGTATCCAGATCATGATCAACAAAGGCATGGATAACGCTACTAACATGCTTCAAGGTCTTATCGATCTTGCTGACAAGCGTATTGCAGGCATCCAGTCTGGTGAAGAGCCAGCACTTGCTCCTGATGACACGGCTACGTACTTCGCTGAAATGGTTGTAGATCTAGACTTGATCGACGAGCCAATGATTGCTGACCCAGACGTAAACAACGAAGACGCTTCTAAGCGTTATACGCACGATGTTATCCGTCAAGCGTCTTTCTACGATGGCCGTAAAGTTGATTTAGGCTTTGTTGGTTCTTGCATGGTTCACAAAGGCGACATGCAAATCATCGCGGCTATGCTTCGTAACCTAGAGAAGAACGGTCCTATCACGTTCAACTCTCCTCTAGTGGTAGCGCCACCTACGTACAACATCGTTGACGAACTAAAAGCTGAAGGCGATTGGGAAGTTCTAGCGAAATACGCTGGTTTCACTTTCGATGATTCACATCCAAAAGAAGCAGCACGTACTAAGTACGAAAACATCATGTACCTAGAACGCCCTGGTTGTAACCTTTGCATGGGCAACCAAGAGAAAGCAGAAGCAGGTGATACTGTTCTTGCTACTTCTACTCGTCTTTTCCAAGGCCGTGTTGTAGAAGACTCTACTGAGAAGAAAGGTGAATCTCTACTAGGTTCAACTCCAATGGTTGTACTGGCTTCTATCCTAGGCCGTTTCCCAACGATTGCTGAGTACAAAGCAGCGGTTGAAGGTATTAACCTAACAAGCTTCGCGCCACCGTCTGAAGACCTAGCGCGCCCAGCAATTCCTCTTAAAGCTGTTTAAGCTTAAGAGAAAGTAAGCGCCTGTTTGTACTTATCTTGCATTAAGCTAAGTATGAGCTAGGCTCTTTCTAAGAACAAAATGAGTGACTAGAATAAAAGATTAGAAAGACGCACAAAAGATGGATGACGATGAGTGGATTTTTAGACCAGATAGCTTTTATAAAAAGGGCTTAACGTTTGAATGTAGCTCTCCGATTTGATCGGCTTCTACTGACTGAGATTGAAAATTTAGATTACTGATTGCTTAAAAAAACCGCTTCCCTTGATTCTAATGACGAAAGTCTAACGATGAAAAGGGAGAGCGGTTTTTTTATGGGTGCAATATATAAGACGTTACGATTTAACCAAAAAGGGATAATTGAAAAGAGTCGGAAGCGGTCCCCTCTTGATGTCGATAAGGGGTTTACTTTACGTTTATGAAAAGTAAAAATTTCAGCGAGTGCCGAAAGCCCTGCCTTTTCTGGATAGATAATTCCTCCCACTCTATGGGAGGTGTAATTTCCGACTACCAGTTCATCGGGATATATTTCTATACTTTTATTTTGCAGTACATAACACATGGCTTCAGCGGCCTGTATTTCTACCGGCTTATTTCGATTCAATTTATTCTTGTAGTATTCCGTCCAAAGAATGGCTCTTTCCGGACAAATCGCTCGAATGGCATTATTAACTGAGTTTTTTAGGATTTCAATGCGATCGCTCATATTACCTTCTCCGCCCGCTTAGCGGGCTGTGAAACTAAGATTAAATGACTATGAATTGACTATGACTATTAATATGAAGATAGGCCTACGAAGCTTAATCGCTGAGTGGCTCATGACTTATATTTCGGCTGAACCAAAGTAACCCTGCGGCCCCCGCTGTGGAGACAATCTCCAGAGCCAGTAAAAAATCTGCAGTGGCATTAGGCATACCATCAAGCAACAAACTTATTAATCGGCCAACAACCAGGCCGAAAGTGATTGAGAAAATCATCCAAAGTGCGGGTCGGCGCGCTGACGCGGCAATAGCACCCGTCAGCATGATTAAGGCAAAAGCTAGGTGCATTCCCCCATAGTTGGCTCGAATTTCATTCGTTGCGCTGATCGAAGTCGGCTGCAGTTCGATGGCAGTCATGGCTGCGACTGGGTCGTACAAGGTATTTAAACCGATCAGTAGAAACGCAATGGCTGACATACTCAAAAAAAGTCGACTTAAAAAGATCATTTTACTTCCACCATCTTAGAGTCTGTTTTGGCCGTCTCGACTTCTTCAGCGGCCGTATTTCCTGTCTGTTTTCCGTCCATCTGTACGGTTGTCCAGGTATGAATAGGTGTATGACCTGAACGCTCCCACTCCGGTGGCTTCCAAAGATGCTTTAGCCGCTCGGAAAGCTTGCCGGGTGCCATCACGTCTCGAATCATATCGACAAGTTCATGCAGGTTCATTACAAACCAGTTATAGCTTTTGATCTGTTTTACGATGCCGTATTCGGCCTTTTCTTTTTCTGCCTCATAGGTTGAAAAAATATGGTCGTAGATCATGATGACTCCGCCGAAGTTTTTATCAATATATTGTGGGTTACGTCCGTGGTGCACGCGGTGGTTAGACGGCGTATTTAGTGACCATTCCAACCACGGGTGCAACTTTGTAATGCTTTCGGTATGCACAAACCACTGGAATGCGAGGTTCAATCCTAATAAACCAAGAATTAGGTCGGGGCTAAAACCGATGAAAACAGCCGGTGCGAAGAATATCCAAGTGCCCACAATGCCATTAAGAATGCTTTGTCGCGCCGCCGTAGACATATTCATGATTTCGCCGCTGTGATGGGATACGTGTTGCGACCAAAACCAGCGCACTCTATGTGCTGTACGGTGATACCAGTAGTAACAAAATTCTTGAACAAAAAATGCCAGAATTATTGTGAGGGCATTCACAGGGATGGTATAGAGACGATGATCCCAGACGAAAATATAAACAGCTGCGACATAAACTATGTTCATAACCGCACCGAAGACGTAGTAACCACCGCCTAACGAAAAGTTGGCAAAAACCTCGGGAATATAAAATGCCTGCCCTTTTGTGGCTGCCCAGTTTCCGCTTTTAATTCTTCGATAGAGCCACTCAACAAGAAAGCCCAAAACAAAAATAGGGACCATTGGAATCAGGATCATCTCATTGAGCGTAGGTTCACGCCCGAACAGATCGGTCAGGGTTTCGGTGATAAAACTAAACAACTGCATATGAACTCACTCCTTTTGCGCCGTTATTATTAATATTCAGCGATTTAAAAACTGCAGTAATTATGACTCTGTCTCTTGATTGCGTCTTGACCGGAACGTATAGTATTTGACATTTTCAGTCAGGCATAACGAATGACCGCTGCGATTCAAGTTTCTTCCCAGATATTAAATATTCTGCTGCGTTATATTGACGAAGAAGGCATTGCTAACGCTGATTTTCGCTCTCGCATCGAAGCAGCAAAGTCTGTTGATCGCATCAGTATCGAGCATTGGTGGGGCTTACTGGAAGAGCTCGCGACACTTCACCCGATACCTGCGCTGGGTATCCAGATTGGTATGCGAGGCGAAATCCAAGATGCCGGTATTTTGGGATATCTGGCGGCTTCTTGTGATTCCCTAGTTGAAGCCGTTGCACGGTTGCAGCGCTTTGAACCACTGCTACAAAATTTGTCCCATTCTTGGGTGAAAATAAAACAAGACCATATCTATATCGGCTGGGAAGGCAGTGGTAATGAGTCAACTGTATTATCCAATGATGTGGTGGTATCAGGAACCCTGGCTTTTATCCGCAAGCTTATTGGTACTCAAACATTTACGCCGTTAGAAGTGGAGCTAGCGGGGATTCCTGTTGACGAGCAGAAAGAATATGAGAGATTATTAGGCTGCCCTGTGGTCATTACCGACGACGTATTGGCGATGAAGTTGCCATTAAGTATGCTGCAGCTATCGATTGATAACAGTAATCCTCAACTTAGATTGATTCTGGAGCAGCAAGCAGAATCGATACTGGCTACGTTGCCTAAACCGGATGAATTTCTTAAGGACATACAGCAGCACATACTGAATGGCTTAGAGGTTGGCCAACTCAGCATGAAGTGGCTGGCTGGGAAGTTAGGGATTTCTGAGAGCAGTCTTTATCGGAAGTTGAGTGAGCGTGGGCGCAGCTATCAAAACCTTTTGGATGAATTGAGATACCAGCTTGCAATTCGTTACATCAAAAACCCCGACTTGAGTTTGACTGAAATTAGTTTGATGCTGGGTTTTTCCGAGCACAGCGCGTTCACTCGAGCATTTAAAAAGTGGGTCGGGCAAACCCCACTTAAATATCGGAATAGTTTTTTGAAGGTAGATCGTAACAGCATTTCTTGAGTAGGTATGACTTTCTACCGAGGCTATTGGTCAGCGAGATCATGATTGCCTCTGACGATTGAACATTAAAATCAACATTAAACCGATACAAGACGGGCTTTAGCCAGTTTTCAGCGCTCTATTATTCTTCAGCTCTTCTGGCATATCTGTTTTAGAGAATATAAGGGGGTATACCGAGCCTGAGTTAACAAAAACAATAGGCTTATCTATCGGTCATTTTAATTGATTTTAAGGCTCGTATTATTATCAAACTTTCAATCAGGATCATTACAGCCTACTGACCCTTGTACCAAATTATAACGAGGCATTATTAACCTCAATTACCCTGCATAAGTTTTAGCCATTTAGCCAGATGAGGCAGCGCCAGTAATTTATCTCTTAAGTGGCTGCTCCTAACCACTTCACTCAATTGCCCCGCCAAAGAAAAATCAGCAATCGAAATGGTAGCGCCACCTACGTACTTGGGAAGTTCTATCGAAATACGCTGGTTTCACTTTCGATGATTCACATCCAAAAGAAGCAGCACGTACTAAGTACGAAAACATCATGTACCTAGAACACCCTGGTTGTAACCTATGTATGGGTAACCAAGAGAAAGCAGAAGCTGGTGATACTGTATTAGCTACTTCTACTCGTCTTTTCCAAGGCCGTGTTGTTGAAGACTCTACTGAGAAGAAAGGTGAATCTCTACTAGGTTCAACTCCAATGGTTGTATTGGCTTCTATCCTAGGCCGTTTCCCAACGATTGCTGAGTACAAAGAAGCGGTTGATGGTATTAACCTAACAAGCTTCGCGCCACCGTCTGAAGACCTAGCGCGTCCAGCAATTCCTCTTAAAGCTGTTTAATAACTGCTAAAGAGAGAGATTGCGCCTAGCTGTACTTCACTTGAATTAAGTTGAGTATGAGCTAGGCTCTTTCTTAAGAGCAAAATGAGTGACTAGAACAAAATATTAGAAAGACGCACAAAAGATGGATGACGATGAGTGGATTTACTTTGACTAAGCTTAGTTGAGGCATGCAGCTCTCCGATTTGATCGGCTTCTACTGACTGATACGAAAATTTAGATTACTGATTGCTTAAAAAAACCGCTTCCCTTGATTCCGATGACGAAAGTCTAACGATGAAAAGGGAGAGCGGTTTTTTTATGGGTGCAATATATAAGACGTTACGATTTAACCAAAAAGGGATAATTGAAAAGAGTCGGAAGCGGTCCCCTCTTGATGTCGATAAGGGGTTTACTTTACGTTTATGAAAAGTAAAAATTTCAGCGAGTGCCGAAAGCCCTGCCTTTTCTGGATAGATAATTCCTCCCACTCTATGGGAGGTGTAATTTCCGACTACCAGTTCATCGGGATATATTTCTATACTTTTATTTTGCAGTACATAACACATGGCTTCAGCGGCCTGTATTTCTACCGGCTTATTTCGATTCAATTTATTCTTGTAGTATTCCGTCCAAAGAATGGCTCTTTCCGGACAAATCGCTCGAATGGCATTATTAACTGAGTTTTTTAGGATTTCAATGCGATCGCTCATATTACCTTCTCCGCCCGCTTAGCGGGCTGTGAAACTAAGATTAAATGACTATGAATTGACTATGACTATTAATATGAAGATAGGCCTACGAAGCTTAATCGCTGAGTGGCTCATGACTTATATTTCGGCTGAACCAAAGTAACCCTGCGGCCCCCGCTGTGGAGACAATCTCCAGAGCCAGTAAAAAATCTGCAGTGGCATTAGGCATACCATCAAGCAACAAACTTATTAATCGGCCAACAACCAGGCCGAAAGTGATTGAGAAAATCATCCAAAGTGCGGGTCGGCGCGCTGACGCGGCAATAGCACCCGTCAGCATGATTAAGGCAAAAGCTAGGTGCATTCCCCCATAGTTGGCTCGAATTTCATTCGTTGCGCTGATCGAAGTCGGCTGCAGTTCGATGGCAGTCATGGCTGCGACTGGGTCGTACAAGGTATTTAAACCGATCAGTAGAAACGCAATGGCTGACATACTCAAAAAAAGTCGACTTAAAAAGATCATTTTACTTCCACCATCTTAGAGTCTGTTTTGGCCGTCTCGACTTCTTCAGCGGCCGTATTTCCTGTCTGTTTTCCGTCCATCTGTACGGTTGTCCAGGTATGAATAGGTGTATGACCTGAACGCTCCCACTCCGGTGGCTTCCAAAGATGCTTTAGCCGCTCGGAAAGCTTGCCGGGTGCCATCACGTCTCGAATCATATCGACAAGTTCATGCAGGTTCATTACAAACCAGTTATAGCTTTTGATCTGTTTTACGATGCCGTATTCGGCCTTTTCTTTTTCTGCCTCATAGGTTGAAAAAATATGGTCGTAGATCATGATGACTCCGCCGAAGTTTTTATCAATATATTGTGGGTTACGTCCGTGGTGCACGCGGTGGTTAGACGGCGTATTTAGTGACCATTCCAACCACGGGTGCAACTTTGTAATGCTTTCGGTATGCACAAACCACTGGAATGCGAGGTTCAATCCTAATAAACCAAGAATTAGGTCGGGGCTAAAACCGATGAAAACAGCCGGTGCGAAGAATATCCAAGTGCCCACAATGCCATTAAGAATGCTTTGTCGCGCCGCCGTAGACATATTCATGATTTCGCCGCTGTGATGGGATACGTGTTGCGACCAAAACCAGCGCACTCTATGTGCTGTACGGTGATACCAGTAGTAACAAAATTCTTGAACAAAAAATGCCAGAATTATTGTGAGGGCATTCACAGGGATGGTATAGAGACGATGATCCCAGACGAAAATATAAACAGCTGCGACATAAACTATGTTCATAACCGCACCGAAGACGTAGTAACCACCGCCTAACGAAAAGTTGGCAAAAACCTCGGGAATATAAAATGCCTGCCCTTTTGTGGCTGCCCAGTTTCCGCTTTTAATTCTTCGATAGAGCCACTCAACAAGAAAGCCCAAAACAAAAATAGGGACCATTGGAATCAGGATCATCTCATTGAGCGTAGGTTCACGCCCGAACAGATCGGTCAGGGTTTCGGTGATAAAACTAAACAACTGCATATGAACTCACTCCTTTTGCGCCGTTATTATTAATATTCAGCGATTTAAAAACTGCAGTAATTATGACTCTGTCTCTTGATTGCGTCTTGACCGGAACGTATAGTATTTGACATTTTCAGTCAGGCATAACGAATGACCGCTGCGATTCAAGTTTCTTCCCAGATATTAAATATTCTGCTGCGTTATATTGACGAAGAAGGCATTGCTAACGCTGATTTTCGCTCTCGCATCGAAGCAGCAAAGTCTGTTGATCGCATCAGTATCGAGCATTGGTGGGGCTTACTGGAAGAGCTCGCGACACTTCACCCGATACCTGCGCTGGGTATCCAGATTGGTATGCGAGGCGAAATCCAAGATGCCGGTATTTTGGGATATCTGGCGGCTTCTTGTGATTCCCTAGTTGAAGCCGTTGCACGGTTGCAGCGCTTTGAACCACTGCTACAAAATTTGTCCCATTCTTGGGTGAAAATAAAACAAGACCATATCTATATCGGCTGGGAAGGCAGTGGTAATGAGTCAACTGTATTATCCAATGATGTGGTGGTATCAGGAACCCTGGCTTTTATCCGCAAGCTTATTGGTACTCAAACATTTACGCCGTTAGAAGTGGAGCTAGCGGGGATTCCTGTTGACGAGCAGAAAGAATATGAGAGATTATTAGGCTGCCCTGTGGTCATTACCGACGACGTATTGGCGATGAAGTTGCCATTAAGTATGCTGCAGCTATCGATTGATAACAGTAATCCTCAACTTAGATTGATTCTGGAGCAGCAAGCAGAATCGATACTGGCTACGTTGCCTAAACCGGATGAATTTCTTAAGGACATACAGCAGCACATACTGAATGGCTTAGAGGTTGGCCAACTCAGCATGAAGTGGCTGGCTGGGAAGTTAGGGATTTCTGAGAGCAGTCTTTATCGGAAGTTGAGTGAGCGTGGGCGCAGCTATCAAAACCTTTTGGATGAATTGAGATACCAGCTTGCAATTCGTTACATCAAAAACCCCGACTTGAGTTTGACTGAAATTAGTTTGATGCTGGGTTTTTCCGAGCACAGCGCGTTCACTCGAGCATTTAAAAAGTGGGTCGGGCAAACCCCACTTAAATATCGGAATAGTTTTTTGAAGGTAGATCGTAACAGCATTTCTTGAGTAGGTATGACTTTCTACCGAGGCTATTGGTCAGCGAGATCATGATTGCCTCTGACGATTGAACATTAAAATCAACATTAAACCGATACAAGACGGGCTTTAGCCAGTTTTCAGCGCTCTATTATTCTTCAGCTCTTCTGGCATATCTGTTTTAGAGAATATAAGGGGGTATACCGAGCCTGAGTTAACAAAAACAATAGGCTTATCTATCGGTCATTTTAATTGATTTTAAGGCTCGTATTATTATCAAACTTTCAATCAGGATCATTACAGCCTACTGACCCTTGTACCAAATTATAACGAGGCATTATTAACCTCAATTACCCTGCATAAGTTTTAGCCATTTAGCCAGATGAGGCAGCGCCAGTAATTTATCTCTTAAGTGGCTGCTCCTAACCACTTCACTCAATTGCCCCGCCAAAGAAAAATCAGCAATCGAAATGGTAGCGCCACCTACGTACTTGGGAAGTTCTATCGAAATACGCTGGTTTCACTTTCGATGATTCACATCCAAAAGAAGCAGCACGTACTAAGTACGAAAACATCATGTACCTAGAACACCCTGGTTGTAACCTATGTATGGGTAACCAAGAGAAAGCAGAAGCTGGTGATACTGTATTAGCTACTTCTACTCGTCTTTTCCAAGGCCGTGTTGTTGAAGACTCTACTGAGAAGAAAGGTGAATCTCTACTAGGTTCAACTCCAATGGTTGTATTGGCTTCTATCCTAGGCCGTTTCCCAACGATTGCTGAGTACAAAGAAGCGGTTGATGGTATTAACCTAACAAGCTTCGCGCCACCGTCTGAAGACCTAGCGCGTCCAGCAATTCCTCTTAAAGCTGTTTAATAACTGCTAAAGAGAGAGATTGCGCCTAGCTGTACTTCACTTGAATTAAGTTGAGTATGAGCTAGGCTCTTTCTTAAGAGCAAAATGAGTGACTAGAACAAAATATTAGAAAGACGCACAAAAGATGGATGACGATGAGTGGATTTACTTTGACTAAGCTTAGTTGAGGCATGCAGCTCTCCGATTTGATCGGCTTCTACTGACTGATACGAAAATTTAGATTACTGATTGCTTAAAAAAACCGCTTCCCTTGATTCCGATGACGAAAGTCTAACGATGAAAAGGGAGAGCGGTTTTTTTATGGGTGAAATAAATAAGCTGTAGACTTAGCCAAAAACAATGTCAAATTAGACACTAAACACATTCATTCACTCATTAGATATTCAACTAGTACTTATAGGTTTGGTGATTGTTGTAAAAAACCCTGCTGAGACTTTGGAGCAAATAAGCTACTTATTTTTCCTTCATTTTTTAAACAAATATCAATACCATAATCCGTAAGCCTGTATGTAAAATACTCATTACCATTTAAATCGCTACTATTCTCTTTTGCAATTAAACCGACCCGTTGTAGTTTAACAATTGAGAGATTTGAAGCTGGACCTGAAAGGTGATGCTGTAGCTTATTAGCCAAGTCCCAGCTAGTACAACCTTCTACATCATTATTATAGCTTTCAAGTAAGGAGCCTAAAATAATGAGATCTGTCACTGAGACATCGCTTAATACATTATTTATATCGAGCTTTTGTACCTTTGATGTGACAATTTCTTTAAACGTCCCCTTTTTAGCAATTTCGCGTTTAATTTGTGTTGAAGCATAGGTAAGTGACGATGTTAAATTACCATCCGACCGATTGGAATCATAATCAGTTGGAGTAATACCAAGCAAATCACTTGGAAAATGTAACTCAACATCTCTGGGCTTTATGATAAAGCATCGTTCTTTTCCTATCGCCCCTATAAACAATCCTAACTCAAAAAGTACGTTATCACGAACAGCATATTGCTCCCTAGAGCGCATAATAACTAGATCATCAGGAGAAAATATAAAAGCAGAAAAATCGACTGATTTAGACTTTAAAATTAAGTCATCTAATGTATTACTAGATAAGTCGAATGTACCACTTCGCCAGATAGTAACCTCTGCATCGAACTCTAGATTTTCAGCGATCGCATCAGCAATGGGTAAGCTCTCTACTGATGACCCTATAAATATTCTCGACTTACTCATCTATCACCAATTCGCCTGTATTATTAGCCATTTATAAAAATGTTTTTAAACATTCTACATGAGATAAAAGAAGATATTTAATTTCCCTCTGATTTCCCAGAAGTTAGCATGTATCTGTTTATGATATTACTAGGATAAAAAATACTCAACAAAACTATTTAGGCCGACATATCATGAAATAGAGACATTGCTATTAACTATAAACACCCAACTTTCTGATCATCTACTAGCGGCCAAAGGTACATAAAAAGCACAATGAGCCGCAAACATTGTCTTTTCGCATCAAATAGCCCACAATAATGAGCCGCAAACCAATGATTTACGGCTCAAGTGACATTTCAGGTAACTCTAGGCTGGTAAAGAAGTGAACTACATCTGGCAACACCAACAATGGCCCAACTTTATCTACGATAGCGAAAAGCTCTCTACCTTGGCCTACCAATACGCTAAGCAGACTGCAAAGATATCAGGCAACCTATTAAACACCGACTTCGATGATGCACTGACCGCTCAACTCGATTTAATGGTTGATGAAGCCATCAATACCAGTCTTATCGAAGGTGAGAACCTTAACCCTGCCAGCGTTCGTTCATCGCTGCAGAACTATCTTAACCTCACTCCTACCCCTATTAATGTTGCCGACACCAAAGCAGAAGGTTTAGCAGCACTAATTGTGGATGTGCGGAAAAACTTTCATAAGCCGTTAAGTAAAGAGCTGTTATTTAATTGGCATAAGATGGTATTAGTCGGCTTTGAAGACAGCATATTGCATTCTGTCTTAACTGTTGGCCAATGGCGTAATAGCCCAGAGCCTATGCAAATTGTTTCAGGTCACTCCTCTGAAGATAAGGGCTATAAACGCGTGCACTATCAAGCACCTGATAGTAAAGACCTTGATCAACTCATGACTGCCTTTTTAGATTGGTTTAATAACAGCTTCTCTAATAATTCTAACTCTCAACCTATCCCTGGCGTTATTCGCGCAGGTATCGCTCACTTGTGGTTTGAGGTGATACACCCTTTCGATGATGGTAACGGTCGTATAGGTCGCGCGATTATCGAATATGCGTTAGCACAAGACTTAGGTGCGCCTGTAGTTTTGAGCATGTCGACGCACATTGAGAAAAACAAAAAAGACTATTACCAGCACTTAAATCAAGCCAGCTGCTGTGATGCCGATGAGCTAAATAATAAAGGTGCTTTGGATATCACACCTTGGTTAGTTTGGTTTATCGAAACGCTGATGGCTGCTCAAAAAGATGCTGAATCTAAAATGGAAGTTATCTTCCAGAAAACTCAGTTTTGGCAGCGCCATAAACATACCGACCTTTCGCCGCGCCAAGTCACTGCTGTGAATAAAATATTTAAAGCAGGAAAAGAAGGTTTTCCAAACGGCATTAGCGCTCAAAAATACGCAGCGTTAGCGAAGTGCGCAAAAGCAACCGCAACTCGTGACCTAGGTGATTTAGTCACGAAAGGTTGCCTCAGCGTTGAAGGTGTGGGGCGCGGGATACGATATTTTATTCAGTTTGGCAAACCACAAAGAAACATTTGAGCTCTGCATTTTCGCCAAAGCCTATTAGCGGCGTGTCTAATCTTACGTGCGCATCATCGAGCTCTTTTTCTTCTGCTGCAAATACTTCATAGCCCAGAACGTTATCAATCAAAATGCTCTTTGCTTCGGCGATGGTGACATAGTCGGTCGATTGCTCATCGAAGTGAAGTAAACATTCTTCGCTTTGTGAGTCGATTTCAATTTTCGTCACGGGCAAAGCGTTTCCAAATTCCTCCGCTTCATCATTCTCATTCAGTGTCACTTTTAAAACGTGCAAACGGAAGTGCTCTTCTATTTCGCTTTGAACTTCAAATTCAAAAAGTAAATCTCGTACATGCTTACTCATGGATAACTTCCTCTGGGGGGCAGACAATCTTATTTAAGATATTTTACACGGTATATACGTGTAGCGACTAAATTTTTCCGCTGCATTCACTTCACAGTTTAATTCACTACTTACTTCACTATTTACTTCACTATTTACCTCGCCATATACAGTACAATGCATTAACGAACGTATTTATGATGTGTGATTTATGAACTTTTCAGAACATTTAATTATTGGTGGCGGTATTAGCGGCTGCGTTATGGCTAACCAATTGGCGAAGCGCAAATTAGATTTTAAGTTAATTGAAGCCCAAGCCACATTAGGGGGGCGCATTAAAAGCACAGAGCAAGGTTTAGATTTAGGCCCAACCTGGTTTTGGCCGCACCAGCGCAGTGTTAAAACGCTGCTGGCTGAATTAAATATCGATAGTTTTGCGCAATATACTCAAGGCGATTATGTCTATCAGGCGGGGCCAAACAGTCCGACGCAGCGCGAGCGCAATCAAGAAACTGTGTTATCGCATCGAGTAGTAGGCGGCATGGGTGCGGTGATTACCGCATTACAAAATACGCTGCCTCAAGAACGCATTTTATTAAACTCCCCTGTTAAGAGCATGACTAAACTAGATAATCTTTGGCAGGTTCAGCTGAATAACGGCGATACATTATCGTGCGCGAATTTATGGCTAGCGATGCCGCCACGCAAGATAGCGCCTTTATTGTTAGCGGCTGATCATTGTGTATTAAGCGATGCGTTAATCGCGCACTTGCAGGTTCAGCAAACGTGGATGTCGGCGCAGGCTAAGTTTGTTGCGGTTTATAAAACCGCATTTTGGCGTGACGCCGGTTTATCGGGGCAAGGTTTTAGCCGCGTTGGTCCTATGGTTGAAATCAACGATGCCAGTGGTGCTGACGGCTCTAGTGATACCAAAGGAAGCCCTGCCGCTTTGTTTGGTTTTATTGGCGTACCTGCAATTAACAGGCAGTCTTTAGATGAACAAACCATGATTAATGCCTGTGTCGCTCAGCTGGGTCAATTATTTGGAGAAGCGGCGCTATCGCCTATTAGTACGCATTATGTTGATTGGGCCAGTAACACATTCATAGCCAGCGCCGCCGATATAAATGAACCTTCACAGCATGCGCATTTTAATCAGGAGAAATTTGAAACTGAATTGAGAGGATTGAGCTTAGGCTTAATTGGCTCAGAGTTTTCACAAACCGAGCCGGGATATATTGCGGGGGCGATTGATCACGTGGATAGTCAAACTTCTGAATTATCATGTATTTTTAAGCAATGATTGCTCAATACAAATTGCAGAGTGCGCATCATTGGCTGCATATACTATTTGATTATCTTTAAGAGGATAAGCACCCCAGTTTGATTTCTGGGCGCCCTTACCTAAACGAGCTTTCAGCACCATGGCTACCGCTGCCCTCGCGCCTATCGTATTCTTCTCTCCTGCTAAGTGTTTCAACTTAATCGATAAATCTTCGGTATTGACGATATGAATATTGAGCTTACTGCGCAGCTCTTTGTTATCGTCTTTAATTCCGAACCCAACCTTTTTTATATTGGGATTGCTTAATATCTTTCTCGCTGAAGATACCGCCGCAGGAAATCGAGTTGGAAATAAATACGCCTTTGACTCAGTCGCCAACTGAATCAACGTTGGCCCAGGGCTCACATCGCCTTTAATAAAAATAGGCTTACTTTCCGTATCGAATCCTAAACAGACCTCATTTTCTAATGCGGTTAATGCTTCTGCCGCATCAATTTCATTTTCGATAATTTTTATATTTAAAAGATCAAGACCCGTATACAAAGGGAGCTCTCTAATCTGATCTTTAGTCGGACGCTGCATAACATATCTCTTTGATTTTAGATTCGTAAAAAAATACGGTAACTCATCACTCAAAACGATACGCAGTAACAGCGCCCATTGCTATTATTTTTCGCTGTAACGAAAAGCTAAGATTAAAGAACACGCGACTAAGAAGTGATCTTTGATGAAAAACACCCCTCTTTCGTTAATTAGGGGAAAGTAGGCCGATTCATTCCAACCAGGTAGCGACACTAAAAAGCTTTGAGTACCCAAGGTCGTTGCAACAATCCCCAATACCCCAACCCGACCCAATGTTCGGTTAAACGGAAAAGCCAATAGCAATGCCAAGAATGTTAATTCAACAACGCCAATAACATTAGACGCGCCCTGCACACTCCAAACATCATACATCCAGCTGAATAAAATATTGGTCGACATCAAACCGTAGATACCTTCTGCTTCGTATTGCACAAATTTCAGCGCGCCAATCCACCCCATAATCATAATCACGCCAACAAACGCCAGCCCCGTTAAGGCACTTTTAAAACGTTCTAATGAATAATTAGGTTTGATTTTTTCTAAATGGAAAATCGCAATGTATGCCACGACCACAAACATTGAAGGGTATTTAACAATGTTAAAACCTGTTTTTAAATAAGGAAATCCGCCCAACTCATCAACCCAAATTGGGTTAGTAAAAAGGTAGGTAAAGTTAAGTAAGAACATAACGCCGGCAAGCGCCGAACCGAGCAAGCCCAAACGGGTAAATACTGGGCGAGCATTAGACATGCCTAATAAAATGAAAACCCCTGCCGAAACTTCAATAACCAACATCAAAGCTGCAAGCGTTTGCACCCCAAGCCAAGACAAAATGGGTGAAAATAAAGGACTCGCGCCCAACCAATAGTTAATTTGGGCTATTTCAGAGACCGTCATTTTCAGGCTGCCAAGCCAAATAAGGTAGATTGCCGCGACAATAGACAGGTAGTTAACGAATGATTTTTCACTCGGACGCCAATGCGTAAAGGTGGCGAGAAGGTTCTGCATGATATTTCCTATGAACTTTGATGTGCCGCAAGACTAAACTAAACAGTTTAGTTTAGTCAACAGATGATTTGTGTTATCCTCCAGCCATAAGTGACATATCAGATAATGGCAAAGGCTGTATTTATGGCTCAACGTGAAGATAAGAAAAAACATTTATTAGAAACCGCGCTCACCCTGTTCAGCCAGTCTGGTTTTCAAGGCACCAGCATGGATAAAGTGACGAAAGCGACGGGGCTATCGAAGGCGACTATTTATAAATATTTTTCCACTAAAGAAATATTAATCGCAGCGGTTCTGAACTATTCTAGCGCTCAATCTCTTACCAGATTACAGGCTATTATTGAAGACGATGCGCTGAGTTTAGAAGAAAAAATACACCAGCGTTTTCAACAAGTACGCTCTGCTTTTGGCCAAGATCGGTTTTATGGCTGCCATTTTCAGCTGGCCTATCGTGAATACCGATACAATGACTTAGACATTGCTGAAAGCTGTGAGTACTACAAAACATCAACTGTCGACCTTATCGAGCAGCTTTACGCGCGCCACAATGTCAATCAGCCACGATTAAAAGCGTTGCAAGCAGAGATGATTTTTAATGGTTTATTAACGTCGCTGTATCACTTCCCCGACGAGAATTTAATCGACATGGCCGAGCAGATGTACCTACAAACTCTAACTTAAACGATACTAACTAAAACTAAATTCAGCTGGGCTTTAAACATGAAAATCAAAGTCCATTGAATAGTCATTATATTATGCGGGTCTTTTCAAAAACCCTTAAAGCATCTTAAGGTATCTTTAAGTCCCATTGCTGCACTTTAATTTTTCTATACCACTGGAAAATATGAATTTGTTGACCATACTTTATACAAATTACTTACGTTTACTCAGGTATCTGTGGTTATTGCAAAAACAACCAGAAAGCACATTGTCATTAAATTATTTTGCACTTTATTCGCATTATTAGTATTTCAACCTGTGCTGGCCAATCAACATGTCGTTTTACAACTCAAATGGAAGCATCAATTCCAATTTGCCGGATTCTATGCCGCTCAATCTCAAGGATATTTTGCTGAAGAAGGCTTAAATGTTGAAATTAGGGAAGTAGATCCTAAGCGAACACCTCTTGATATCGTATTAAGTGGTGATGCCCAATATGGGATATCCGACTCCAGCTTAGTATTAGCTCGAATGAAGGGGCAAAAACCGGTTATTCTTGCGACAATATTTCAACACTCCCCTCTTATACTGCTCACATTAAAATCTAGCAATATTATTAATCCTCTTGCATTAAAAAACAAAAAGGTTATGTATCAGCGTGATGTTGACGATGCGGTTCTAAGAGCAATGTTTACAGAAGTTGGTTTAGCACCCAAAGATTACCAATACATTCCTCAATCGTTCAATAACGATGACTTAATCAATAATAAAATTGATGCAATGTCTGCCTACATTACAAATCAACCATTTTATTTCAAAGAAAGAAACATCCCTATTAATATCATGTCTCCTTCCAACTACGGCATTGATTTTTACGGAGATATGATTTTTGTTGAAGAAGAATATCTAAAAAACAATCAGCAACAAGCTCTGGCATTTCGTCGCGCCGCCATTAAAGGCTGGCATTATGCGATTGCTAACCAAGAAGAAATGGCTGACTGGATCCAAGAAAATCTAGCAACGCACAAAACCAAAGCCCACTTACAATACGAAGCTAAAACGGCCGCTCATCTTATACAAGCCAACATTGTTGACTTAGGATACTTTAGTACTAACCGCTTTCTCCGAATTGCTGATACTTACAAACGACTAGGTTTAGTGGACCCAACTGCTAATTTTGACGGTATTAATTATCAATATTACAGTAATAATTCGATGCCAGAAAAAACCTGGGTCAAAGGCGCTGTTCTCGTGTTTCTTACTCTTACCCTAATTGCTTTTATTTTATGGATTAATAATTTACGTCTTAAAGAAAATATTCAAGATAAAACACATAAATTACAAACCGTTAATCAATCGATGAAACACTATTTAAAGGTGATCGACGACTATGTAAATGCTTGTATTCTATCTCCCGACTTAGAATTTCTGGAAGTCTCTAAAGCTTTATGTAATACATGCAGCCGAACCTCTTCTGAATTAATAGGTAAACGCTTTGATAGCTTACTTGATACGCCAGACTGTCCTAATTTCCGGATCATGCAGCAAGCATTAACAGAAAAAAATGAATGGTCAGGCGAATTAGTCATACATAATATAAAAGGAAAAACACTCTGGTTAGACGTATCGATAGAAAAAGAAGATAGTAATACTGATAATAAAAATAACTTTGTTCTCATTGCCGTCGACATTAGCGATAAAAAACGCATTGAACAGCTATCACTTACTGATTCATTAACAACGTTAGCAAACCGACGACACTTCGATTCTATTTTAAACAACGAATTTAAACGCATACAACGTAATGATTCTTATATATCACTACTGATGATCGATGTTGATCACTTTAAAAAATTTAACGATTTGTATGGTCATGTAGAAGGTGATTTTTGCTTACAAAAAATAGCAACTGAAATCAGTTCTTGCGCTCAACGCCCTCAAGATTTAGCCGCACGCTATGGAGGAGAAGAATTTGCGTTACTGATTCCTGAAGCAAATCGTGCAGGTGCGATTGCAATTGCTCAAGCCTTACTTAAAAAGATTGAACAATTGAATATATTGCACGAATCTTCTGAAACGAGTGACCATGTGACAATTTCCATAGGAATCGCTGTATTGACAGCTAAAGATGCCAAAACACCTTCAGATATCATTAAATTGGCCGATCAACAATTATATAAAGCTAAATCAGCAGGAAGAAATTGCATGAGTATCTATGATGAAGACTTTAACTCTTAAATTGGTTGAAAGTTTATACTCACTGCCCAGTGACAATTCTAATTGAAAGTAATTAATGCTAGGCTGAGGCATTTGTACATAATCGGAATTTCGTCTCAGAATGATCACTATCGAAGTCATTGCCCCACCCTCCAATGAAGATGCAATTACCCGTATCGCTAAACAGCACGAAGCCAGCGATTATTGGGTTAGCAGCTCCAGTGACAAGCAAATAGCCATTAAAATTTTAGTTGATAAAGCCAAATCACAAAAAATTCTCGACCAACTGCAAAAATTAATGAAAGGAAAAAGTAATTTCCGCGTTTTGGCTTCCACATTAGACATTGCGCTGCCTTACGAGAAAAATCAAAGCACCAATAGTAACGTAACGATTTCACGAGAAGCACTACTGAGCCAGCTAAAAGTCCAGGGCAAGCTTGATAGTCACTACATGATGCTGGTTTTTCTAAGTACGATTGTGGCCGCCATTGGTTTAATCGAAAATAACGTCGCCGTTATTATTGGCGCAATGGTGATCGCGCCTCTTTTGGGGCCTAACTTAGCCTTATCGTTATCAACTACGCTGGGGCAAATTAATGGCATATTAAATGCGCTTCGCACCCTCGCGGTCGGTATCTTATTTGCTTTAAGCATATCCATTGTTTTATCGCTATTTTATCCAGACCTTGTGCTAACACCTGAATTACTCACTCGAACAACCGTGGGACTTGATGGTTTAGCCCTTGCTTTAGCCTCGGGCGCAGCAGCTGCACTGTCTATTACTACCGGTGTTTCATCTGTTCTAGTGGGTGTAATGGTCGCTGTTGCTTTGCTACCACCAACCGTAACGCTGGGAATTTGTTTGGGCATCGGCGCTTACCCAGAAGCTAAAGGTGCAGCATTATTATTAATTGCCAATATCGCTTCGGTAAACCTTACCGCACAACTCACCATGCGTCTTAAAGGTATAAAACCAAGAGAAGAAGATCATCACTTTACTGCGCTGGTGATCTTTATCGTGGGTATTTTATTTTGGTGCGCATTAATTGCTTATCTTATTTACAGCTTGAACCAATAGAACAATGCCGTATCTATTGCTTCTAATTATAGATGCGGCCTTTTCTTTTCATTAGCCATATTGGCTTAGATCAAGTTCTAAAACTAAGTCTAGGGACTGCACCAATACTGGAGTCGATTTGTGGCGTACATAACAGCAGGCGTGATGATGGAATGTTTTCTTCCTCAATCATGTAAGCTTTAAAAATACTCACTCGCTCTCTTGATATCTCTGTTAAACGCTTTCTATCTTCAAGACTGGATAAATCACTTCCTGGCTCTTTGCCAATATCTTGCGCAGTGGCGACAGCGCATAACCTAACCTGAGTGCTATCACGATCTTTCAATAAGGCTGAAAACTGTTTTAAAAACTCTTCTTGCTCTGGCTGCAAATCAGTCTCTTCTGGAAGATAGGGTAAGTCATTAACTCTAACCTTAAGCGCGTATCCTCCGGCCAGTGCCACAACGTTAACCACTTGAGCATAAGGTACAAAGGTCGTGACTAAATAATCTCGCGCTCCAAGCAAGGTCGCTTTTTTCACAAGTAGCGTTAAGAAACCAGACAATCCGAAACTCGGGCTGCGAGTATCTCCCGTAATGGGTAAGCTTAATTCAACATTACCATCACCGTCTTTCAACATGCCTAAAGCCATATTAAGTGGTACTGAAATTTGGCCATTAAGGCTTGATACTTCAAAATCATCAACGGCCGCTAACTCTATGCCTCTTAACATCACCTGAACTTCGCCATCGACGTCAGTGCCTATTAGCTGCATATCGATATCCAGATCTAATTGACCACTTTCTATTTCATACTGCAAAGCTTGCTTAATATAGGAGGACAATCCAGGCAAACTTAACTCTTTTAAACCACCGTCTATTTTATACGTTGGTTTTTCTAAGAACGGCTTTGCCTTTGTAATGATAGAGAACGTTGCATAGCGGTCGCTATTACCTGCAAGTGTAATAACAGATTCCTGCTCAGGATTTTCAGTATCGAATGGACCAGCGGTCAGTTTATTAATAGAAATATTCTGCTGATAAACAGGACTAACACTTTGGTCGATAAAAAATACTTTAGCGGTATTCGCGAGATTAAAAGAATCTAATTTAATCTTAAAGGCTGGCTTGGCTTTGATACCTTCCTTTGCAGCCATCTCATCCACAGCAACGCTATCCTCAACCGTGTCATTTTCAGTTTTTTGCGAATTATCAGCGATATTTCCAGAGCTCTCAACTGGCACAGCGTCTTCATTTTTGTTGTCGTTGATAGGTATTGCCAACAGATTTTTAAGCTTTTTGTTCTCATCAAGTTCGGCATTAGCAA